>DHIZ01000230.1:7939-45140 GCA_002404055.1 Chloroflexi bacterium UBA4733
AGCGGTGCGAGCCGGAGGGGGCCTCCCAACCAGCCCTATACGGCGCGCTGGAGGGTCACGGTGAAGGTCGAACCGCGTCCTGGCTGGCTCTCTGCCGTCACCGCTCCCTGCATCGCCGCCATGAGGTGCCGCACGATCGCCAACCCCAGGCCGGTGCCGCCGGCCGAGCCAGCCGCGCCGCGCACCTTGTAGAAGCGCTCAAAGATGCGGGCCAGGTCGTCCGGCGCAATGCCGACGCCTGTGTCCGCGACGCGAATCAGCAGGTCGTCCTGGCGCGCCTCGGTGGTGAGCGTGACGCGACCGCCGGCCCCCGTAAATTTGATGGCGTTCTGGGCAAGGTTGATCAACACCTGTTCCAGGCGCGCCGCGTCTGCGAGCACTGGCGGTGGGCTGGCCCCCCAGACGGCATCCAGCGTCACACCCGCTCTGGACGCCGGGGCGTGGAGCCGCTCCAGCACCGTGGCGATGACCTCGCTCACGTCAGTCGGCTTCAGGTCCAGGCGTAGTTCGTCGGCCTGCGCTTGCGCGAGATCCACCAGGTCGCGGGCCAGCGCCGTCAGGCGGTCCGCCTCGACGCGCAGTTGCTTGAGAAAACGACGTGCGGCCTTGCGGTCTTCCATGCCGCCGCGCGCCAGCGTGTCGGCCAGGGCGCGCACGGTGCCGATGGGGGTCAGCAACTCGTGCGAGGCGTTGGCGACGAACTCCTGCCGCACGCGGTCCAGCCGTCGGGCCTCGGTCATGTCGTGCAAGACCAGGATGACCCCAGCCCCATCCCCTGCCAGCGGTACGGCGTGCAGCCGGAGCGTAAGACGTCCGTCATCCAGGTTCAGCGTCTCGTCCAGGGTCTCGCCCAGCAAGGCACGTTCTGCCATGGTCGCCAGGCGGTCATCCTTGAAGGTGAGCGCGAGATCACCGTCGGTGACGGTGAGGTCGGATTCCGCCGGCAGGAGGCGCCGGGCTGTGGCGTTGCTAAAGACGAGGCGTCCCCTGGCGTCCAACAGCAGCACGCCGTCGAGCATTGCGGAAAGCACGGAGGTCAACACGTCGTGCTGCCGTGCGAAGAGGGCGACAGCGTTTGTCGGATCGACCAGCGAGTGCTCATCCACCGCCGGGCCTGCATCGCTCGCCGGCACGAGGTGGCGGCGCGCCGTCCGCTCCCACTGCGCGACCGCCAGCCCACAGATGCTGCCCAACAGCACGCCAATGACGGCGGCGAGCAGCCCGGCAGGAACGTCGCCGCGCGTCACGACCAGGACCGTTACCAGGGGGACAATGCAGCAGGCGGCGGTCGTGCCGGTGACGAGCAGAAGGCGTAGACGGGTTGTAGGCGGCATCTGCTCAGCCCGCAAGGCGGTAGCCGACGTTGCGTACTGTCTGCAAGCGGACGGGGTGGCTGGGATCCTCTTCGATTTTTTCGCGCAGCCAGCGGATATGGACGTCGACGGTGCGGCTGTCCTCCGCATCATCAACGCCCCACACGCGCCGCATGATCTGCTCGCGGGTCACGACCTGGCCGGCATTGCGGGCGAGAAAGGTCAACAAAACGAACTCCTTTGCTCGCAATGGTACCTCCCGATCACCAACGAACACCGAGTGACGGCCCAGATCGATGCGCAGGTCGCCGATGGTCATGATCATCGTTGTTTCTGCGGCTGGTGGCAACTGGGCGCGCCGCAACGCCGCCTTAATGCGGGCCAGCAGTTCGCGCATCTGGATCGGCTTGGTGACGTAGTCGTCGGCTCCCGCCTCCAGGCCAGTGACTTTGTCACCGACGCCGGTGCGCGCCGTCAGCATGATAATTGGCGTGGACGTTTCTGCCCGGATGCGCCGGCAGACTTCCATACCGTCCATCCCCGGCAATATCAGGTCAAGAAGGATGAGATCGGGCTTGGCGCGTTGGACCGCTGCCATTGCGGTGTTCCCATCCGGCGCGACGCGCACCTCGTAGCCTTCGCGCTGCAACTGGAAACGCAGCGTGTCAACGAAGACCGGTTCATCTTCTACGAGCAAAATGCGCGCGTGTTTCGGCATGTGTGGGCTCTCCAGATGGCGTTGTTGCGGCAGTGTAGCACTGCAAGCGGGCGTTAGGACGCCGCGGATGATGCTAGCGGCGGCGCGGCCGCTTAAATTTTGGACTGGTTTAAGGTGCATCGACAAAGGCTGGCCCCGGTTCGCGTGTCGATGGCCGGCGACTGAAGTCGCGCCTACGAACGAGCGAAGCCCGCCTTCGCGGGCTGGAAACGAGTCCGCGCAGCGCCCAGAAGGCACCCGCTTCGCCATGGTAGCCGCGACTTTAGTCGCCGGGCATGCACGCTGCGGACCCACATGGAACAATGGGGCCTGGCTCCTGGTTGGTGGACGCTGCGTGGCATTCCGTCCGCCGTGCCGAAGGAACACGCAGCGAGTCGACAGAAAGGTGGTCCCATGGCCGAAGCCCCTGTGAAGCAAGCGCCCATACCGAATAGCAGCACCGCCGCCATGCTGCTGGAGTTGCGCGCGATCCGCCAAACGCTCGACGAGATCAAGGAACTGGTTGTCACGCGGGCAGCGCCGGTGACGAATGACTCGGTGGATGGGGTCGCTCTCGTGATCGCGATGGATGAGCCGGTTGTGCAGTCACTGCCGCCGGTGGCAGCGGCCCTGGCACGCAGTAAAGACAAGAAGGGGAATAAGGAACGCAAGGCGCGCAAGAAGGGCTGAGGGCGCCGCCTCAGCGCACGTCACACCTTGAGTTCTTGCGCCTCTTCTTCGGGTGATACGTAGCGCAGGTCATTCAGGTTGTCTAGCCGGTCGATGAACAGGACACCGTTGAGGTGGTCAATCTCGTGCTGCAGCACGCGGGCTAACATCCCGTCGGCATTAATCCGCACCTGCTTACCGTTGCGCGTGAGCGCCTTCACCGCGACTTTGGCTGGGCGCCGCACCTCGGCATAGTAGCCCGGTAGACTGAGGCAGCCCTCTTCGATCACGGCTTCGCCTTCGCTGCTGACGATCTCCGGGTTGACCAGTTGATAGACGGTATCCTCGACCTCGACCGAGATGAGGCGCAAGAGTCGCCCTACCTGGTTGGCCGCCAGGCCGATGCCGGGGGCAACTCGCATGGTTTCCAGCATATCATCAAGTAAGTTCTGGATGGAGCGGTCGACCTTCGCAACTTTCTTGGCCTGTTGACGGAGTATCGGTTGGTCGCCGGTCAAGATGGGAAGAACCGCCACGTCGCCTCCGCCGCCGCGCGTTCACCTGCGCGTTTGCCGCCTCACGACCGCACAGTATACCGCCCAGCGTGCTCCAACCCGGGCCGCACGGCGGTCCCGACTGGGACGTGTGTCAAGAAGAAATCTTGACGGCCTTCATCCAGTTCTGCAACTGTGCAGTCATCTCGGTCGCTACGGCAGGCTCAATGGCGAGCTGGTCCAGGCGCTCATCAGGGTCTCGCGAGCGATCGAAGAGGCGGTGCTCACCGGTGGCGTTGTTCTGAATCAGCTTCCAGCGCGGCGTGGTGAGGGCAGTGAAGACATAATCCGGCATGGAGGCGTAGGCCAGGCGCGATGCCCCGTCGTCACTGCCGTCGAACAGTCCGGACATGCTGGAACCCTGGGCCTGCGCCGGTACTGGCAGGCCGCTCATTTGCAACAACGTTGGCAGCAGGTCAATCGCCTGCGTCGGCGCATCAACAACACTGCCGGGCCGCACGCGGGGCGGGTAGCGAAACAGGAGCGGTACCCGGCCTTCCGGGTTGTACAGACCACAGGGGTGAAAGAAGTCGCCACCGACGATGAACTCGGCATGCTCGGCGAAGCTCTCCCCATGGTCCGCAGTGACGGCAACGATCGTGTTCTGCGTCAACTTCAGGTCGTCCAGGGCGCCGAACAGGCGGCTGATCTGGCTGTCGAGGTAGGTAATCTCCGCCTGGTAGAGCGACATCAGGCGGATGATATCCGGCTCGGGCGGTTGCAACTGACCGCCGCGCAAAGCCTCGACCGTGGCCGAGCTGCCTTGAATAGTTCCGGCATAGCCCGGATCGTACTGGTCCAGTGCCGAGCTTGGCAGGTCATAGGGCGTGTGGCAGTCGAAGTAGTGGACCCACAGAAAGAACGGTCGGGCGCCAAAAGCCTTCAACTGGCTGATGGCCGCATTGGTCGTCAGGTCGGCCCGGCCTTTGGGGGAGTCCGACGCTGCGCCGGCGGCTGTCGGCGTCGGCGTCGCCAGCGTCGACGTCAGGTCCTGATAGACGCCGAAGCCGCGTTGCAAGTTGCAGTATTGTGCCTCCAGGCTCATCCAGCTAAAGAGTCCGGCGGTTGCGTAGCCGGCCTTGGAGTAGAGGGTGGCCAGCGTCTCCAGCGAATCCGGCAGTTTGTCCACCATGTGGACCCGCACGCCGCTGCTGGAAGGATACATGCCGGAAAAAATGGAGGCGTGCGACGGGTCGGTCTGCGGTTCCTGGACCATGTGAGAGGTGAAGCGCGCCCCCTGAGAGGCCAGGCGGTCGAGCGCCGGCGTCTTCACGAAGGGATGTCCGTAGGCGCCGAGCTGGTCGGCCCGCAGGGCATCGATCGTGACGAGTACGACGTTGGGCGGCGCGGCGGCGACGTTACCGGCCGTCGTGGTACTGCCACTGGCGGCTACCTGTGCCAGTGCCGCCGCTGACGGTAAAGGCGATAGTGTGGCGAGGGTGGCGTTGGGAACCGAGGTTGGTGACTGCGCCGCGGCGGCCCGTGGTACGGAGCAGGCGGCCAGTGGGCCGCCAGCCACCAGTGCGGCGAGCGTGAGAGTCAAGATGTCGCGGCGAGATCGTCGCGCTGTCCCTGTCGATTCGTTAAAGCAAGGAACGGCGCCGGTTCCGGCAGCCTGTCCGCCCGCGGTTGCCGCCGTGCGCGCCGGCGCCCTCACGCCTGAGACCTTCCCGTGTGTCCTGCCATTTGCCCCCTCCATCCAGGTCATTCTAATGGGCTACATCGCGCAGAAGTGCAAAATGCGCGTAAAGACCCTGCCAGGTCGACTCAGGAAGCAGATGTCGTGCCGGATTTCCCGTGCCGTTGGAGTTAATCAAGCAGGTTGCGCAGCGCTGCCTCCGCGCTGGAAAAGCGGAACTGGTAGCCGGCTTCCAGCAGTCGCGCGGGCAGCGCACGTTGACCATCCAGGACGATGGTAGCCATATCACCCATAAACAGGCGCAAGGCCAACGTCGGCGCCGGCGCCAGCGCCGGACGCCCCAGTACCTTCCCGATGACGTGGGCCAGCGCCTTGTTGGTCAACGGATTCGGCGCGGTCAGGTTGAAGGCGCCGGTGGTCGCCTCGGTGTCGAGCAGGAAGCGGATCGCCGCCACCTCATCGACCTGATGAATCCAGGGGTACCATTGCCGACCGCTCCCCAGCCTTCCGCCGGCGAAGAAGCGGAATGGCAGTACCAGCCGCGGCAGGGCGCCGCCACTGGCGCTCAGGACGATACCGGTGCGGACGATGGCGCGGCGCACGCCCCACGCCTCCACCGCTGCCGTGGAGGCTTCCCAGGCTACGCACAGTTGTGCTAGGAAGTCGGAGCCGGCTGCTGTCGCTTCGGTGATCGTTTCATTGCCGTGTGGTCCGTACAGGCCGACAGCAGAGGCCTGGATCAGCACGCGTGGCTTTAGCGCGGCAGCCTGGATGGCGTCGACGACCGCCTGCCCGGCTTGCAGCCGGCTCTCGCGAATCGTACGCCGGCGGGCCGGTGTCCAGCGACCGGCTGCCAGGTTCTCACCCGCCAGGTTGACGATGGCTTCGGCGCCATCAGCCAGGGCGCCCCATCCACCTGCAGTACGGCCGTCCCAGCGTTCGGCACGCACGCCGGCCGGCAAGTTGGCGGCCCGCTCCGGCGACCGGCTCAGGACGACCACCTCCCGACCACCGGCCGCCAGTTCTGCTGCCAGTGCCCTGCCGATGAGTCCGGTACCTCCGGTGATAATGACTCGCATCCGCCTATTCCCTCACGCTTTCAACGGCCCAACCAGTTCCACGGTATAGCCGGCGGGGTCGCGAAAGTCGGCGGCGCGTCTTCCCCAGGGCCGGTTGCGCGGCGGCTGCTCGCAGCGGGCAACGCTGACATCTTAGCAGAGCAGACTCCCAGCATACCCGAACAGTCCCACCGACTTGACAGAGTGATGGGCTGTAGTGTCAAATAGAGGGTATCGACGTATTCGTCGGGACGCGTCGTGCCGGTATAGGGTTGCGCAGGCTGGAGCGGGCATCTGTCCCCCTACTGCATCTGCCGGCTTCTCTCTGGGCCATTCGGCAAACGGCGCTGGACCGGCGTGTACTTCGAACACAAAGCGGAATTTTGAGTGATATTGGACTGGGTGGGAATAACGACGATATGGTGACTGGCTCTCGCCGCACGCCGCAAATACGCGTCCGCAAGGCCGCGTACAACGACTATGTCATGATCGGTCCCGACGCGCGGATCGCCATGAAACGTGGCTTCGACACAATGGCGGACCTGCTGAAGATCACGCTCGGTCCCAAGGCTCGCTACGTGGCCATCGCCAAGATGTACACCTCCGGCATACCGGAAATCCTGGACGACGGGGCGACCATCGCCCGGCGGGTGATCGAGTTGCCCGGCCGCTACGAGAACATGGGGGCCATGCTCTGCCGCCAGCTCTCCTGGCGTGCCGGCGAGAACGCCGGCGACGGCACGACCACCGCGGCGGTCGTAGCGCAGAGCCTGCTTGATGAGGCAACGCGCTACGCCGCGGCCGGCGGCAACGTCATGATGCTCAAACGGGGCATCGAGCGCGCCTGGAAGCTGGCGGATCAGGCCCTGCTGGAGCAGGCGCGCCGGATCGAGACCTGGGAAGAGGTGGCCAAGGTCGCCGAGTCGGCGGCGTCGGATAACTGGGTCGGCCAGGTCATGGGGGCCATGTTCAACGCGGTGGGCCGCGAAGGCGTCCTGCACGCCGAGGACTCCGCCCAGACGGACATCGTCTGGACCTTTGCCGACGGCATCGAGTGGGATAAAGGCTACGTCTCCCCCTATATGGTGACGGACGAAACGCGCATGCAGGCGGTGCTGGAGAACCCGCTGATCCTCGTCACCGACCGTAACCTGGATAAGGCGCAGCAGTTGGCGCCGCTGCTGGAGAAGCTGGCCGCTGCGGGTGTGAAGGACCTCTTCGTGCTCGCCAACGACGTGTCCGGCGACGCTATCGGCGTGCTGGTGGTCAACAAACAGCGTGGCATGGTCACCTCGGTCGCCTGCAATGCGCCGAGCGCGGGCGACCGCCGGGTGCGCATCACCGAGGATTTCGCGATCTCGGTCGGCGCCCGTATGATCTCCGAGGAGCGCGGCGACCTGGTGGAGGAAGCCTCCTTGTACGACCTGGGTCGCGCCAAGAAGATCGTTGTCAACCGCGGGCAGTTCCGTGTCTTCGGTCCGGCCGGCAACCCTGTCGCCATCCAGGCGCGTGCCGACAAGATCCGCAAAGAGGTCGATCTGGAAGAGATGGACCACGAGAAGGAGCGCGTGCTGGAACGGCTCGGCAAGCTGCAGGCAAGGATCGCCACCATCTGGGTCGGCGCCCCGTCGGAAGCCGAGCAGAAGCAGAAGCGCCTGAAGGTCGATGACGCCCTCTGGACGGTACGCGCCGCGTTGGACGAAGGTGTAGTGCCCGGTGGCGGCATCGGCTACATTCGCTGCATCGAGAGCCTGAAAGCGTTGGAAGCCGAGACGACCGGGGATGAGCAGATGGGCGTCCGCATCCTCATGCGGGCCCTGGAAGCGCCGCTCCGCACGATTGCTGAAAACGGCGGGCACCATGCCCCCAGCATCGTCGACCAACTCGGTCGCCAACCGGAGGGCTACGGTTTCGATGTGGTCAGCGGCACGTTCGTCGATGTCTTTGAGGCCGGCATCCTGGACGCCGTCAAGGTGTCACGCAGCTCGTTGGAAGCGGGGGTCAGCGGCGGCCTGATGGCGCTGACCTGCGAAGCACTGGTGCTGCCGAAGAAGCCGCAGACGGTGATGAAGCCGTAACGGACCTTACGTTGCGCGCTGAAACAAGGCGGCGATGCCCTGGCCGCCGCCGATGCAGAGCGTGACGATGCCCCATTCCTGGTCGCGATGCTGCAACTCGTACAGCAGCTTGGTGACCAGGATGGCGCCGGTCGCGCCGACGGGGTGGCCCAGGGCGATAGCGCCGCCGTTGACGTTGACCTTCTCCGGGTCAACGCCGAGCTCGCGGATCACGGCGACCGACTGGGCGGCGAACGCCTCGTTCAACTCGATCAGATCGATGTCACCGAGCGCCATACCGGCTCTGGCGAGCAGCAGCCGCACCGCCGAGATGGGTGCGATGCCCATGATCTCCGGCTCAACGCCGGCCACGGCCCAGGCTGCCAGGCGACCCGTGGGACGGCAGCCCCGTGCCTGCGCTTCCGACTGGCGCATGAGTACCGTTGCCGATGCCGCATCGTTGATCCCGCTGGAATTGCCGGCGGTGACAGTGCCGTCTTCCCGAAAGACGGGCCGCAGTCTCGCCAGGCGCTCGGCGGTGACGTCTGGGCGCGGGTGCTCGTCCTGGCTGACTATCACTGCTTCGCCCTTGGGCTGAGGGACCGTCACCGGAACTATCTGTTCAGCAAATGCCTGTTCAGCAATGGCCGCGGCGGCCCGGCGCTGGCTCTCCAGCGCGAAGGCGTCCTGATCGCTGCGCGACACGGCGTACCGCTCGGCCACGCGTTCGGCAGTGCAGCCCATGGCGTAGTGGCCGAAGGGGTCCGTGACGAGCGACTGCGTGCCGTCGATCAGCGTGGCGTTGCCGTATTGCTGGCCGAGGCCCGCCTTGGGCAGCAGGTAGGGCTGCCTCGTCATGTTCTCGTCGCCACCGGCAACGACGACGCGCGCCTGGTCGGTCAGCAGTTCCATGGCGCCTGAGCAGATCGCTTGCAGGCCGGAGCCACAGAGGCGGTTGACGTTGTAGGCGCGGCTGGTCACCAGCAAGCCAGCCCGCAGCGCACAGAGGCGGGCATTGAAGGCGTCGTCGCCTACCTGGCCGACGCAGCCCATAATGACCTCGTCAACCTCGCCGGGCTGGACGTTGGCGCGCTCCAAGGTGGCGCGGATCACCGCTGCGCCAAGAGCCGACGCCGGTGTGTTCCAGAAGCCGCCCTGGAAGCGGCCGATGGCCGTCCGCACCGGTGCGACCAGGACGACATCACTGTGCATAATATCCGGCTCTCTTGAACGGCAAGGTTCACCGCGGACTACCAGGTCAAATACACCCCGGCGACTTCCGCCTGTTGACCACTCTGCACCGGCGCGTGGTTCTGGTTGTTCTTGGTCGGTTGCGGCGGCGCCTGCACCACATTGATGATGGTCGTCACGGCAATGAACAGCATGGACCCGCCAAAGAAGACAATAGCCAGGGGGCGCTTCCAGATCTTGCGCGCCGGATTACGGTCGTAGAACGGCAGTAGGATGAGTGCGATCAGCGCGATGTTCGGCAGGAAGAAGGTGCCGATCGGCACAAAAATCGGCCCCTTCATCCATTCCAGGATCTGAAACAGGAAGTAGAAATACCAGGCCGGACGCGGCAAGTATAGCTCTTGATTGAGCGGCTCAGCCGGCGAGCCGACGGTCGGCGGCATCAGGAGGGTAACCAACAACATAATGCCGAAGATGACCAGAACAACCAGGGTGGTTTGAAAAATAGCGTCTGGGAAAAAGGCGCCGCGCAACCCGGGTCGCAGGTGCTCGCCGACAACGGTCCGGCGCAAGTCACGCTCCGTCGCCACGTCCTCGTCGCTCAGTACGACGGCGCCGGCGGCCGGTACGCCGGGCACGCCGGTCCAACTGCGCTGGCGGCGGGCAAACCGATCCGCTCCGTCGGCCGGGATTTCGGTAGATGTCGTGCTCATGCTACATCGCCTCCTCAGTCAGAAAGAAGACACCCTGGCGAATCACCAGCGCCAGGTGGAAGACCAGCGCACCCATCAACAGGCCGGGGAGGATCAACATATGCACGGTATAGAAGCGAGTGATGGTGTCGCCCGTCAGATCGCCACCGCCGCGCATCAGCGACACCACCCAATCGCCAATGAAGGGCGTGTAGCCGGGAATCTGCGTGGCGACGATGCTCGCCCAGTACGCCTCCTGATTCCAGGGGAGCAGGTAGCCGGTAAGCGAGAGTGCCAGAGTGGAGATCAGCAAGATCACCCCCAGCACCCAGGTCAACTCGCGGGGTTTCTTGTACCCGCCGTACCAGAAGACCCGGCACATGTGGATGAACACCGTCACGACCATGGCACTGGCGCCGTAGACGTGCAGACCGCGCATCCACACCCCGCCCGGCACGACGTAGGTGATGTTTTGCAGGCTGCTGAAGGCGTCGGTCGTCGTGGGGCGATAGAAGAGCGCCAGCATGATGCCGGTGATCAACTGATTGATGAACAGGAACAAGGTGACCTCGCCGGCGAGGTCCAAAATATTCGAGAAGCGGTCCACCGGGTGCAGCAGGAATTCACCGATACCGCGGTGGACCCCAATGCCGCGTTCATCCAGTCCGCTCACCATCGGTGCGAAGTCGATGAGTGCCTCCCGGCGGCGCGGCCGCCGTTCTAACGTTGCCATATCTCCCCTCCCTTTCGCTGTCCTACGAGATCAGTCCGCCAACCATCAGGTTGTTGCCTTGCACCTTGACATCACGGCGGCGCAAGGGTACAAACGCCGGCCCGTTGATGACACTGCCGTCTTTGGCAAAGATGCTGCCGTGGCAGGGGCAGCCAAACACCCCATCGGTCGAGGTGGCGCCGCCAGTCCAGGCATACGGGCAACTCAGATGGGTGCAGTGCATGTCGAAGGCTGTGTAGTTGGTGGCGCTATGTTGGATGATCCAGGCGCCACCGGTTGGGTTGTTTCCCTGCGCGTCAGCGCCTAACGGCACCCGCACCGGCAACTCCTGCTTGAATTGGGACGTCGGGCCGACGTTATCGTAGCCGGTGTTCCCCGATGAACCCACAGGAATCAGGTAGCGCAGGATCGCCACAATATAGACTGCGCCAATCACTCCGCCAAGGCCAAAAATGCCGGCGGCCAGCGCTCGTCGCCGTGAGATGTCGCCGCGTGTCAACGGTACGCTATGTGCCATCGCTTCTTGCTACCCCCGAACCCTTCCCTGTCACCAGCCAGGCGCTCCCTTGTCGCGCGGCCCGACCCTTTGTGCCGGCGTCCCCAGCTTACAGCTTAGTGTAGAGCGTCGGCTGCCTCTCCACCATACTGGCGGGACACTAGCCGCGCAGCCGCGCAGAATATAGCACACAAGCGGCAAGGCGTGCCGAACGCCCTTTCGATCTCGTGCCCGGCGCCGACCGTGACGTCTGTGCGGAGTTTGCTATAGGACTATAGGACTTTCAGGCATGCGTGGCGCCAGCACCGCTTTATACTTTCAGGGTCATGTCGCCTCAGTGGGTGGGCGGCGTGGGGGCGACAACCGACTAGTAAGTGATGCAACCATGCGCAGATTCTGCTCCCTCATGCTCGCGGTGGTTTGGTTTCTCGGCGCCTCCGCTGCACCGGCCGTCGCTGCAAGTCCACGCGACTGGTATTACCCAAAGACTGGCCACACGCTTTCCTTGGGATTTGCCCAGTTTGTGGCGGATCACGGGGGAACCGCCGTCACCGGGCAGCCGATCACTGAAGAGATCGACGAGCACGGCGCCGTCGTCCAGTACTTCCAACACCTGCGGCTGGAATGGCATCCGGAGCGGTCGGCTGGCGATCAGATAACGGTCGGGCCGCTTGGTTTGGAACTCGGCAAGCTCCAGCCCGCCGTCCCGGCTCCGCCGGCTGGGTCGGCTGCCGCGTTTTTTCCTGAAACCGGCCACACGCTGGCCGATGGCTTCCTGACGTACTACCAGACGCACAACGGCGTCGCCATGCTCGGCATACCGATCAGTGAGGAATTGACCGAGAGTGGCGCCACAGCACAGTACTTCACGAATGGCGAGTTGCGGTGGCGTGCTAACTCCGGCGTCACGTTGGGCGATCTCGGCGTTGCTGCCGCAGCGGCCCGCGGTTGGACGCCGAAGGCGCCGCCACTCGCCCCGGTGCCTTCGCCACCCGCTGCCCAACAGGTGACGGATAGCGCCGGTGGATCGCTGCCAGCGGTGTCCTTAGTAACGGGCACAACCGGCATCATGGGGGTCGCCATCCCGCCCGCGCTGCAGCCTGGTGGCCTGGGTCACCTGGCGATACCGGTGCTGATGTACCACCACATCGGGTCCTGGCCGAGTCCGTACTCGGTGAGCACTGCCAACTTTACTGCACAACTGGACTGGCTCCAGGCCAATGGGTATCACGCGGCTACCTTGCAGCAAGTGTACGCCGCCTTCTATGGCCCGACGCCTTTGCCGACCAAGCCCGTCGTCATCTCGATTGACGATGGGTATCCTGACGCCGCGACGAATGCTCGTCAGGTGTTGCTACAGCGCCATATGACCGCCACGTTCTTCATCCCAACCGTCCAGTCGCCACTGAGCGGCGCAACGTTGCAGCAGATGGATCGGGAAGGCTTTGATATCGAGGCACACTCGCGGACGCACCCAGACCTCACCATGCTCAACGACACGGCTGCCTATAATGAGATTGTCGGCAGCAAGCAAGACCTGGAGCGGGTGCTCGGCCATCCCGTCGATCTCTTTGCCTATCCGTATGGGGCAGTCAATAGCCACGTGGTGGCGCTGTTGCAACGCGCCGGCTTCCGCGGCGGCATCCTGGCCGGCGGCGGTCGCGCCTATTCCACCGCCCATCTTTTCGACGAACCGCGAATTCTCGTTGACCGCGGTGACGACCTCACGAACTTCGTTGCCAAGGTGGAAGGAAAGCCCTACCGAGATACGCTAAATGCCGGCGCTTCGCCCAGCCACGCCATTCAACCGACTCCTGACTACCGCCCAGCGCCTCCTCAAGTGGTCCCCGCAGGCGGAAGCACCGGCAGCTACGGTTCCGGCAACACGTCGGGGAATGGCGTGGACAATTCAGGCGCGTCGTCAGGCGACCCGAGTTCCGGCGCAACCGGCCGCGGTCAGATCTTCGTCTGAGGTTCAGGCAGCTTCGGTACCCCAGAGTTTGGCCAGTTCGATGATGACCTGGGCAGCCTTCGCCATATCTTGTACCGACACCCACTCCCGCCGGCTGTGGATCATCTGCCAGCCAGCAAAGATATTGGGTGTGGGCAGGCCCATCGCACACAGCCGGGAACCGTCGGTGCCGCCGCGTATCGGGCGGTGTACGGGCTGCAACCCCACGCGCCGCACTGCCTCATCGGCCAGCGCAGTGACGCGGGGATAGTTAACGAGTACATCGTGCATGTTGCGGTACTGCTCAACAATGGTAAGATCAAAGCGCGAACCTGCGTGGCGCTCCACGGCTGCCTGAGCCAAATGACGCAGCAACTCTTCCTTCTGGGCGAGTTCACTCGTTTGGAAGTCTCGCACGATCAACTTGACCACCGCCTCTTCGGCGGCGCCGGAGATAGAGGTCGGGTGAACAAAACCTTCGCGGCCGGCAGTGCCTTCCGGAGCAGGCGCTTCACGCGTCAGCGCAGCAACGAAGTCGGCGGCAACCTTGATGGCGTTGACAAGTTTCCCCTTGGCGTAGCCGGGGTGCGCACTACGTCCGAAGAAGCGCAGTGTCACAGCATCGGCGGAAAAGGTCTCGTCCTCCACTTCACCGGCGTCACCAGCGTCGAGCGTGTAGGCATAGGTTGCGCCAAACGCCTCTATGTCAAAGTGATCAACGCCGTGCCCGACTTCCTCGTCGGGGTTAAAGGCGAACTTGATAACGCCGTGTGGAACGTCACGATGGCTGATCAGGTAGGCGGCGGCGGCCATCGCCGCCGCCACGCCGGCCTTGTCGTCGGCGCCGAGCAAGGTGCGTCCGTCACTGGTGACGATGTCGTGGCCGATGTGCGTCGCCAACGGCGGACTCTCTGCCGGAGAAAGCACCATCGTCGGGTCACCAGGCAGCACGATCTCCCCGCCGGCGTACTTCGGCCAGACGATCGGCTGGACGTCCTTGCCCGGTGCGTCTGGCGAGGTATCGACGTGGGCGAAAAAGGCGATGACCGGCGGTTGGTCTCCAGTTGTGGGCAACGTCGATGGCAACGCCGCAGTGACGTAGCCGAAGCGGTCCAGCGTGGCATCCGTATAGCCAAGGTCGATCAATTCCTGGAGGAGCAATCGCAAGAGGTCGAGTTGACCGGGTGTGCTGGGATAGCTCGTTGCCTCAGCCATCGATTGGGTGTCGATCCGCACGTAGCGCAGAAGCCGCTCCAGCACATCGGCTTCCAGGTCGCATAGTAGTTCATCATGCATGAGGGACAGGATAGCAGATCAACCGCCGTCCGCATTATCCGACAGGTGAAGCATCTCGGCCACTTCCGACCAGGAGAACTGGCAGCGGCCGGTCTGATTCAGCGGCGATTCGCCTTCCCAAACTGCCTGGTAGGACCAGGCAACGGTGACCGAGCCTGGCTCACCCAACACCGACACCAGCCGCCGCATCTGCTCCCGGCAGTTCGGTTGCGAGGACTCGAAACGGTCGCGCAGGGCGAAGCTGATGCGGTCGTCCTGGGACTGCTCAAGGCGCCTACTCTGTCCATCCCGCCAAAGGAGCAGGACGTGCTCCGTGCGTTGGTCGCTCCCGAAGCTGGCTCGCCGCGAGCGGTCGACCGGTGTACGCCCTAAAATCTCCAACGCGGTCTGCCGTGACGCATCTCCGCTACAAGCCTGATTCACGCAGCCCTAACTCTCCTGGTACTCCCTCTGGTTGTTTGTTGCGGGGGCCATTTTCGTTACGGGTACCTTACACGATCCGGCATGAGTAGTACCGATAGGCGCGGGCGCCACTGGCCCCTTTTGGTACTAGTATCGCAACCTGTAGGCGGTATGCTGCCAGTATGAGTGTACAGCTACAGGAGCAAAGTAACAGTATGAGCCGTTCACGGGTAGTGCCGTCCGGCCGTTATAGTCCGCCGCCGGCGGTCAAGGAACCGTTGCTGACCCGTTCCCTCGCCAGCGCGATCGCGGTGGGCGCCCCGGTCGGCATCATCGTCTGGTTAGCGCTGCAGCAGATGCCCAATATCACCTGGCTGCTCACGCAGTTGCTGCAACATATCGGGCAATAGGGGTCGCGGCCGGGAGCCGCGCCCCTTCAGCTACCATTGCACGGACGGTACACGAAGTAGTTGCTGGTCTGCGCTGCCAGGCAATAGCTGGTCGTGAATGCGGCAGCCATCTGCGGCGTGTAGCGCTCGAACTTCAGGTTCGTCCTCAGTTGCTTGGTGGTGACGACGAGACTGAACTGGCCGTTGTCGATGCTGCGCAGGAACGGGCGTTGGTCCCATTGCCCCAGTTGGGCCTCCTGGGCGAACTCGAACGGCTGGATATAGATGCGTTTGCCCGCCAGCAAGACGTGCGTCATATCCTCGTCAAAGACGTCGCCGGGCGCGGCGGCAATCAGGGCGACCAGGCGCTGCTGCTCCTGGCGTTCGAAGATGCCCGGCGAGGGTTTGTACATGTAGCCGTAGTTTCCTTCCAGGACGCTCGGTGGCAGCTCGCCCGGCAACAAGCGGAGGTACCAGCCGGTATCGGTCCAGCGACGCACCAGGCCGTTGAGACCCTGCCTGCCGACAAAGTCGATAGTGGAGCGGTCGAACTGGCCCTGATACGGCAGGTGGAACGTCAGTTGGGCATGGAGCAGCAGCGCCGTGCCGGTGAGGATCGGCAGCAGCAGGGCTGCCGGGCGCGTGGCGAGCATGAGGGGCAAGCGCCGGCCCCAGAGCCAGGTCGACCACGCCTGCAATCGTCCCACAGCCAGACCGGCAAGGAGGCTGGTGGCTCCCCAGGGCAGCAACAGATAGTTGTCTGACGCGCCTTCTTTGCCGACGGTGACGGCGACGGCGAACGTCAGGAGCAGCCAGAGCACAAATAGTTGCTGGCGGCGGGTCGCCAACTGCGTGACGGCGTAGAGCACTGCCAGCATGGCGGCTGCCTGGTAGTAGCTCCAGAACTGGTGAACTTGAAAGACGACGCGTTGCCAGTGGTAGAGGTTGCGGTTGCCGGTGACGATGTTGAGATAGAACGCGCCATGCGTCAGGAGGTTGATGATGGCGAAGATGCAGCCGGCGGCCAGGGCGAAGACGACGACAAATGCGACACCGAGGCGCGGGCGGCGGACGAGCAGGTAGATCGCGCAGGCCGCCGCCGCTTCGATGGTCGTCTGGCGGGTGTAGATCGCCGCCAGGAAGAGACCTGTGGCGAGCCACACATGGCGGTGCTCACCGACCCGCCCCCTCCAGGCGGCCATCCGCGATTGGCCCTCGTCACTGCCTGTTCCCGAGGCGAGCAGGTTTCCTGCCGCTCGAATGACTCCCTCATAGAAGACGATCAAGCCGCCGAGACTGAAGAGCATCGCCAGCTCGTCTTCGCGGCCAATGGACGTCCAGTTCCAGACGTAGTTGCTGCTAAACCAGAGCAGGACCGTCACCAGCGGCGCCGGCCAGGTCCTGCCTTCGCGCCAGGCGAGCCAGGCCAGCCCGGCGCAGAAGAGTAGCCCACAGACCCAGGCGATAGCACGGCCACTCTGGAATTGCACGCCCAGGAAGCGCACGAAGAGGCCGTTCAGCATGGAGTAGAGCGGTGTGTAGTTGGCCATCTGGTAGGGCGGCGCGGTCCAGAACGGATAGAACGGCTGGAGGTGGGCGACGGCAATGGCCCGGTTGAGTTCCGGCGCCTCACCGTAGTCGTAGCCGTAGGGGAAGGAGAGTACCGACCAACTACGCTGCCAGTAGCCGAAAACCCAGTACAGCAGCACCAGGCACCCCGGCAAGCAGCACAAGGCGTAGACCGGCGTGAGCGGGCGGACGGCGCGGGGAAGCGCTGGCTCGGCCGGCGGCGGGCTCATACCTCGCGTTGCCGCATCTCCTGCAGCAACTGGTCGTAGGCGCCGCGGTCCACTGGCACGTCGACCGGTCGATCACGCAAACCGGACAGGATGATGGCGTTGGCCAATTCCAACTGGCGCACGCCGTCTTCGCCGGTGGCGATCGGCGGCGTCCCGTTGCGGACTGCCAGGGCGAACTGCCGCAGCAGGCCGGTGTGGCCGGTCTCCTCGCGGGCGATCGGGTCGGCCGGAACGTCTTCCCAGGCTCCGGCCGGCTTCGTATTCTTCGGTGCAGTCAGGAGTTGCTGACGGAGTGAACCCTCCAACCGGTAGAGGCGCAGTGTCCGTTCGTCGCAGACGAACGTGCCGCGGTCGCCGACGAAAGTCCACTCGACCTTGCCAGGGTACTCGGCCGTCGTGGTAATGAAGGTGTCAACCCGGCCACCCTCGAACTCGAACAGCGCGGCGACGGTGTTTTCCGTCTCGATGCGGTGGATGCGGGTGCTGACAGTCGCCTTAACGCGGTTGGGCAGGCCGCACAGCCAGACGTACATATCGATCTGGTGCGGCGCCTGGTTCATCACTACGCCGCCGCCCTCGCCCTCCCAGGTCCCGCGCCAACTGCCGGAGTCGTAATAGGACTGGGTCCGATACCAGGCGGTGGCGACCAGCGAGACTCGCGCTAACTCGCCGATCGTGTCGCTGCTGAGGAGACGGTGGAGCGTCCGGTAGACGGGCGTCGTGCGCTGCTGGAAGTCCATCGCCAGCAGGACGTTGTGCTGGCGGCAAGCGGCAACCATGCGGTCGGCGGCGGAGACCGTCGCGGCGATCGGTTTCTCGCAAAGCACGTGAATGCCGCGCTCGGCGGCGCCCACCACAGCGGCTTCGTGCTGCGGGTGCGGGTTGGCGACGATGACCGCTTCCACGCCAAGCGCGAACAGTTCTTCGGCGGTGGCGACTGTAGCGACACCCAACGCCTCTGCCCCGGCCCGGGCCTCCGCCACGGGATCGGCCCCGGCGACCAATTGCACGTATTCCGGGAGGCGCAGGGCGTTCTTGAGATGGTCGCTGCCCATCACGCCGAGGCCGATGACGCCAAGACGAAGCGGTTCCACAGATGAGCCTCCTACCCTCCGGCGGCTGACGATGCCCACTCCGGGAGGGTAAGCATACTCCAAACTAGGCTTGGACCGACAGCAGGGACGCCGCGGCGTCCCGGTCGGCCAGGAAGGTCAGTATGCCATTGCTGGGGGCGACGCGCTGGGCCGGCAGATCAAGCGAGCGTGGCCCTTGAATGACGGCCCGTAACGCCTCTTGCTTGGCAGCTCCCGCTACCAGAAACAGTAAGTGCGCCGCCGCGTTGAGCACCGGCAGTGTCAGGGTCAGGCGCCAGGTGTTGACTTTCGGCACGAAGACGGCGGCCACCGGGATATTCGGGTCGGTCGGGACATTGACGCCCGGAAAGATCGACGCCGTGTGCCCTTCCTCGCCCAGCCCAAGCAGCAGCAGGTCGAAGCGGGGCAGCGCGTGCTTGCCAAACACGGTCTGCACTTCGGCTGTGTACGCCTGGGCCGCCTGTTGCGGTACCGCCATCTCGCCGTGCATGCGATGGACGTTGCCGACGGGGACGGGGACGTGGTCGAGCAGGGCTTCTTGTGCCATGCGGTAATTGCTCTCCGCGTGATCTGGCGGCACGCAACGCTCGTCGGACCAGAAGATGTGCGTGGCAGTCCAGTCAATCGCACTAACATACGGCGGTTGGGCCAGCAAGGCGTACAACGTTCGTGGCGTGCTGCCTCCGGACAGTGCCAGCGTAAACCGCCCCCGGCGCTGGACCGCCTCCTGGGCGGCAGCGCGCACGAGGTCGGCGCCGGCGCGAGCTACCGCGTCGGTGTTAGCGAGGACGCGCAGATCAGTGGCCGACATCGTCATTGTCCTCCCGGACTGACTCCCAGCCAGCCGCCCAGGAGGCGCATCGACCGTTCGTACACAGCGTCGCGGCGGAGGTAACCGAGCATCTGGGCCAGCATCATCGAATCTGTAGGAGCGGCTAGCCGCATGCTGCGTTCCACGGGCGGCATGCCGGCCTCTGCCGTGCGGGTTGTGACTTGATCCTCGGAGGCGCAATGGATAGCGAACTGGGTGATCTTGTCCGCCGTCCCAGCTTGTAGGCGCACTGCGCTAATCTGGTCGCCGGTTGTCTCGTCGCGCGCCACGGCACGCAGCGTTATGGCCACCTGCCGGTCGCCGGCAGTGAGGGCGAACTGCCCGCCAGCGTCGGCGGCCAGGGGCACAGTGTCTAGGCGCCAGCCCAGCCGGCCGGCCAGCCAGGCAACGTAGAGCAGCCCCGCTGCTGGTAATCCTGGGCGATCGCCGACGCGGACGTCGACCTCGACGCTCGTCAGGTCGTCCAGGTAGGCGCGGCTCGCCGGCGTATCAAAGAACTGGGCAGTGATATCGCGCCAGCCATTCAAGCGTGCCCACTGCAGGTCGGCCACGATGCTACTTTGCTGCTGCAGGAGGCTGAGCAGCGTGGGCAGCGAGACCGTCGGCTCAGCAAAGCTGGCGCTATCGACGATGACGCCGTCACAGAGGTCCATGAGGCGGCGCAACAGTTCCGACTGCTCGCGAATGTCGTCAGGCCACCAGAGGATAGTCGGCAGATCACGCAGCAACAGCGAAGCGACAGCACTGGAAACCTGCTCCACCACGGAGCCGCTGGCGTGCAAGACGATCTGCTCGAAACAGACCTGGGGCCGGTCGATGCGACAGCGCGTGACGACATCGGCGGCCAGCGAGGACACATTGGCTCCGGGTTCCGCGTGAACCAGGATGGTGCGCGACGGGTGATGTTCTGCCAGCGCGCCGACCGCCTCCTGCACGTGCGTCGCCGCCGCCTCGGTATCGGCATAGACCACCAAAGTCAGGACGTTGGTGCGGGTGGTAGCCGGCTCGCCGTTGTGGTGGGCATGCTCGCCCGCTGCGCGCCAGAGTTTGGTGAGTTGACTCTGCACCGCGTCAGCGTCGACATCCTGTCCGGACCAGGTGCCGACGGTTCGCAGACGTTCCGCCGTGGTCATGGTCGGTGCCAGGAACGGCCGTCGCGCTCGATCAAGGCATCGGCGGCGGCGGGACCCCAGGTGCCGGCGGCGTAGTTGGGGAATGGTGGCGGCGGTTGCTCCTTCCAGGCTTGTAGGATGGCAGTGATGAAGGCCCAGGCCTTCTCCACTTCGTCCCGGCGAGTGAAGAGCGTTGTGTCGCCCAGCATCGCGTCCAGCAGGAGCCGTTCGTAGGCATCGGGGGATTCCACGCCGAAGGACGCCCCGTAGAGGAAGTCCATGTTGACGGTGCGGATCAGCATGGTCTGACCCGGGACTTTCACGCCGAAACGTAAGGTGGCGCCTTCGTCCGGCTGGATGCGAAGCACCAGGAAGTTGGCCTCCAGTTCGTCGGCGCCACTGGTGAAGAGCGTGTGCGGCGGTCGCTTAAACTGGATAGCGATCTCGCTGGCCCGTGACGGCAGGTGCTTCCCCGTACGCAGGTAGAAAGGCACGCCCTGCCAGCGCCAGTTGTCGACGAACAGCTTGATGGCGGCGAAGGTCTCCGTGGTGGAGGCCGGGTCGACCCGATCCTCCTCGCGGTAGCCCGGCGCCGGCTTGCCCGCTTCATAGCCGGAGCCATATTGGCCACGCACGGTGAATTCCTGCACCAGGTCGCCCGTGATGGGGCGAATGGCGCGCAGCACCTTGACCTTTTCGTCTCGCACGGCGTCGGCGTCGTAGGCGGCCGGCGGCTCCATCGCTGTCAGGGTGACCAATTGCAGGAGGTGGCTCTGCACCATGTCGCGCAGCGCTCCAGCCTCCTCGTAGTAGGCGCCGCGCGATTCTACACCTACCGATTCCGACACGGTGATCTGGACGTGATCAACGTAGCGGCGGTTCCAGATCGGCTCATAGATGCCGTTGGCGAAGCGCAGCACCAGGATATTCTGAACGGTCTCCTTACCAAGGTAGTGGTCGATGCGGTAGACCTGTGACTCGTCAAAAACCTGATGAATCTGGCGGTTCAGTTCCTCCGCGCTGGCGAGGTCGTGACCAAAGGGCTTCTCCACGATGATACGTGCCCAGCCCTGGCGACCACTGACCGTACCACCGTGCTGCAGGCCCTCGGCGCCCAACTGTTGGACAATCGGACCGTAGAAGCTCGGCGGCGTGGCCAGGTAAAAGAGGCGGTTGCCGCTGCCGCCGCGCTCGTGGTCCAGCCGGTCCAACTCTTTGCGCAGGCGGTTGTAGGCGGCGGGGTCATCGAACTGGGAAGGCAAGTAATGGAGTGCTTTGGAGAAGGTCTGCCAGACGTGCTGATCCACCGGGCGGTTCCGCGAGAACTGGTTGACGGCATCGTGCATCTCGCTGCGGAAGCGCTCGTGCTCCTTTTCACGGCGGGCAAAGCCGACGACGCAAAAGCCGGTGGGCAGCATGCCGGCGCGCGCCAGGTTGTAGAGCGCCGGCACCAGCTTGCGGTGCGTCAGATCGCCGGTCGCGCCGAAGATCACCAGCGTGCAGGGCTCCGGCATGCGCTGCATGTGCAGGCCGTCACGCAGCGGGTTGCTGATCGAACCGGCAGCGGGATGGTCCGCCACGGCTACACTATCGGGCATGGTAGACCTCCTAATACACGACAGGGCAGCTTCTTTTCATTCCTGCTTCACCGCGTGGCCGCCGAACTCACGGCGCAAGGCCGCAATCACCTTGTCGCCAAAGGACTCTTGCTCGCGCGAACGGAAGCGTGCCAGCAGCGAGAGCGCAATCGTCGGCGCCGGGACGGACTTGTCGATGGCCTCGGCCACCGTCCAGCGTCCTTCCCCGGAATCCTCCACGTAGCCGCGAATACCTTCCAGGCCCGGATTCTCTTTGAACGCCGCCGCCGCCAGTTCTAGAAGCCAGGAGCGGACAACGCTCCCGTGGTTCCAGAGTTCGGCGATCTTGGCGAGATCAAGGTCATAGTCCGAGGCGTGCATGATGTCGAAGCCCTCGGCGTAGGCTTCCAGCAGCGCGTACTCGATGCCGTTGTGGATCATCTTGACATAGTGTCCGGCGCCGCTGGGACCGACGTAGAGGTAGCCGTTTTCGGGCGCGAGCGACTTGAAGATCGGCTCGGCCCGATCGAAGGCGGCCCTGGCGCCGCCGATCATCAGGCAGTAGCCCACCTGCAGCCCCCAGATGCCACCGCTGGTGCCGGAGTCGAGGTAGTGGATGCCCTGCGCCGAGGCGCGCCGGTTGCGGGCAATAGAATCGGTCCAGCGCGAGTTACCGCCATCAATGATTATGTCGTCGCCTTGTAGATGGGGCAACAGGGTGTCGATGGTGGAATCGACAGGCGCCCCGGAGGGCACCATGATCCAGGTGACACGCGGGGCCGCCAGCTTTTGGGCCAGGTCTTGCAAGGATGTCGCGCCGGTGGCGCCGGCGGCGGCCACCCGTTGCACCGCCTCAGCACTGACATCGAAGACCACGACCTCGTGCCCATCACGCTTGAGTCGTTCGACCATGTTTGCGCCCATGCGTCCCAGCCCGACCATCCCTATTTGCATCGGCTTTTCTCTTTCCCGACCAGGTTCCGGTGTACGCAACAGCAAGTATGCCGTGCACTGTACCAGGGTAGACCACTTCTTCGCCTTGCTATGCAAAGGCGCCAGGCGAGAGCGTAGCATACTGGTGTCTGCTGCGGAGAGGTCCTCACGGCAGGGCAATCGCCACCAGCACCAACAGGAGCGCGATGCAGTTGTAGGTCAGGTGGTGGAGCGTGGAGCGGCGGGTACCACCGAGGAAGTACTGGCGGGTGAACCAGAGACCGCCGATGCTGAGGGCCAGGGCGACGGCCAGCGGTATGCCGACGACCATGTGGATCAGGCCGAAGACCAGACTGCGCAGTGCGCCATCCCGCCAGTTGTGCGTGCCACGGCGGAACGTGAGTTCCTCCGATTCCGCCAGCCGAGGCAGTACGAGGACCAGCAGGACGACGAAGGGCGGCACGAGCAAGGGGTAGCTCAAGGGGGCAGTGATGATGTTGCCGCCGCCGCTCTGATCGCCGACCTGGGCGGCAACGACGGTCCACCAGCCCCAGTCCAGGATCGGGTTGTTCAGGGCAAGCAGGCCCACCGCCGCCGCGATGACGGCCGCCAGCACGCCGGCGCTCTGGAGCACTATGAGCGGGCGGATGGCGCGGTACCAGCGCAGGCTCTCGGCGAAGCGTCCCTGGGCAGCCGTGATGGCGAGGCTGGCGATGACATACACAGTGATGGGAACCGTGCTCTTGAAGTACAGCGCGCCCTCGATCGCCGCAAGCAGGAGGAGCAAACCGGTCACGCCATTGATGCTACCACCGAGAAGGAGTCGACAGTGGCACAACGGTATAGTGAAGGCCAGGAATGTGACGAGGAGGTGGGTGTGCCCCAGTGGGCTCAGGACGCTATCGGTACCTTCGGCTATGCCGCGGTCTTTCTGCTGGTGGCGGTCGAGGGTCTCGGCATCCCGCTGCCGGGGGAGACGGCGCTGCTGGTAGCCGCCGCCCTGATCGGCGCCAGTCGCGGCGGTCAGCTTGACATCCGGCTCGTTATTGTGGTCGCCGTCATCGCGGCCATCATGGGCGACACCGGGGGGTATTTCCTGGGCAGGCGTTGGGGGCGCTATCTGCTCGACCGCTGGGGGCCGCGCGTGGGGTTATCGGCCAGCCGTGTGGCGCGGGTTGAGGCGTTTTTCGACCGTTACGGCATGCTTGCCGTCTTCTTTGGCCGCTATCAGGCAATTTTTCGTACCTATATCGGTATCGTGGCCGGCGCCGCACAGATGCCTTTCCGCCGCTTCTTCCCGGTTCGCCTGGCCGCTTGCATCGTGTGGGCGATTGTGTACGGGCTACTTGGGTATTATCTGGGCCGGCAGTGGTCGCTGGTGGAGAAGGTCATCCACTCGTTTGGCGTCCTTTCCCTCGGCGTCGGCGCTGTACTGGTCCTCGTGGCTGCTGCATACGCGCTGCGGCGTCGCGCTCAGATTCCGGAAATGACCAAGTGAGCAGGGATACCTCACCAATCAAGACGTTGCTGGTGGGCCAATCGGGCGGCGGTACGCCCGTCATCAACGCGAGTCTGGCAGGAGTCGTAGCCGAGGCGCAGGCGAAGGGCGTGGAGCGGGTGCTCGGCATGCGTTTCGGCATTCGCGGGTTGCTTGAAGAGCAATTCATCGACCTTGGCCGGCTGACGGCGCCCGAACTTGACGTCCTGGCGCGAACGCCATCGGCCGCTCTGGGACTCTGTCGCCACAAGCTGACCGCCGAGGCGGCGATGCACGCTGTCGAAATCCTGCGGCGTTGGCAAGTTGACGCTCTCCTCTATGTCGGCGGTAACGACTCCGCCGAGACGACGCTGACCATCGCCCGGACTACCGAATCGGTCAGCTATCGCCTCGCCTGTATCGGCATCCCCAAGACGATCGACAACGACCTTCCGGCCATGGATCACACCCCCGGCTATGGCAGCGCCGCACGCCTGGTCGCCTCCGCCGTGCGTGATCTGGGACTCGATGCCTGGGCGATGCAGCGCGAAGAGCAGGTGCGCATCCTGGAGGTGTACGGCCGCGACACTGGCTGGCTGGCAGCGGCCAGCGTGCTGGCCCGCCGCGATCCGGGCGATGCGCCGCATCTCGTGCTGGCGCCGGAGCTTCCCTTTCAGGAGGATAGCTTTCTGACGGCCGTCGAACGGCAGGTGCGCCGCGGTGGCTATTGCTGCGTGGTCGTGGGCGAGATGCTGCGCGACGCCGCCGGTGGCCTTGTCGGCAGCGGCGGGGCCGAGTGGCGCGATGCCTTCGGGCATGCGGAGACGCGCCGCCCCGGCGCCTTTCTGCGCGACCTGGTGCAGCAGCGCCTGGGACTGCGCGCCAAGGATGACCGGCCCGGCTCCATGCAGAAGGTCCTCGCCGATGTCTCCTCAACGGTGGACCGCCAGGAAGCGCTGGCGCTTGGTCGCGCTGCCGTACGCGCCGCCTGCGCGGGTGAGAACAAGTGCATGGTCACGCTGCAGCGGCAGGGCGACGATCCATACGTGGCTGTTTGCGGACTGGCGCCGGTGGCGGCGGTGGCGGGTAAGGTGCGGCCACTGCCGCCGGAGTTCCTGGATGCCGACGGGCAGCCCAATGCCGCCTTTGAGCGCTACGCCCGCCCCTTGATCGGCGAACCGTTGTCCGAGCGCCTGCGTCTGACACTGGCAGCCGCAAGCCCCCCGAACGCATGACAGCCGTTGCGGTGCTCGGTGCGGGGAGCTGGGGCACGGTCCTCGCCGCCGTCCTCGCCAGTGACGATCGCCCCGTTCGCCTCTGGACGCGCTCGCCGGACGTCGCCGCCGCGATGCGTTCCGAACGCCGGAACGAGCAGGCGGCGCCAGGCTTGACGTTGCCGCCGGCAGTCACGCCGACCGCCAATCTCGCTGACGCGCTGACCGACGCGGCAATTGTGCTCTTTGTGCTGCCAACGGCCGCAATGCGCGACGTAGCGGCACGCGCCGCGCCCCAGATACCCCCAGGAGCAGTCCTCGTTTCCTGCGCCAAGGGCTTTGAAGCACGGACCCACCTGCGCATGACCGAGGTGCTGGCTTCAGCGACACTTGGAGCGCCGGGTCACGTTGCTGCACTGTCCGGTCCCAACCTGGCGGGCGAGATCGCTGACGGCCGGCCTGCGGCTGCCGTGGTTGCCGCCGAGCGCGCGGATGTGGCGCGCCTGGTGCAGGAAGCGCTGACGGGCCCGCGGCTCCGCCTCTATACCAGCCACGACGTGATTGGCGTGGAGTATGCCGGCGCCTTGAAAAACTGCATCGCCATCGCTGCCGGCGTAGCGGACGGCCTGGAGATGGGAATTAACGCGCGTTCCGCCTTGATCACGCGCGGCCTGGCGGAGATCGCGCGGCTCGGCGTGGCAGCCGGCGCGCAGGCCCTCACTTTCTCCGGGCTGGCCGGCATGGGCGACCTGATCGCCACCTGCTCCAGTCCGCGCAGTCGCAACTATCAGGTCGGCCTGCACCTGGCTGCCGGCAGGCACTGGCCGGAGATTTCGACGCTGTTGGGTCACGTGGCGGAAGGTGTCGGCGCCACGACGGTGGCCCGTGAACTGGCGGCATTGCTGGGCGTGCGCACGCCGATCATCGACGCCACGTATGATCTACTCTTTCGGGAACGCCCGGTTCAACGGGCCCTGGAGGAACTTGTGGCCGGAGCGCCAGGAGACGAATTGGCTGAACTCGTGCCGGATGCACCCGGCGAATGAAGCAGAACGCGAATGCGCAGCCTCAGGACCGCCCCCGCGGCCGGCGTAATCCGCGCCTCCGGCAAACGGCACTGCGCGTCGTCGCCACCGGCAGGCGGAACGGGTCCTGGACCCGGTTACCCGCCATCTGGCGCTTCGGGCTGCTTGCCATCGTGCTCCTGCTGCTCGCCCTGACGGAGCGCTCCGCCGAGCGCTATTTCACCGCCGGAGTGGCCTACGGCACGTCGGCCTTGCAGGCCGTGCCGAACGTGCCGTTCAACCGCTACGGCATCAACACCTTCCTGGACCAGGATGTCTACGACGCGCAGGTGCAGCGCGATTTCGCGGCGATCCAGGCGGCGGGCTTTGGCTGGGTGCGGCAGGAGTTCATCTGGGACCAGATTGAGCCCGGCGCCAAAGGCAACCACTACGACACCAAGAACCAGGTGGATGCCTGGGCCAAGTGGGATCGCATCGTGAACGCCGCCCAGCAGTACCACGTGCAACTGATCGTGCGTCTGGACTACGCGCCAACCTGGGCAACCACCGGCAACCCCGATTCCGGCAAGTGCCCGACGCTCTGCCCACCACCCAACAACCCACAGGACTTCGCCGATTTCGCCTCCGCTGTGGCGAAGCGCTATGCGGGCAAGATTGCCGCCTATCAAATCTGGAACGAGCCCAACTTGCAGCACGAGTGGGCCGGCCAGCCGATCTCGCCAGTCGCCTACACGGCCTTATTGAAGGCCGGCTACACAGCGATCAAGGCGGTTGATCCAGCAGCGCTCGTGTTGAGCGCCGCCCTGGCGCCCAATCGCGGCGACAGCCCGAACAACATGGCTGACCCCGCCTTCTTGCGTGGCATGTACGCGGCCGGCGCCAGGCCCTACTTTGACGTGCTGGCCGCCAACGCCTACGGACTGAACTCTGCCGCCTACAACCGCCGCCTGGGTATCCACAGCTCCGACTTCCCGCGCGCCGTGCTGCCGCACAGCGATACCTTCACCTTCGACCGGCCGTTGCTCCTGCACCAGATCATGGTAGCCAACGGGGACGGCAACAAGGCTGTGTGGATCTCCGAATTTGGCTGGATGTCGTTGCCGGCGGGCTGGCGGGGCAACCCCTCGCCCTGGTCGGATGTATCGGCGTCCGCGCGTGTGCAGGACACTATCGCCGCCTGGCAGCGCGCCGCCCA
Organism: Chloroflexi bacterium UBA4733; assembly: GCA_002404055.1. The sequence goes on from DHIZ01000230.1 coordinate 35,335, forward strand.
ACAGTGGCCCTGGATGGGACCGCTGTCGCTCTGGTATCTACGCAGCCCGAGCGCAATTGACGCCCGTGACCCGACCCCTTATTTCGCCATCCTGGGGCAAGACTGGCAGCCGACCGCGCTGTACCAGGCGATCAAGGCCCAGGCCACCGCCCCGGCCGTTGCCGCCACTGGACTGTACGCAGCCACCGGTCCCGCCGCCGTCTACGGCCCGCACGGCTTCGCCGAGGCCTGGCAGACGGTGCAGGCCGGCTCCCAGACCCTGGAGGTCGCCGGCGCCCCCGGCGCCAACATGGCCTTCCGCTTCAGCGGAAACGCCCTCTGGCTTCGGATCAACCGCGGCCCCCAGGGCGGCCTGGCGCGCATCACTGTCGATAACGTGCCGGGTCTGGCCAACGCGCTGCCCACCAACGCTGCAGGCGACCGCATCCTCAACACCTACTCCGCCACCCCGCAGCCCGACAGTCTGGTGACGATCGCCTCCGACCTACCGGCGCAGCCGCACGAGCTGGAGCTAGAGGTGCTGCCCACGCCGCACCGAGCAGCAGGCGGTACGAACATATCGATCGCCGGCTTCGGCGTCACCATAGTCAAGCCCGCCATCTGGAGTTACCTCAAGGCGCTGCTCGGGCTGGGTGCGGCGTTACTGCTTTTGTGGCCGGCGATGGCCGTGGCCAGGCGGGCAGGGGGTGAGGTCCGTTCCTTCCTCGCCAACGACCGCCTCATCCTCACGCTCTGGGTCGTCAGCACCGCCCTGTTCTATCTCTCGCCCAAACTCAGCCTGTCGCTGGTGGCCGCCGCGCTGCTCCTGCTCCTGGGAGTGGCGCGTCCCGACCTTGGTGTGCTGCTCGTGCCCGTCGTGGCGGCGTTGGAGTTTTCGCCCAAGGTGTTGCACGGGTCTGACGTATCGCTGGCGGAACTGCTCATCGGCGTCTGTGCCGCCGGCTGGCTGCTGCGCTGCTACTGGCAAGGGAGGTTGCTGCTGGCGCGTGGACCGTTCCTGCCGCTGGCGATGGGGTTTCTGGTGGTGGCCTTCGTCTCGCTCTTTGCCTCGGCCCACCCGCGCTACAGTCTGCGCGACTACCGCGTCGTGATCGCCGAACCCGTGCTCTACTTTGTTCTGCTCACGGCGCTGCTGTCGCCTCAGCACGTCCGGCGGTTGGTTGGTGTGGCGATAGCCGGCGGCGTCGGCGTGGCCGGCGCCAGCCTGGTCGCCTACGCCTTGCACCGGGGGGTTGTCACGACCGAAGGGGTGACGCGCCTTGGCGGCATCTATCCCTCGCCCGACAACCTGGCACTGTATCTGGACCGTCCCCTGGCGATGGCCGGCGGCCTCGCGTTGTGGTCATCGGGTCGGTTGCGCCGCCTGTGCCTGCTGGCGTGCCTGCCGATGGCGCTGGCTATCATCCTAACCTTCACCAAGGGCGCCTGGGTGGCACTGACCGCGACCGCAGTGTTGGCAGGTCTCTTGATCAACCGGCGGTTGCTCTGGCTGGCGGCAGGAGCCATAGTGGTCGGCGTGGCCGGCGCCTTGCTGTCGCAAGCGCGGCGCCTGACCAACATCTTCTCGTTTGGGCCTGGCAGTACCAGTGGGCGCCGGCTCGAGCTCTGGCGCGCTTCCTGGAATATGGGGAGAGACCGCCCGCTGCAAGGTGTTGGTCTGGACAACTTCCTCTACCAGTATCCGCAGTACCGGCTGCCCGGCGCCGACAGCGAACCGTTCCTCTCGCATCCCCACAACCTCGTGCTGGACTTCTGGCTGAGCCTTGGCGCACTCGGGCTGCTCTGGCTGGCCTGGGCGGTCGTCACCGTTGTGCAGGTCGCCCGTCGTTGCCTGAGGGCGGCCGAGGCCGAGCAGCGGGCGTTGGCGCTGGCCCTTACTGCCAGCCTGGTGGTAGGAGCGCTGCACGGATTGGTGGACAATTCGTATTTCCTGCCTGATCTGGCGGTACTCTTTTGGCTGGCGGTAGGGGGACTGCAGTTGCTGGCGCAGCCTGGAGCGTTGCAGCAAGTCGGTGAGCCGGAGGTGGACGAGTGAAAGCGCTGGTGGCCGGCGGCGGCGGCTTCGTGGGATCGCACCTCTGCGATGCGCTGCTGGCGGCAGGGTTTGACGTCCTCTGTGTCGACAATCTCAGCACCGGTCGGGCTCGCAATGTCGCGCATCTGCAGGGCCATCCGCGCTTCACCTTCATGCAGCACGACATCTGTCAGCCCTTCGACGCGCCCGCGGACTGGGTCTTCCAACTCGCCAGCCCCGCCAGTCCGCCACGCTACCTGGAACACCCCATTGAAACGATGATGGTCAATGCAGTTGGTACGCAGAACCTGCTGGAAATCGCCCGGCGGAGTCGGGGGCGTTTCCTGGTAGCGTCGACCTCCGAGGTGTATGGTGACCCGGAGGTCCATCCTCAGGTCGAGAGCTATCGCGGCAGTGTCAGTTGCACCGGGCCGCGCAGTTGCTACGACGAGGGCAAGCGCTTCGCCGAGGCGCTGACCATGGCCTACCATCGGGCGCACGGGCTGGACGTGCGCATCATCCGCATCTTCAACACCTATGGCCCTCGGCTGGATCCGGGCGACGGCCGGGTCGTTTCCAACTTCCTGGCCGAGGTGCTCCGGGGCCAGCCGTTGACCATCTTCGGCAGTGGCGAGCAGACGCGCAGCTTCTGTTACGTGTCCGACCTGGTGGCCGGCATCATGGCCGTCATGCAGTATCCGGCGGGGAGCGGGGAGGTCTTCAACCTGGGCAACCCGCTGGAACGGACAATGCTGGAGCTGGTGCGCATTATCCAGGACGTGCTCAATGTGGCATTGCCCACCACCTACCATCCCTTGCCGGAGGATGATCCGCGACGGCGCCAACCGGATATCACCAAGGCGCGCACGATCCTGGGTTGGGAGCCAAAAGTGGCGCTGGAGGACGGCCTGCGCCGGACGGCGGACTGGTTCCGTGATGAACTGGCGGCCGATGCAGTCGGCGCCGGCCGGTAGCAATGGCTGAACCCGGAACGCAGGAAGGACCCGCGACCATCCGCCTAATTGAGCCGGACGGATCAGTCTCAGGGTCGGCAGTACACACACTTTCCGAGGATGCGGCTGTCCAGGATGGGCCGGCTCGCCTGGATTTGAAGCGGCGCTTCTTCAACCTGCGCACGCTGATCTCCTTCCTCATTGCCGCTTTGACCATCTTTACGCTGGTCAAAGCCTGGGGAGTCGACTTCAACAAGACGCTGGAGCAAATGTCCCGCGTCAACGTGCCGCTCTATGCCTGTGCCTTCCTGGTGTATGCGCTCACCTTCCCCGTGCGGGGCAAGCGCTGGCAACGCCTGCTGAACAACGTCGGTCTCGATGCCCCCGTGCCGATCCTGGCGCAGACGATCCTGCTCTCCTGGTTCGTCAACTGCGTCGCGCCGCTCAAGCTAGGCGATGCTTACCGCGGCTACTTGATGCGCAAGAACGAGCAGATGCCGCTCACCAGCACCTTCGGCACGATATTTTCCGAGCGCATCATCGACTCCGGCGCCTTGTTCGTGATCCTCATGGTCGGGCTGGCACTCAGCGCCAGCAGCATGGCGCCCGGTCATGCTGCCGGCATCATCTTCGCCGCCGGCGTGTTCATGGCCGCACTGCTGGTCATCCTGGCCCTCATGCGCTGGCAAGGGCCACTCCTGGCGCGCATGGTCCCGGCGCGCTTCCAGTACCTGTATCATCGCTTCGTGGACGGCGCTTTCGCCTCCTTCCAGCACCTGCCGTTCGTCGGCCTGCTCACCTTCCTGGCCTGGGGCTGCGAGATTGGTCGCCTCTTCCTGGTGACGCGCGCTGTCGGTGTGCCACTGTCCTTCCCCGGTGTGCTCGTGGTGCTCAGTGGAGCGTCGTTGCTGCTGACGGTGCCGACCCCCGGCGGCATCGGCGCGGTGGAAGTTGGACTCGCCGCGCTCCTGACGCTCTTCGGCATTCGCCCCTCTACCGCGCTGGCCGTCGCCTTGTTAGACCGCGTCATCAGCTACTGGGGCCTGATCGCCGCCGGTCTGCCGACTTACCTGTTCAGCAAGCGAGCACGGTGAGCCCGTCGCGCGTCGCCATTGATGTCACATCGGCGATTTCTCAGGGCGGGGGTATCGGACGGTATACGCGCTGCCTGGTCCAGGCGCTAGCGCGGATGGAACGCACGTTTGACCTGACCCTGTTCTGGACTGCCACACGGCACACGGCGGCGCCGGACTGGTTGTGGCTGTTGCCCAATGTGCGACTGCGCCGCATTCCGATCCCGGAACGCTACGCCACCATCATATGGCAACGGGCGCGCCTGCCGCTGCCGATTGAGGCGCTGATCGGGCAACAGGATATCTACCATTTCCCCGACTTCGTGATGCCGCCAGTCTGGCGCGCCCGCACGGTACTCACGATCCACGATCTCTCCTTCCGGCTGGTGCCGGAAGCGGCCGACCCCGGCTTGCGGCGCTACCTCAACGGGGCTGTGCCGCGCTCGGTGCGGCGGGCCGACCTCGTGCTGGCCGACTCCGCGGCGACCCAGCGGGATGTCACAACTCTTCTGGGTGTGCCGGCCGCTCGTACCGCCGTCCTGTACTCCGGCGTCGGGCCGGAGTTCCAGCCGGTGCGCGACCCGGAACTGCTGGCAAAGGTGCGCGAGCGCTATACCCTGCCAAGCCGCTTCGCGATGAGCCTGGGAACCTTGCAGCCGCGCAAGAACTACGGCCGGCTGATCCAGGCCTATGCCACCCTCTTCCAGCGAGGGACCCTCGATTGGGATCTCGTCATCGTGGGGCGGCCGGGGTGGCTGTATGCCGACCTGGCAACGGAGGTAACACGGCTCAACGTCGCGGGACACGTCCACTTTCTGACTGATGCCGTCGATGCCGACCTGCCTTCACTGTATTCCCTGGCCGACGTGTTCGTGCTCGTATCGCTCTATGAAGGTTTTGGCCTGCCTCCTCTGGAAGCGATGGCCTGCGGCACTCCGGTCATCGTCTCCAATGTATCCTCTTTGCCGGAGGTCGTGGGCGACGCAGGTTTGCAGGTGGATCCACTTGATGTGGAGGCTATTGCTGAGGCGCTGTCGGCGATCATGGCGAATGCGGGCCGGCGTGCGGACTTGCGTGAGCAAGGGTTGCGGCAGGCGGCGCCGTTTACCTGGGAACGGGCGGCTGAACAGTTGGTGCGGCACTACGGCGAAGTGAGTACGTGAGTGATGCCGTCCCAGCGAATGCTGACGGTGAAGGGGTGGGGGAGCGTGACGATGACGTCTGGACCGCGGGCGGGACGCCCGCGCTCCGGCCGTGTGTATGGCGCCAAGGCGGCGACGAGTCCCGTCCAATGCATGTAGCGATCAATGCGCTGTTCCTGGAGCAACCGCATACGGGCAGCGGGCAATATACGCAGCACTTGCTGGCGGCATTGCCGGCAGTTGACCCGGCGTTGCGGCTGTCGCTCTTGCGTAGTCGGCTCACAACGCGATCTGGCCGGCGCGGAGAGAACGTGACCAAGCTGTTGTGGGAGCAGGCGGCCGTGCCGCTGCTGACGGCGGCACGGGGTGCCGAGTTACTGCACGTTCCCTATTGGGCTCCCCCGGCTTTGACACGAGTCCCCGTCGTCGCCACCATTCACGATGTCATCCCCGCGCTGTTGCCGGAGTATCGAGGCAGTCGGTTGGTCGCCGCCTATACCCGGCTGGTCAGCTTCACGGCGCGACGGGCGCGGCGCCTCATCGTGGATTCGGAGTGTTCGAAGCGAGACCTGGTGCGTGTCGTGGGTGTTGCGCCGGAACGGGTCGATGTGATCCCCCTGGCCGCCAACCCGCTGTTCCGACCGTTGGACGCGGGTGCGGCCGCCGCGGCGTGCCGGCAACGCTGGAACCTGGAGCGCTCTTTTCTGCTATATGTCGGTGGCAACGATGTTCGAAAGAATCTTCCGACGTTGCTGCGCGCCTGGTCGATAGCTGCCGCTCGACTGTCGGACCACGAACTGGTCATTGCCGGCGCCATGCGCAATGAGCCGCCATTCTTCCCGGATATTCGTGGCCTGGCGGCGCAGCTTGCTCTACCGCGCCTGCGGTTCCTGGGGTCCGTCTTGGACGCTGAAAAGCACCTGCTGTTCGCTGCTTGCACCGCCTTCGTCTGGCCGTCGCGTTACGAGGGCTTCGGCCTGCCACCCTTGGAGGCCATGCAGGCGGGCGCGCCCGTCATCAGCAGTGACAGCTCGTCCATGCCCGAGGTTGTGGGCCAAGCCGGGCTGCTCGTGCCGCCGGACGACGTTGGCGCTCTGACGGCGGCGCTGGTCAACGTCGCAAGTGATCTGCAACTCCAGACGCAACTTCGCGCCAAGGGGTTGGCGCGCGCGGCGGCGTTTACCTGGCGGCGCACGGCCGAGTTGACGTTGGAGAGTTACCGGCGAGCGCTACGGTAGCGAACGCAAGGCAACCGTTGCCGGCAGCCGTGGTTACACGCGCCTGATGACGCCGACTGTAACGTGAAGATCGCGGCGGCGCTCCGTAACAAGTTCCCCAGTGCCATGAAGAATACCCGAATGGAGTAACGTCTTCTCTACAGCAAGCGTGAGTGGCCTTGACAGCACGCTACTTCCGGCCGATACTGCCGCCATCGTAACTCGGCTTGGCGGTTTGCTCACTCGGGGCTGAGCGGGTCGGTACCGACCATACCTTCCATTGCATTCCCTCCTCGTTTGCATCCTGTCACTGCTGGTCCGTGGCCTGTCAGTCTTGCTGTCACCTCCCGAGGCGCCTGCGAAGGGAGCATATGATGCCACGATCTCTCGTACGGCACGGTCAACGATTCTTGGCGGTCGTGTTAGTGCTCCTGCCGCTCCTGCAGCTTGCCCCAGGACCCACGGCGCAGGCCGCCGGCTCGACGCCACCGACGAACCAGCCAACCCCCCCAGGCCATTCCCCCGCTGCCCCCGGCCATACGCCATCGGCCGCCTCATCGCGCCCTGGGTTGAAGGAAGTGGGCGAGCTCGTCGGCTTGCGCACTCGCACCAGCCGTACCTACGTCACCGCCGATGGTCACGACGTAGCCCACATCGCCAGCGGATCGGTCAACTACCGGGACAGCCGGGGCCGCTGGCAGCCGATCGACAACACGCTGGTGGGCGATACCGGGTCGGGCGGCGGCCTGCGCAATGCTGCCAACCGCTACACCGCCCACCTGCCGGCGGACCTCGCCCAACCGATCCGCGTCGAGGTCGGTCAGCAGTGGCTGAGCTTCGCCCTGGTCGGCGCCCAGGGCAAGGCCGCTGCCAGCGCCAGCACGGCGACCTATGCCAACGCCTTCCCCGGCGTCGGCGTCAGTTATGTGGCCGGCAGCGATAGCCTCAAGGAGACGCTCACCCTGCAGAGCGCCGCCGCGCCGAGTCGCTTCGTCTACCGCTTGCAGACCAGTCCCGGCCTGACGGCGCAAACCGACCCGCAGGGTGGAGTGCGCTTCACGACCAGCAACGGCCAGGTCGTCTTCGCCTTTGCCCCGCCCACCGTGGCGGATGCCGCCAGTCCGCTCGATGTCGGGCACGTGGGCACATTACAGCTTGGTCGGGACAGCAGCGGCCCCATCGTCACCCTCGCCGTCAATGCCAGTTGGCTGGCGAGTCCGGCGCGGCGCTTCCCGGTGGCCATCGATCCGGTTGTGGTCATCGCCAACTACGGGACGACGGACGGCGGGTTCATCGACTCGTCAGACCCCACCTTCCCGACCTGCTGTGGGTCATCGATCACGACGGCCGGTCACTACACCGCCTATAGCGACACCTATCGCACGCTGCTGCAGTTCGACATTGCCGGCAGCCTGCCCAGCAACGTGCAGGTGCTCAGCGCAGAACTCGGACTGTTCATTTACAACGATGACGGTTCGACCTTCACCATGAATATGCACCAGGTCACCACGCCGTGGAGCACGACGTACAACGGCTCTTCCGGTGTCTCCTGGCTGGACGTGCATCAGGGCACGTGGAACAGCCCTGGCGGAGACTTTGTCGCCACGCCGGCCGCCAGCGACGCCAACGCTGGCGGTCCGACCGCCAACTGGAACTACTGGTATCCCACCCAACTTGTCCAGAGCTGGGTCAACGGCACAGCGGCCAACGACGGCCTACTGCTGCGGGCAGCGGACGAGACGACGACCCACTGGGCGGAATACTACGCGCCATTCGGGAACAGCAATTACCCCTACTTGAAGGTGGTCTATGTGCCCGCGCTGGGGCTGCGCGCTTTCACGCCGATCTTCGGCGGGGCCCTGAGCGACCGCATGGACCTCCACGTCAATCTGGCCACCGGCAACCTGCTGCTGCACGCGACCGACCTGGCGGTGGCGGGCACGGGGCTGAGTGCGCTGGTGGATCGCACCTACAACAGCCAGTCCTACCGCAACAACGGCACGGCGGCCGGCAATGCCGAGTTGGGCAATAACTGGACGCTGGGGACCGGCGACTTCGTGGGGCTGGCGCAGGCCTACGACCAACGCTCGGAGGTGGTGACCTTCCCCGGCGACACCAGCCTCTTCTTCGCCTCCAGCGACGGTGTGACCTTCAGCGCGCCCTCCGGCATTGACGCGACACTGGTCCGCAACCAGGACAACAGCTACACCCTCACCTGGCAAGACAGCGGCATCCGCTGGAACTTCAGCGGGCCCTTTGGCACGCTGGGGACCATCGTCGATCCCAACGGCAACACGCTGCGGCTGGCCTACAACAGCGACAGCACCCCCGCCACCCTGACGGACACGCAGGGACGCAGCACCAGCTTTGGCTATCAGACGGCGTCACCGCGCAACCTGCTCACCACGGTGACGGATACCGCCGGCAATCGGAGCTATCGCTACGGCTACGATGCCAACAAGAACCTCACCAGTTCCACCGATCCCAGCAATCACCAGACGATCTACAGCTACGACAGCAACTTCAACCTGACGCAGATACAGGACCCCAACGGCAACCTGACGCAGATCGCCTATGCAGCGTTCTACCCGATTGCGGGGAACACGAGCTACGTGGTCTACCGGGTGAGCAGCATCACCGACGGCGCCAACTCGAACCCGGACGTGCATGGGACGTACACCTTCACCTACAACGCGGGCAGCACCATCGTGACCGACCCCAACAACCACCAGACGACCGACAGCTACGACGCCTACGGCCGGCTGACGCAGGTCACCGATGCTGCCGGTAACACCTTCCAGACGACCCGGACTCAGGACAGCCACCCGGCGACCACGACCGATGCCCTGGGCCACGTCACCACCTACAGCTACGACGCCAACAACAACCTGACCCAGGTCACGCTGCCGCCGGTGGCGCCGCTCGCTGGGGTCACGACGATGGCGGTCTACGGCACGGTCGCCAACATCCCGGGCTTCTTCGTGCCGACGAGCAGCACGGATGCCCAGGGTAATGTGACCAGCTACGGCTACGACGGCAACGGCAACCGGACGACGGTGACCAACCAGTTGCCCAGCCAGAACCAGACGCAGACCTTCTACAACGCCAACGGCACGGTCAACCACGTCATTGATGCCCGGGGCAACACCACGAGCTATGGCTACGACGGCAACGGCAACCTCACCAGCATCACGCCGCCCGCGCCGATGCAGCCGACCAGCATCGTGCCCGACGCCCTCAGCCGGCCCGGCAGCGTCACGGACGGTTTGGGGCAGCAGCGCACCTACACCTATGATCCCCTGGACCGGGTGACGGCGCTGAGCTACCCCGCCTACCCAGCCGGAAACGTGACCACGAGTTTCGATGCCGACGGCAACGTGCTGAGAGGGCTTTCAGATAATCCCTTG
>DHIZ01000379.1 GCA_002404055.1 Chloroflexi bacterium UBA4733
CACCTCGCCGTATTTCCTGGGCCCAGACATCGTCTTTACGTTCGCCTGGCTGCCGTTCGTCCTTACCGGCGCCAGCGGCCAACCGGCGCTCGACAACGCAGTCCTGCAGCCCTCGGACGCCTTTGTCCGGCGGACGCACTTACGTGCGTCGGCGCAAGGGCCGGCGGCTGGCTCGGGGTCGCCTTTGACGCGTCGAGTGCTGCTGGCCCAGATTGCGACCGGCGCGCTGGCGCTGTCGGGAATCGCCGCGTTGCTGAAGGGTCGCTACAGCGGACCGACACTCACCGCCAGCGCCAACTCGCCGATATCGACGGGCGCTGGCCATCAGGCATCCGGATCAGGCGGCCAGAGCAGCGCTGGTGCGAAGAACGCAGCTCTGCCATCGAACGCTGTAAAGCTCGGCCCCTCAAACCGACTGCCGACGGGCCAGGCGGCCGAGTACCCGGATCCCTCCGACGGCTCTGCGGACATCCTGATCCGCGAGTCAGACGGCAGCCTGCGCGCATTCAGCGCCATCTGCACCCATGCCGGCTGCACCGTGACTTTCCAGGGCGGGGAGATCGTCTGCCCATGTCACGGCGGCGTCTTCAGCGCCCAGACCGGGGACGTCGTCGCCGGCCCGCCCCCCGCGGGCCTGGCACCCAAGAAAGTGCTCGAACACGGGGGACAGATCTACGCCGTTCCCGGCTGAGCCGGCGCTAGGAGACCTGGCGCATCGGCGATTCGGAGCGCGGCAAATCAAGGGCGGACGCCAGTCCGCGCGCCGTGCGGGCCACGACGAGGAAGGCCGCAGGAAGGACCGCAGCACCCGTCAGGAGCAGGAACCACGGCTGCAGGGCGTCGGTCCCGGAGCCGATCGTGTGCACGATCCCGAGCAGCCAGAAGAGCGCAGTGAAGCGGTGCAGGCGCCGCCAGCGGGCAGCGCCGATCACATTACGGCAGTAGTAGGAGAGGCCCAGGGCGGCAAGGCCGTAGCCGGCGACGATTCCGATTGCGGTCCAGCCAGGGCGGTATGGGCCGATGAGCGGAATCGCAATTCCGGCAAGCCCCGGGTGCAGGAAGCGGTCGCCCAGCAACGAGATGCCATGGAGCGAAATCAGGCCCAGGGTGGCAAGCGAGAGAGCCTCGTGAACCGGCCGCAGCTCCGACAGCGGCGCCGTGGCGCTGCGGCGGCTTCCGATCAGAATGCCGATCGCCACGCTGACGCTGGCGGTGATCAGGGCCCCGGTCCCTGCCGCACGGCTGGTGATCCAAAACAGATGATGGCTGGCGCTCACGGTGCCAACCCCGCGACCCCCGCCGGGATCGTTACGGCCGCGTTCGTTGGCAGTCCGCGCACGACCTCGAAGGAGCGGTCGTCGAAGACCAGGACGCCGCCGTACGGCAGTTCGGACCCAGCACTCTTCGGACCGCGCAGCAGCGCAGTCTTTGCCAGCACTTCGGCGAGCTGGGCGGTCGGGGCGAGGGCCGTGACCTGGACGATGCCCGTGAACGCCGGCTGGCCCGACCCGGAATCGAGCAGGTGATGAGCGGGGGAGCCGTCGGGCCGCAGCCAGGCGCGCCGGCCGATGCCGCTGGTAGCCACCGCGCCCTCGGTGACCTCGAGCTCGTGCAGCGGCTCGCCTCCGAAGGGATCATCGACGAGAACTTTTCGCGGCAGCGCCGCAGAGCCTCCAATCCGGATGTCACCAGCGCAATCGACGGCGAAGGTTGGGTGCGCACGCAAGCTCGCCGCCACCAGGTCAGCCGCCAAGCCCTTTGCGATACCGCCGCTGTCGAGACGCAGACCAGGGGGGCGAAAGACCGTGCCCGAACGCTCGTCGACCTCGATCGTCCGCCATCTCGCCTGCGGATTGGGGGACGCCGGGCGGCGAGGTGGGGCGGTGGCGAGCGCCAGCTCGAGCGAAAGCGTCGCAGTCGCCTCCATTGAGTCCCGATAGCCCGCCCGCTCCAGAGGACCAAGCTGGGTGGCGTCGACGAGCCCGCCGCTGCGATGGCCGGCGGCGATCGCGGCCCGAGCAAGGCTGCATATGAGTGGGCCGGCCGCAACGGCAGTCAACGGCGATCGGTTCAGCTGCGAGAGTTCGCTGTCGGCGATGAACCGCGAGAGGCCGCGATGCACTTCAAGCAGCCGGCGGCGGCTTCGCACGGCCGCCGCCTCGGCGCTATGAGTCGGGCTTGATCCACCGACATGAACGGCCGCGGTGGCGCCAAAGCAGCGGAAGCGCAGCGCCGTTTCCCCGCTCACGACTGCGATGTGACGACCGGGGCCGGGGTTACCGGGGCGGGCTGGGTCGCGGTCGAGCTGGTTCCCGTCAGCTCAGCGTCCTGGCCGGTGCTGGTTTGATCCTTGGCAGGCCTTGTTGGGTGACGCGTCGCCTGGTTGGTCACTGCGGCGACCCTGGTCCCACTTGCGAGCACTGGGTCGTGGCCGCTGATCATCTGCGCGAAGACCGCCACCCACAGCAGGGCGAAGAGGCTCAGTGAGAGGAAAAGGGCTCGCCGACGCAGCTCGCCGTCGCGCCGTCGCCGAGCACGCAGGCGGAGCTGGGCAAGTCGCCGTTTGTCCTCGTTTTGCATGGAGAAAGAATCGGCGTGCCAGCGAAACCTGCCCTAAGGAACGACTGAGAGTTCTCTTAGAGGTGAGCACGGCGGCCCGGAGCAGGAGCGTGCGTGTCTAGCATCGCCGCTATGTACATCCTGGTGATCGAGGATGAGGCCGCGATAGCGGACTTCCTCAAACGCGGACTGGAGGGCGAGGGCCATTTAGTCGTATCGGTGGGGGATGGTGGAGAGGGGGAGCGTCTGGCGCTTGACGAGCAGGTCGACTTGGTGATCCTCGACCGCATGCTCCCCGGACGTGACGGGCTGCAGGTCCTCGACGCCATCCGGCGAGCCAAGCCGGGCCTTCCGGTGATCGTGCTCACCGCACGAGGCGAGGTCGAGGATCGGGTCGAGGGACTGGACCGCGGTGCAACGGACTACCTGGCAAAGCCGTTCGCCTTCGATGAGCTGGCGGCAAGGGTTCGCGCTCACCTTCGGCGCCCAGACGAGCCGGAAGCGACCAAGCTCGAAGTTGGTGACATTCGCCTCAATCTACTCAGCCGCGAAGCCGAGCGGGACGGCACGACTCTTCACCTTTCCGCCAGGGAGTTTGACCTGCTCGCCTACCTGATGCGCCATCCAGGCAAGGTGATGTCGCGCGAGCAAATCCTTGCAGCGGTCTGGGGGTATGAGCACGAGCCGGGCACAAATGTGGTGCAGGTCTATATCGGCTATCTGCGACGGCGACTCGCGGCG
>DHIZ01000252.1:0-19285 GCA_002404055.1 Chloroflexi bacterium UBA4733
CAGGTTTTAGGATAGGCTCTTAGTGGACTGCTGCCGCGAGCGCATCGCCGGCTTCAAGACGCCGCGCTCCTTCGAGTTCGTCGACGCCCTGCCCAAGAGAGGCGCCGGCAAGATCCTCAAGCGCGAGCTGCGCGCCAAGCACTGGCAGGCCGAGGCGCGGCTGGTGAGCTGATTCAGGGAAAAGGGGGGAATCATGACGCCGATGATAATGGAACGACAAGGGTTGGCATTGACCGATCCAGAGACGGTCGGCATGTCCGGAGCGCGGCTGGAGCGCCTCTGCGCCTACTTGCAGGGCGCCGTCGATTGTGGGGCGCTCCCTCTGGCCGACGTCGCCATCGTCCGGCACGGCGCGCTGGTCTGCCGTCGCTCCTTCGTCCACTCCGCGCTGGTCGAGCAAGGTTACCGGCTGACGCCCCGCAGCCGGTACTATCTCGGCTCTTTCACCAAGATCTTCGTCGCGACGCTGGTCATACAGCAAGTCGAGCGCGGGGCGATCATGCTGACGCGCCCGGCAGCCGACTACGTGCCTGCCTTTGCGGCACGCGGCAAGGGAGCGGTCACGGTGCGCCATCTGCTGGCCCACGCCTCCGGGCTGCCGGACGAGCTCGCCGTGCCGTTGGAGACGCAGATGCCGCTCCCCGAGCTCGTGGCCGAGGTCTGTGCCCAGCCGCTGGTCTTTGCGCCCGGCACGCGCAGCAGCTACTGCACCTGGGGTTTCGTAATCCTGGCGGAGATTCTGCGCCTGGTCAGCGGCAGGACGCTGGAAGAGCTCGGTCGTGACGAGCTGTTCGCTCCACTGGGCATGGCCGACAGCGCTTTCGGCTGCGCAGCGGATGCCGCCAATCACGTCGTGCCAATCTTCGATGCCGATCTGGAACTGCACAGCCGCTTCAACGACCCGCGCGTGCTCACGGCCGTGCGCGGCGACACCGGCGCCTTTGCCCCGGCCGACGACCTGGCGGTCTTCGGTCAGATGATGCTCGACGGTGGGAGGTTCGGCAACGTCCAGGTGCTCTCGCCGGTCACCGTCCGCCACATGACCCAGAGCCAGTACCCCTGGGGAGCCTCGGCCGAGCGGCTGGCGGGGACAGGCGAAGAGCACTTCGTCACCCTCAGCAAAGGGCTCGGCTGGATGGTGCGCGGCCAGGGCTTCTTTCGCGGTTCCGACCTGATGAGCCCGCGCGCCTTCTTCCACGGTGGCTACCTGGGGATGCGCGTCATCGTTGACCCCGACTACGACCTCGTCTCAGTATTCATGACCAGCGTCACCCCAACCAGATCGGCCAAAACGACGCCTTTCGGCAGGGTCGGGCACATCACCCACACCGTCGGCACGCTGGCCGCCGCGGCGATTACGACGTTGTAGCGGCGGCGCTCTAGGCGAACAGATCAGCGACTCGGAGCCTGAAGCCAGGGACAACAGCTTCGCCATCAAGCGTCGCATCGCCGCTCAGGGTCGTCGGCGCAACATCGCCGGCGTGCCACACGTCAATCTGGCGGCGCGCCGGCCACACCACCCAGACCAGACGCGTCCCGCCCGCGAGGTAGGTTCGCGTCTTGGCCGCCATGGCGTCGGAGCCCTGGGAGGGAGAGGCAACCTCGACTGCCAGGTCGGGAGCGAAGGGGATTGGCCTATCCTCGTCCTCGGCGGGGATCAGTGCGTCACGCTCACGGGTGTAGAAGCCGGCGTCGGGGACCAGACCTGTCGCAGCGCCGGGGAACTTGTACACCCCATCGGCGCCGGTTACGACGCCCAGGCCGTGACCCTCGACGTAGTCGAGCAAACGCGCGCCAAGACGCAGCCCGATCCTGGTCGCCCGTTTCCCGCTGCCAGCCATTCGGACCAATGTCCCTTCCACAAGCTCATAGCGGTACCCATCGTCGTCCGGCCACGCGAGAAGATCGTCCACGGTCATGTGCGGCGGCGCACCGGGCACGATTTCGGCCCAAGGCGCAACGGGTGCTGACACTTTTGTCGCGATGCTCATGGTTCTATTGTGCCTTATGTACGCTCGCCCTGCAAGCCACGCGCCTACCCCTCCACCTCCGGTAGCAAGAAGTCGAAGTCGCAACCGCGATCCGCCTGCTGCACATGGCGGGCGTAGAGGGCAGGGTAGCCGCGCCCGCGCGGGGACGAGCGTGGCGTCATCGCGGCGCGCCTGCGCCCTAGTTCGCGGTCGTCGATCAGCACTTGCAGGCGACGTGTGGGCAGGTCCAGTTCGATCTGATCGCCGTCCCGAACGAGACCCAGGGTCCCGCCGACTGCCGCTTCTGGGCTGACGTGCAGCACGATAGTGCCGTAGGCGGTGCCGCTCATGCGGGCGTCGGAGATGCGCAGCATGTCGCGCACGCCCGCTTGGAGCAGCCGCGTCGGGATGGGCAGGTTGCCGACCTCCGGCATGCCGGGGCCACCGATCGGGCCGGCATGCTGCAGCACGAGCACGTCGTCGGGCTGGATGTTGAGGGTTGGATCGTCCAGCCGGGCGGCGAGATCGGCTGGGGAGGTGAAGACGATGGCCCGGCCACGGTGGCGCAGCAGGTGGGGTGTGGCGGCGGCGTGCTTGATGATGGCGCCATCGGGGGCGAGGTTGCCGTAGACGGCGGCCAGGCCGCCTTCGGTAGCCAGGGGCTGATCGAGGGCGGCGATCACGTCCCGCCGCCGCTCGGCGCGCTCCACGACGGCAAGCTCTTCCGCCAGCGTGCGCCCGGTGACGGTGAGGCAGGCGCCATCGAGGAGCGGTTCCAGTTCCTTCAGGACGGCCGGGACGCCGCCCGCTTCGTAGAGGTCCGACATGGAGAAGGCGCCGGCGGGTTTGAGGTTGCCCAACAGTTGCGTCGCGCGACTGAGGGTGTCGAAGTGCGCGGGCGTCAGGCGCAAGCCCAGCCGGCCGGCGATGGCGGTGATGTGGATGACGGCGTTGGTCGAGCCCCCCAGCGCGCACAGCAGGCGGATGGCGTTGTCGAAGGCAGCCGGGGTGAGGATGCGCGAGGGACGCAGGTCTTCGACGGCCAGTGCAACTGCTCGTGTGCCGGTGGCTTCCGCCAGGCGGTAGCGGGCGGCCAATGGAGCGGGGATGGCGGCGGCGCCGGGCAGGGTCATGCCCAGCGCTTCGGCGGTGCAGGCCATGCTGCTGGCGGTGCCCATCACCATGCAGTGGCCGGTGCTGGGCGCCAGCGCATCCTCCAAACCGGCCAGATGCTGCTCCGACAGGCGTCCGGCGCGGTATTCCGTCCAGAAGCGACGGCAGTCGGTGCAGGCGCCGAGCGTCTCGCCCTGGTAGTGGCCGTCCAGCATGGGACCGCCCGGCAGCAGGATGGCGGGCAGGTCGGCGCTGGCGGCGGCCATCAGTTGGGCGGGGATGGTCTTGTCGCAACTGCCCAGCAACACCACGGCGTCGAGCGGCTGGGCACGCAGCATCTCTTCGGTGTCCATCGCCAACAGGTTGCGGTAGAGCATGGCGGTGGGCGACAGGAAGGTCTCGCCGAGGGAGATGGTCGGAAACTCGCGCGGCAGCCCGCCGGCCAGCAGCACGCCCCGCTTCACCGCCTCCGCCAACTGGCGGAAGTGGCCGTGGCAGGGGTTCAGTTCACTCCAGGTCTGCGCGATGCCGATCACCGGCCGGTTCAGGGAGGCGTCGCCGAGGCCCATACCCTTGGCGAAGGAGCGGCGCAGGAAGCGACTGAAGCCCTGGTCGCCATAACTGGTGAGGTGGCCGCCAAGGCCGCCGGGTTGCTGTTGCACCATGCGCTGCTAGACTGCCTCCGCCGCAGAGTCCCTGCCGGAATGGCGACGGGTATGCCGGACGTAGACGCGCAGCACGCCGGGCTGCAGACCGAGGTCGTGCTCCAGGGTCGTCGCCAGCACGGCGTGCGCCTGTTCGCAGAGGGGTGGCACAGCGACAGCGGGGTCGGTCGTCAGGTGCGCATCGACGGCCGTGCCGGATCGTTGGAACTGGATATGCGGCGATGCCTGGATAACGCCGGGTAGGCGCTCCAGCACGTCGGTGAGCCGCTGCTCTACACTCTGGCGCGCGATGGCGGTGTGCCCATGCTCGCCCGTCCGCAGCGGCAACTGCTGGCGCGTCGGCGGGCCGAGCAGTTCCAGGGCCAGCAGGAAGATGCCGGCGAGGAGCAAGAGCAGGGCGCCACCGGCGGTGGCGAGGCGGTCGAACGTGCTCAGCGGGCTGAAGGTGAACTGTTGCCCGTCGAAGGCGGTGAAGGTATAGGGACCGGGCAGGTAGAGGACCAGCGCAATCAGCAGGATGCCGCTGATGAGCAACAGCGCCGCCAACACAAAGGCGGTCAGGCGGTTGAAGGCGATCATGGCAGCCTGGCTCCGAAACGTGGGTTCTTCCGCTCCTATGATAGTACGGTACTTGACGCACTGCCGGCACGAGGAGGGAGGCCCCCACTCTGCCGAAGGCAGAGTGGGGGCCTCCCCCGGAAGTCAGCGTGGGCGCCCACCTCCCCTACGCCACCCGAATAGGCCCACAAGGAGCAATACAATCAGGCCGAGCGCCGACACTCCGGCTCCGAGGAGCACTGAGGCGGGACGGTAGTCGACTACCACCATGTGCCGGCCCGGAGGTACCGCGACTGCCTGCATGGCGAGGTCGGCGCGGTAGATCGGTACGCGCCGGCCATCGACCGTCGCTCGCCAGCCGGGATACCAGGCTTGCTTGAGAACCAGAAAAGCAGTGCCGTCCGTCGTGATATCGGCCTGTACGCGGTCGCCTTGCCGGAGGATCGACGCGCTGCCGTGCTGGGCAGTGGCGACCGGTGGCGCGGGCAGGATCGGCGGATCGCCCTGCACTATGTCGTCCAGGCGGCGCAGGATACGGGCAGGCAAGCTGAGGCGCGGCCCCAGGTCCGGGTAGCTCAAGACGGCTTGCTGCAGCAGCGGAAACTGCGGGTCACGCAACAGCGTGGCCGCCCTGGCGTCGTCGCCGGTCATCTGGGTTCGCAAGGCCAGAAAGGCCGGGGCGCCGGCGCCGGCCACATGATAGATGTTCACGTCGCCGCTGAGCACGCGGCTCAGATCGCCACTGGCCGAGAGGGTGACTGTTGTGTCGCTCTGGGTCAGCGCGTCGTGGAGCGAGATGGCGCGCACCTCCAGCGTGCCGGCGGACAATAAGGAGGTGATGTGGATGGTCGTAAGCCAGGGCCGGTCGGGCAGGGCAACCGTGGCAAGGTAGGCGTGGCCATCCGGCGGGTCGCGCAGCGTGGTGTTCGGTTGCACGACCGGTGTGCCGAGGAGCGGGGCAGTGTCGACACCTGCCGTGAGCGTGGCGTCGGTGGTGCGACCCGCCGTATCGGTCAGGCTGATACGGGCGACCGGGGCGCCGGCAGCCGGACTGGCGCCGGTGATGTCGGTCACGATCCCCACGCCGGTGGCCGGCGCTGGAGCGAAATGGCCGGCATCCGTCGTGGCGCCGGCAGATACCGAGAGCGTGTTCGTGAGGTCGTAGGCCGTGCCGGCGTTGTTGAAGTCGTGAATGCGGTCGTTGATGACCTCACCGACACCGAGAAGTTGGAGCCAGCGCGTCGGCGGCAGGGCTGCCAGTTCCTCCCGCAGGATAGCGTCGGGGTTGGCGCAGATGCCACACGGTGGCAGGAAGACCTGCTTCAGTGCTACATAGTTGGCCAGCGGCAAAATGCCGCCATCGTAGCCGTCGATGCTATCGACGTTGTAGGCCAGGGAAAGGTTGGGCGTCAGGATTTCCGAGAACTTGGTGGACACCAGGGTGCGATAGACGCTGTCGGCGCCGGTGGTCGCGGTGGCGATGCGTTGCAGCGTGGCGGCGTCGCCCGGGTTGTAGGCATCACTGGCGATGGAGAGCACGCGCCCCTCGCCGCGATGTCCTTGCAGATAAGCCACAGACTGGCGCTCGTCGCTGTAGACCTGCGGCGGCACCGGAGCATTGAGGTCCAGCCAGCTCGCAGCGACCACCAGTTCGAGGATGACGGCGGTGGGGAGGAGGGACCTCACCCCCGCGCCCCCTCTGCTGGGTGGAGAGGGGGACAAGGGACGGGGGCCGGGGGCGCTCGGGGAAGGATGAGCTCTCTCTCCCGCCCTCGCGCCCCATTTTGGGAGGGAGGAACCCAGGTCGGGCGTCGGCGGGGTTGACGCGGGCACGGGCGGCGTGGCGCCAAACCGGCGTGTGCCGGTGGTGGTGGCGAGGAAGAGCAGGGCGAGGAAGGCAACGGCAATGACGAGCGAGGCGAGGGGGGCAGGGGCGGCGACGCGGCCGAGGGCGACGACGGTGGCGGCGCTGAGAGCGGCCAGAGCGACGATCGCGGCAGCGGCGCGTACCAGCCACGGTTGGTAGGTGGGGCGGTACTCCCAGATGAGGCCGGCGCCGATGGACCCAAAGGCAGCAAGACCGAAGGTCGTGACATACAGCCAGCGCGCCGGGACACGGAAGGAGGAGAAGCCGGGCACGACGTGGAAGGCGAGTTGCCAGAGTGGGTCGTACTGGCCGAAGGCCAGCGCCAGCGGTAGGGCGACCAGCACGTAGAGCAATGCTGTGCCCGGACGGCGGCGCGCTGCCACCGCACCGATCAGGGCGAGCAGCAGCCCCATGACGCCAACGTAGGCGATGTGTTCGCTGCTGTCGGGCTGTTGCGCAAAGCCTGGCAGCAGTTCAATGACGAGTAGGTCGGGTCGCAACGAGAAGGAGCTGGCCTCACCAATGGTTAGTCCGCTGCGGCGAATCGATTGGGCGGTCAGCTCCAGTGTCGGCAGCAGTTGCACCGCAGCGAGCGCGATACCGCCGGCCAGTGCCATCACACCGGCGAAGGCGATGGCCAGCAGGGAATGTTTTGACCGGCGCTGTTGGAGGAGACGCCAGACGCCCCAGGCAAAGACGACGCAGAGGATGAAATATGACTCCTGTGTGTGGCCGGCCAGAAACTGTACTGCCAGCACCAACGCGGCAAGCGCCGCGAAGTCGCCGCTGCGCCGCTGCCAGGCCAGATCGAGGCAAAGCAACAGCCAGGGCAGCCAGGCAGCGGTGTCCACCTGATTCACGTGCCCGGCCTGCGCGCTGAAGAAGCCGCCAAGGCCGAACATTGCCCCGCCGACAACAGCGCCGGCCCACGGCACGCCGAACGTGCGCCGGCAGAGGATGGCCATGCCCCAGCACGCCCACCAGACGTGCAGGATGAGGGAAACGGCGATGGCCTGTGGCGTGGACCAGACCAGGTACATGACGTTGGGCGGATAGAGCACGGCGGACTGGATGTTGGCGAACAGTGGAGCCCCCAGAAAGATATGGGAGTCCCAGAGGGGAAAGGTTCCCGCGCGCAGGGCTTCCGCCACGGCATGGCGGTAGGGGAAGAAGTACGTCTGCGTGTCGTAGCCACCCGGTACGCCGGGACCGAAAGCGATCTTGTGGTACGTCACCAGCGTCGCTGCCAGCAGGATGACCGGGGTCCACCAGGCGCCAGATTGCTGGGCTGCTGGCAGCGACGCTGAAGGAGGCGTCATAACGGCGGGGCGGCGGGAGTCAGCACGCAGGGATGATAACCGGGCGGTAGGACACTGGGCAAGAGAACGGTAGCGTCCGTCCGAGATGTCCGAATTAGCCCGTGGTACACTTGACGGCTGTCGCGTGCGCCGGAGAGCGTTGCCAGGTTAGGAAGGCAGACACAGATGCCGAAGATGAAGACACACAAGGGAAGCTCTAAGCGCTTTTCGGTTACCGGTACGGGGTTGTTCCGCTACCGCAAGGCCTGGCAGAATCACCGCCGCCGCAAGAGCGAGCAAAACCTGCGCATGCTCGGCAAGATGCAGAACGTGCCGAAGGCTGACACCGGGCATCTGCGCCAGGCGCTGCCCTACGCCTAGCGCAGCAGAAGCAGGAAAGGTTCAAGGACATGCCTCGATCGAAGCGGAGCGTCCCGGCGCACAAGCGCCACAAAAAGATCCTGGAACTGGCCCAGGGCCATACCGGCGTGCGCAACCGGCTCTACCGTCTGGCGCACGAGTCGGTGTTGAAGTCGCTCTCCTACGCCTATGACGACCGGCGTCGGCGCAAGCGCGAGATGCGCTCGCTCTGGATCGCCCGCATCAATGCTGCCTGCCGAATGCACGACTTTTCCTACAACCGGTTGATCGCCGGCCTGAACGCCGCCCAGATTGAGCTGGATCGCAAGGTGTTGGCCGACATGGCCGTCCGCGAGCCGAGTTCCTTCGCCGCAGTGCTGGAGCAGGCCCGCGCGGCACTGTAGCCGGCATGATCAGCAGCACGAGCAATGCGCGGGTCCGGCTGCTGCGTGGCCTGACCGATCGGCGGACGCGGTTGCACGAGGGCCTGTTCCTGGTCGAAGGGGTGCGGCTGGCGGAAGAGGTGGTGGATGCCGGCGTGCGTCCGGCGCTGGTGCTGTTCGACGAAGCGCTACGCCAGACCGAGCGCGGCCGCACCTTGCTGGCCGACCTGGAGCCGCTGAGTGATTGGCTGGAAGCGGCCTCCCCGGCGGTGCTGGCCTCGGTGAGCGCCGTGCAGCACGCCCAGGGTGTGGTGCTGGCGGCGCCGCTGGCCTTGCCGACGCCGCCGTCACGCCGCCAGCGAACCGGCGCCTTGCACGATGTTGGCCTGATATTGGATGATGTTGCCGACCCGGGCAACGCGGGAGCGATCCTGCGGTCGGCCCGCTCGGCCGGCGTCCAGCAGGTCCGCGTGAGTGCGGGCAGCGTCGATATCTTCGGTCCCAAGGTCGTGCGGGCGGCTGGCGGCGCCCATTTCCAGTTGCGGTTGGAGGTCGACTTTCGCTGGCCGGATGGCGCGGCTGCCCTGCCGGTCGACATGGCGCTGGTCCTGGCGGAGGCGCACGGTGGGCAGCCGTACTGGCAGTTCGATTGGACTCAGCCGGCCGTCATCGTCGTGGGCGGTGAGGCGCGCGGCGCCAGCGCCGCGGCCAGGAAAGCGGCCACGGACCGCGTGCGCATCCCGATGCCGGGTGGCGGCGATTCGTTAAACGTGGCGATGGCGACGAGCATCCTGCTCTTTGAGGCGGTGCGGCAGCGCTCGCTGGGATCCGAGGCCCGATGACAGCACTCCCTGCAGGGCTGCGCGTGGCGCTGGTTCACGACTATCTCAACCAGATGGGCGGGGCCGAGCAGGTCGTGGAGGTCTTTCACGAGCTCTTCCCAACTGCGCCGCTCTTCGTCAGCGTCTACGACCGGGAAGCCATGCCGGACTCTTTTCGCAGCATGGACGTGCGCACCAGCTTCATGCAGCGCATCTCGCCGAAGCGCAGCATCTCCTATAAATTGCTACCGCTCTTTCCGCTGGCCTTCGAGCGCTTCGACCTGCGTGGCTACGATCTGGTGCTGAGCAGCACGACGACCTTCGCCAAAGGCGTGCTGACCCGCCCCGGCACCTGCCACATCTGCTATTGCAACACGCCCTTTCGCTACCTCTGGATGTACCAGGAGTATCTAGAGAACGAGCGCGTCAGCCCGCCGATGGAGGCGGCGCTCTCCGCCCTGGCAGTGCCGTTACGCCTGTGGGACTACACCGCCGCCCAGCGCGTCGACTACTTTCTGGCCGGTTCCGCCAACGCAGCGCGGCGCATCCGCAAGTTCTACCGGCGCGAGGCCGAGGTGCTGCACTCGCCGGTTGACGCCGCCGGCATGCCTTTGGGCGCCGGCCCCGGTGACTATTACCTTGTCGCCGGCCGGCACCAGCCCTACAAGCGACTGGACCTGGCGATCGCCGCCTGCAACCGTCTGCAACGCCGGTTGATCGTGACCGGCACGGGACCGGAGACTGCCCGCCTCAAGGCGATGGCCGGCCCGACCGTGGAGTTCGTCGGGCACGTCGACCGACCCACGCTGCGCGCGATCTTCGCCGGCTGTCGGGCGCTGCTCTGGCCCGGTGAGGAGGATTACGGCATCGCGCCGGTCGAAGCGCAGGCGGCGGGACGGCCCGTCGTCGCTCTGGCGCGAGGCGGCGCGTTGGAGACGGTGCGCGACGGCGTCACCGGGGTCTTCTTTCAGGAGCAGACCGTGGAGGCGCTGACAGCCGCCATGGCGCGGGCCGAGTCGACAGCGTTCGATGCGGCAAGGGTGCGCCAACACGCCCTGCAGTTCGATACTGCTGCCTTCAAAGAGAAGCTGTTGGCGACGGTTGGTCGGTTATTGACGGAGTATCGGGCAGCGCTGCGCCGCTGAGATGGCTCTTGTTGGGAGCGGCGTGCTCCGAGCGCTGCGACCTGCGCGACCGAGGTCCAGCCCTCCTCATGCCACTCCCGGTGACGGTCGAAGAAGCGGTGGTAGTCGCCGACGGCATCCAGGACCGCCAGCGCCTCCGGCTGCCCGTACTCCACGAAGACGGGGCGCCAGCCTTCCCCGACCGCGGCGTTGATTTGGAGCAAGCCGACGTTGCTGACGAACCCGAAGGGCGGGACGCAAGGTGACGCGTCAAATGGGAGTGACTGCGCCTACGCCTTGCTGTTGTACTTGTTCATGGCGGCCTTAACCAGTGCGTCAAGCTGCTGTAGACCCTGCTGGGCTGGGTACTTCCCATCCAGGATGTCCTTGACCGTAGCGCTCTTCATGGTGTTGAACTCGTTGACAACCGGATGCACGACTGGTCCGGTGATGTGGTTCTCCGTCGCGCTCAACTTCAACATGTCCAGGAAGGCGTGCATGCCCGGTACCTGCTTGGCGAAGTCGGCGCTCAAGGCAACGGACTTGACGGGCGGCATATTGTTCTCGCGCACATCCCATGCCGTCACCGCCGCAGGATCGCCCATGTACTTGATGAAGGTGGCGCTCTCTTTCGGATGTGCCACGACCTTCGGCACGCAGAACAGGTTGCCCCCCCCTGCTGAGCCTGTACCGTAGAACACGCCAGGATTGGTCGGCGTCAAGGCCGTTTCCAAGTTCAGACTGGGATATTGCGTCTTCCAGTCGTTCGGGAGGTGCGAAGTGACCACTCCCATGCCTTGCTTGCCGTTCCCGAGGCCGCCCTGACCGTTGACGGCCTTGTTGTAGGCATCAAGGACGCCGCGCCCGCCCAGCTTCTTCCACCAGCCGGCCATCCAGTCCAGCGCCGCCACGTTCTCGGGCCGGGTGATGGTGAACTGCTGTTGCAGCGTGTCGTAATACATGCCGCCGAACACGGCAACCCAGGTCGCATCGCCGCCGCCTCTCACGCCGGTATAGCCTGGGGCGAGACCGAGCTGCGTGATGGCGCCGGAACTGTCGCGCTGCGTGAGCTTCGCGTTGAGGTCGTCCAGCTCAGCGATGGTCTTGGGCGGCGTATTTGGGAGGCCATTCTTCGTGAAGAGGTCTTTGTTCCAACCATAGAGTTCAGAATCAAATTCCTGAAGGAAGCCCCAGATGTGGCCCTTGAAGGACATCATCGGCCAGACGATAGGAAAGTAGTCGCTCTGGTTGATCTTCATCTCAGCGGCATACGCGTCGAGTGGCAGCAGGGCGTCGGCGTAGGCCCAGCCGGGAAGTGGATCGTAGTCGTAGGTCATGATAGTATCGGGCGGAGCGCCGCCAGCCAGCGCTGCCGTGTACTTTTCGTAGTTGCTGTTGTTGTCGACAATCGTGTCCTTAACGGGCAGTGTAGGGTTCTGCTGGTTCCAACGGGCGACCAGGTCGGCAATGATGGCCTTCCCGTTGGTGTCGCCGGCCGGGTTCCAAAAGTCCAGCGCGATCGCCTTGACAGCGGGAACTGAGGCGCTCGCGGTGACCGTCTGGACGACCGTCTGGGTGACGGTCTGCACCGACGCGACCGTTACGGTCTGGATGGCGGTCTGGGTCACGACCACGGTGCTGGCGGCCGCCTGCGCCGCAGCTGTCGTCGCGGCACTGCTGGCCGTCGACGCGGACGCGCTCGTCGCGGCGGTCTGACCGCACGTAGCAAGGAGCGTGAGAATTCCAGTAGTACCGAGTAAGCGAGTGCCGGTGCTGATGAAGGCGCGCCGGGTTGATGGGAAAACGAACCGAGACGCAAGGGTCTCACGCTGGGGCAGGGGCATTGGGAGACATCCTTTCAGATCCAAACACGACAACAAAGGGAATGTTCACGTTATCAATGCGGATTGTACCGTGAGGTAGACTAAATCAAACCACGATGATTCTGCGTTGCGGATGAGCGCGCTTCCCCCTGGGCCGCTACGCAACTCCATGGTGGAAGGATTTAGGTGTCAAGGTATCGGACACGCCTACCCTTTGGACAACGACGCTCGTCCTTTGGCGGAGTGCAGTTGGCAAAAGGACAAAGTCGCGTCTTCTCTGGCGCGCGAGGCGATCTGTTCACGGTAACATACACTGTTATGGAAGATATGATGACTGCGCTCACAACGCCGAATGCCGATGGCCCAGTGGGCGGTGCCGCGCGAGGACACGGTACGCTCGCGGCTCGTGCGTCCGCGCCCACGGCGAAGTGAAGTCATGCCGGGCCGACCGACCATAAAAGACGTGGCACGAGTGGCCGGTGTCTCTCACATGACTGTCTCTCGGGTGATCAACGGCAGCCCGGAAGTTGCCTCGGAGACACAATTGCGGGTGGAGCAGGCCATCCGCGATCTGGATTACGCGCCGAACATCCTGGCTCGTGGCCTCGTGCGCCAGACGAGCGAGGTGATCGGGCTACTGGTGTCCGACATCCGCAACCCGTTCATTGCCGAGGTTGCCGAGGCGGTGCATCGCGTTGCCGACGATGCAGGCTACGTGGTGAACATGTCCGTCACCGATTACGACGCCCACCGGGAGATACACGCGGTCAATACGCTGGTGGCACGCCAGGTGGCCGGGTTGATCTTTACACGACCGAACCGAGGGGCAAGCGACAAGCGTATCGTTGCGCTTGCCGAGCAGGGGGTTCCCGTCGTGACGCTCGGCCGGGAATTGCCGCACCCCACCATATCCACGGTCTCCACCGATGTCTACGACGGCGCCTACCAGGCAACCAGGCACCTGCTCGATCTCGGTCACCAACGGCTCGGTTTCATTACCGGGTCGCCACGCGTCGGCATCGGACATCCGAAGGTGCAGGGCTGTCGCGCGGCGCTCGCGGAGTGTGGCCTCACCCTGGATCCCGATCTCATTGTGGAGAGCGACCTCTCCGTTCGCGACGGCTACCTGGCGATGCAGCTCCTGCTGCGCCGGGGCCTACTGCCGACGGCCGTCGTCGCGGTCACCGACGCCGTGGCCATCGGCGCCATGGGGGCGATTGCGGCGGCGGGGCGGCGCATTCCCGAAGACATCTCAGTCGTCGGCTTCAACGACATCCCGTATGCAGCCAGCGTCCATCCGCCGCTCACCACGGTGCGGGAACCAATGTACGAGCTCGGACGTCTGGCCACGCGCGTGCTGCTCGACACGATTCGCCAAGGCAGTAGCATCAAGCCGGTCCGCACGATGCTGAGCTGCGCGCTCCAGATCCGTGGTTCCACGGGCCCTTGCTCCAGGAAAGCCTGACCGTAGCGCCGCATCTTTTCGGAACGAGTGAGCCCATTTGTGTGTTGCGCCACCGTTGTCGAAGCAGCCCATCGGCAGGCCATGCAGAGGCTCGGCCAGATCGGCGTCGGGGATCACCCAGAGGTTGCCCGGCAAACCGACGCGAAAGTCGGTAAGTCCGCTCCGCTCCAGTTCGGCCCAGAGCCGGCTGATCATCGTCCGCGCCAGCTCGGTATCGACGAGTCCCCCACAGACCGCCGCACCGTTGATGAAGAGAAACGCGTAGTCGTGAAGCCGATTCTCTTTACACCGCCATCCCGCGAGCCAGCCCGTCGCCGGGTTGTAAAACGTGGGCACGTAGCTTGTCCAGAGGCGATCAGCCCACTCTGCCAGCCCAGTTGCCAGCGCCGGCTGCCCAACCAGTGGTAGCATCTCGGCGAAAATACGCAATGCTGGATAGAGCAGTGCGTTGGCAAAGGCATCCTTCCACCCGAAGGAGATCACGTCCCACCAGTTCGTGCTCCACTGATGCTGGCCACTGATGCCCAACCGGTGCGGACTCTCGACCAGACCATCACCATCGAGATCGCGGGCCCGCATGCGGGCGAGTTCCCGTCCAATCGCCATGAATTCTTGTGCCGCCCACTCGGCCGGGTTTTCTGACCGGAGGTATTCGGCGAGCGCAAGTAAACACGCTGCACCCGTCATCACATACTCGTCTTCCAAGCGGTGGGTACCACGGGAGGTCGGCCCACTCGCGTAGCCAGGTGCGCCGTGCAGCCAGCGCTCCAGCGAATCGCGCAGCAATTCGTTGGCGGTCAGTTCCGGCAAGATAGCCCCGATCCGTGTCGTCATCGCTGACCAGGTATCCATGCAGATGGGCGCATGCATCGAGCAGCCGTTGTTGGAGAACGTCGTCGTATCCGGGCGATAGGTCAGCGCGGTCAGCGCGCAGCGGCGTAGCGCTCGCTCGACCTCAGGCGGCGCGTCTGGGCCGAGATTGCAGCGCTCTGGGGCGACGATGAACGTAACCTCGGCGCGGTGTTGTCCGGGCAGCAGGAGGTAGTCCCCTTCCGATTGGGGAACCTCGCCGATCTTCAGTTCACTCGTCGTCGTCCGGATCGGCACTGCCGCATCGGCCCGCCAGATCGTGCTCTCGGGCGAGGCCTCGACCCGGAGCGTGCCGAATCCCGGCGCGTGGAGGAGCACCGGTAGGTCCAGCAATCCGGCCTCGCCCTGATGGGTCACCCGGCCGAGGACCGTCGTTGCGGCGATCCGCGCGTCAAAGGCCAGGTGCAGAGCGCCGCTCTCCCATGCCCGTATCGGCCGCTCGCCGATACGTTCCGCCGTCAGTTGGAGTCGCTCCTCCCAGACCTCCCAGCGCAAGCGATATTGCTGGCCACTCTCCCCGAGCCGGATATCGTAGCTGATCACATGCCCCTCAACCCGGCACGTCCCGTCGATCGCTTGCTCCAGGAAGCCCGCTGGCGACGGCTCAGCGACTGGGCGCAGCCGCACGCCCTGCGCCCAGTACTCCTGCAGCGGATGTCGCTGGGTGTTGCCGAAACGCAGGAGGTTGCGGTGGGTACGCCCCTGCCCTTCACCATCCAGCGCGAGATAGGCGAGCCCCGCCCGACCGAGCAGGAAGCCAATCTCCAGAAAACGCGTCCGATAGCGCACTTCGGATCCCCGGCGTTCGACGGTGACTCCGAGCGGTAGCCCGGAGAGGTCGACTGCGGTCAGATGCAGCAGTCTTCGATGCGGTCGTTCCAGCGCGGGCACGCTCCCTTCCAGGACGAAGCCGCCCATGGCGACGTTCCAAGACGGCCACCACCGGTCGACGCCCGACTGGCGTGCTTCAATCAGCACGGCCGGTGTCGTCAGGCCGTGGAGGTCGAACCAGCGGACTGCTGTCGCGTCGGCCGGGTATGGCAGCCCTTGCTCGTCGAAGATCACCTGCCAAGCGCCGTCTTGCCAGGCCAGGAACCGAAACGCACTGATCCAGTCGATCTCACGTTCGCTGCCACATTTGAAATAGCCGACGCCGAGCAGTCTGTCGGAGAGAACAAACTTTGCGGATCTTTACCCTGATTTTGCCGTCCAGCTAGGCCGCAGAGCCACGCTGGGCCTCATATTGAGGGCAAACGACCCGTCCAAGCAAGCTCAAGCGCCGATTCAGTATTCTCTCCGACAGACTGCGAGGCGCACGCCGAGCCGGTCCAGATGGAATGGGGCCGCTCGACGGAGCGCCAGGGAATGAATGATACGTCGAGCGGGCGCATCCGTCTCCTCCGGCAATGGAGCAACCCAGACCGCACGGCACGCCGGAAGCGCCATTGGCGCGCTGAGGAGGTCGACCAAAATACAACCCCTATCATCGCGGATCACTACATAACTGAGTCTATTTGCGCCTTATGCTAGCAGCCTGTCGGGGAGAAAGTAAGTGCGCCAGAATCCGCCCACATTGGCCGCAGGAGCGGCCCCTGACGCGCAGTTAGGCGCCGATTTCGGCCAGTTTCACGGCACATGGACAGGTTCCGCCCCATTTTCCGGTGCTCCCCGACAGGCTGCTAGAGGAAGCGTAACGGTAAAGGTTGCACCCGCTCCCTCACCGCTGCTGGCAGCGCGCACGCTGCCGCCGTGCGCTTCGACGATGCCTTTCACGATATAGAGGCCCAGGCCGGTCCCTTTGATTGGCCGGCTTTGGTGCAGGCGCGAGTAGGGCTGGAAGAGCGAAGGTAGGTCGCCCGCTGGAATGCCGAGGCCCTGGTCGGTCACGGTTAACGTCGCCGTGTCGTCGTGGTGCTGCGCCGTCACGCTGATCGGTCCACCGTCTGGACTGTACTTGACGGCGTTGGACACCAGGTTGGCGATGATCTGGCGCAGGCGCTCGGCATCCCAGTGGCCCACCAGCGGCTGTGCGGGGAGGGACACACTGAACTGGTGGTCGGGAGCGACCGCCTGCTGTTCCTCCACGACTTGCCGCGTCAGCGCCGCCAGATCAAGCGACACTCGTTGCAGTTTAAAGCGGCCGGAACCCAGCCGAAATGCCTCCTGCAGGTCGTCCACCAGCCGCTGCAACCGGCGGCAGTTGTCGACGATCTTGTCGAGCCCGGCGCGGAGGCGATCGTCAACGTCGTTCGGCGTGCCGTTCCAGAGTGACATGAGGCGGCCGCGCAGGCGCTGGGCGAGTTGCGCGTAGCCCAGGATGTTGGTGAGCGGCGTCTTCAGGTCGTGGGCGACGATGCGCAGGAAGGCCTGCCCTTGCTCCTGCGCTTGCTCCAACTCGCGGCGGGCCCGCCGCTCCACCTCATAGAGTCGCGCCTGTTCCAGGGCAAGACCGATCAGATGGGCCACGTTGGTCATGGCGCCGCGTTCGACTTCCGTGAGCGCGGCGCTGTCCTTGCCGAGGGCGTACAACAAGACCCCGGCGCTGCGCTGTTGGGCCGGGATGGGGAGTGCCAGGCCGCCCCGCCAGCCGATCAACTGTTCCAACCGGTCGAGTGCCGCTTCGTCGCAATAGCCGGTGAGGAAGTCGCGCAGGTGCGGGGCTGCACGCATGGTTTGCTGCGCAGCGACCTGCTCAATCAGGTTGGACTGGCGCCGATAGTCGCCGCTCAGCAGGTGCAACGGGCGCCCGTTCAGGGCGCGCGCGATGTCCGCCTGATGTGGTCCGTGGGTGTAGGCGAACGCCTCCACGTGATGGGTTTCCGTGTGGTGCGTGAGGAGCAGGGTACCCAGCACACCGGTTTCCGGCGCGAAGGCTGCGGGTACGGCGTCAACAACGGCCTGGGCAAGCTCTTCGTAGCCGAGTGGCTGGAGGAGCACCTGGACCAGCGAAAGAAGCGTGTTGGCAGCGCCTGGTGCTGCCTGCTCCCTCACGTCACGCTCCACAGTGTTACATCCTTCCAGAATTGTATTCTCGCATGCAGCGGGCCTCCATCGCTTGCGCGTCCTGCTGCCCGCCGGTACCCTCCGAAGCGACGCCTGCGCGGGTGTCGTTTGAATAGCGGGGACCATGAAGAAGGTATTGATTACCGGCGCGGCCGGACGCATCGGCAGAGATTTGCACGCCGGTTTGGCGGGCCGCTATCGCCTGCGGTTGATGTATCACCACACGGTGCTGCCCGTCGGCCCTGGGGAAGAGTCGGTGGTGGTCGATCTTGCCGACCTCGCCGCAGTGTGCCAGGCCGTACACGGTGTCGATGCCATCGTCCATCTGGCCGGCAATCCCAGCACCCAGGCTAGCTTTGAAGACGTGCTCCAGGCCAATATCGTGGGCACATATCACCTGTATGAGGCGGCGCGCCTGGAGGGCGTGCCCCGTGTGGTCTTCGCCAGCACCAATCACGTCACCGGCATGTACGAGCGCGCCGGCAGTCTGGTCATGCCGGATATGCCCGTCCGGCCGGACAGCTTTTACGGCGCCAGCAAAGCCTACGGCGAGGCGCTGGGTCGCTACTATCATGATCGCCACGGGCTGGAAGTCATCTGTTTGCGCATCGGCTCTGCGCTGGTAAAGCCGGGCAACCCACGTGTACTCGGCACCTGGATTTCACCGAGGGACCTGACGCAACTCACCTGGCGCAGCATCGAGGCTCCGGT
Source organism: Chloroflexi bacterium UBA4733 (assembly GCA_002404055.1). Next base: position 18,032 of record DHIZ01000252.1, read on the forward strand.
CACGTTCGGTGTCTTCTATGGCATCTCCGGCAACACCCGGCGTCGGTGGGATATCACCAATGCCCGCGAACTGCTGGGCTACGCGCCGGAAGACAACGGCGAAGCATATGCCGACGCTGTGCTAGCCGAGGTCAAAGTCACGTAGCACCGCATCAAGCGGCACAGCTTTCGTCTGCGACGGCAAGTTCGTCGATCTCGCTGATCTGGGTAGTCGGCATAGGAGCCCAGTACCACAGCCGATAGCAGCAGTAGAAGACCAGGGCTACGATGCTCCAGACGACGATGAGTGTGAGCGTTGTGGACATGCTAGCCCTTTCTCGCAACGGTACTGCGCTGCCGGTTATGGAACATAGGTTCCGAACTTCTGTTCGAGTATACGGCGACTGACGCCAATCCGCAAGGGGTGCAGCGGACCAATCCGCGTAGGCGATGCAGGTGGGAGAGTTGACCGACCAGTGCGAAGGACCAGGGCGCAGCGACGAAACGAAGGACCCCAGGCGTGGCGGCAGGCGCGCCCACCGGTGGACGCTGGTTGGCCGCTGCGCCTGCGTTTCGTCGGTGTCGTTGTTGCCTTCACCTTTTGTTCCTGGGCTGGGTTGCGTGCTGCGGATGGACGCGTGTCCTTTGCCTGGCTCCTACCTCTGCAGCAGCAAGCTCAGGGTCTCGTTGCGCCATTCCAGACTCCTTCCCGTGGCGCTGCCTTTCCGACTGCCGGTAGCGGGCAGAGTCCACTCGTGCAGGCTCCATATAACGCACAGGATAACGCACAGGGAGTGCCAACGGCGACGGTGCGGCCGGCGGTTGCCGGGAACGCGGTCGTCATGGTGAGCGTCCCAACGGCAACTCCCGCGCTGCCAACGCCGACCGTCCTCGCGCGGCATCCGCTGGTGCTGGCAGCGACCACCACTGCACGGCCAACTGCTACGTCGGCGGCGCGATCCAGTGTGACGCCAGGGCCGACGGTGGCGCTCGCCACGGCAACGGCAGCAGCGAACCTCGCCGCGGGGCCGCACACGCTCTACGTCGTCCATGCAGGCGACACGCTGGACGGAATCGCACACCGTCTTGGCATTGCCCCCTCAGTGCTGGCCGATATGAACCATCTGGCGCCTCCCTACAAGATTGTTGTCGGGAAGTCCCTGTTGGTACCGGCGGTGTAGTGGAGGCGACCTCCGGGATGATGCACAGCATCGCGAGGCAAGCGAACGACGTGGGTATGCAAGAGTATAAGGCCGCGATTGCGGGCCCAGAGGG
>DHIZ01000252.1:19491-21455 GCA_002404055.1 Chloroflexi bacterium UBA4733
CCCTCTGGGCCCGCAATCGCGGCCCTGAATCTCGCGGCGCATCGCAATGCTCGTTTGCTGCGCACTCCTCGTCTGGGCCTGCAGTCGCGGCCTTGTCCCGGACGTGCTATACTGCCCAGTCGAAGAGATAGAAGTATGGCGTTCTAGCAGCCACGCCCCGGAGGGCGGGAAGGACCAACGAGTGGCGGTTGATACCCAGCAGAAGCGTGCGTTGATCGAGAATTATCGGATCAACGAATTTGATGTCGGCTCGCCCGATGTGCAGGTCGCGATTCTGACTGCGCGCATCAATGCAGTAGCAACCCACACGAAGGTGCATAAGCACGATTTCAGCGGCGAACGCGGTTTGCTGCAAATGGTCGGCCAGCGCCGTCGCCTGCTCCGCTACATCAACCGCAAGAACCCCGAACGCTACCGGGAACTCGTCAGCCGACTCGGTCTCCGCGGCTAACTGGGGGCGCCGCCCACCGCAGGAGTTTTTTGTTTATGATCCAGCGCGTCGAGATGGAGCTTGCCGGCCGAACCCTCAGCTTAGAAACCGGCAAGGTCGCCGGTCAGGCCGGCGGGGCCGTCACCGCCCGGTATGGCGATACCATCGTCCTGGCCACGGTCGTGGCCTCCAAGGATCCCCGAGCGGGGACCGATTTTTTCCCGCTCACGATTGACTATGAAGAGCGCCTCTACGCTGCCGGGAAGTTTCCGGGCAGCCGCTACATGCGCCGCGAGGGCCGCCCGACGGATGAAGCCGTCCTCACCTGCCGCCTGATCGACCGTCCGCTGCGCCCGCTCTTCCCCCAGGGCTTCCGCAACGACGTGCAGGTCGTCATCACTACCCTTTCTGCCGACCAGGAGAACTCGCCCGACATCCTGGGGCTCGTCGCCGCCTCCGCCGCCGTCTCCATCTCCGACATCCCCTTTGCCGGGCCGGTCGGCGGCGTGCGCATGGGTTACGTCGATGGCCAACTGCTGGTCAACCCGACGGAGGAGCAGCTCAAGCGAAGCGACCTTGATCTGGTGGTGGCTGGCACCAGGCATGCCGTCCTGATGGTGGAAGCGGGCGCCAACGCAGTCTCCGAAGCCCTGATGATCGACGCGCTCAAGCTGGCGCACGGCGCCATCGTCGAACTCTGCGCCATGCAGGAGCGCCTGATCGCCGTGGCCGTCAAGCCGAAGCGGGAGTTCGCGCTGCACAAGATTCCTGCCGAGCTTGAAGCGAAGGTAGCCGACTTGCTCCAGGCCCAGCTCGCCGGCGGCACTGTCGCTTTCGCCGACAAGTCGGAATACGACGCCAAGGTCAGCAGCTATAAGGCCGCCGTCAGCGCCGCGCTGCCGGATGCCGCCCCCGCCGAAGTGGCCGAAGCCTTCGAAGGGGCCTTCAAGCACGCCGTGCGCGAACAGATCCTGGACAAGCACATCCGCACGGATGGCCGCAGCCTCAACCAGGTCCGGCCCATCACCTGCGAGATTGGGCTGCTGCCGCGCACGCACGGTTCCGGCCTGTTCACGCGCGGCGAGACCCAGGCGCTGACCATCGTTACGCTCGGCTCCGGAGCTGAAGAGCAGGTGCTGCGCACGCTGGGTCCGGACGAGACGAAGCGCTACATGCATCAATACAACATGCCCGGCTTCTCGACCGGCGAGGCGAAGCGCACCGGCAGCCCCGGTCGTCGGGAAATCGGCCATGGCGCCCTGGCCGAACGCGCGCTGGTGCCGGTGATTCCACCCCAGGAGACATTCCCGTACACCATTCGGGTGGTCTCGGAGATACTCTCCTCCAACGGTTCCACTTCGATGGCGTCCGTTTGTGGCAGCACCCTCTCCCTAATGGACGCCGGTGTGCCGATCAAAGCGCCGGTCGCCGGTGTGGCGATGGGCCTGATCACGTCGGACGACAACAGCCGCTACGCTGTGCTGACGGACATCCTCGGCATGGAAGATGCCCTGGGCGACATGGACTTCAAGGT
>DHIZ01000252.1:21537-22754 GCA_002404055.1 Chloroflexi bacterium UBA4733
GGCACCGCCGAGGGCATCACCGCCTTGCAGATGGACCTCAAGGCGCAAGGTCTGCCCTTTGCCATTCTGGAGGACGCCTTGACGCAGGCCCGTGTGGGCCGGCTGCACATCCTTGGCAAGATGATCGAGGCGATAGCCACGCCGCGCGAGCAGATGTCGCAGTATGCACCGCGTATCTTCACCATCAAGATCAACCCCGAAAAGATCGGCACGATCATTGGCCCCGGCGGCAAGATGGTGCGCAAGATCCAAGAAGAGACCGGCTCAACCATCGAGATCGAGGACGACGGCACGATCAACGTCGCTACCAGCAGCGGCGAAGCTGCCGACAAGGCGATCGCCATGATCCGCGGTCTGGTCGAAGAGGTCGAGGTCGGCAAGGAGTACGACGGCATCGTGCGCCGCACCATGGACATCGGCGCGTTCGTGGAGATCCTGCCGGGTAAGGATGGTCTGGTGCGCATCAACCAGCTCGCCAACCACTTTGTAGAACGCGTCGAGGACGTCGCCAAGATCGGCGACAAGCTGCGCGTGCGCGTGATGGGTGTCGACCCGCAAGGCCGCGTGAACCTGTCGCACAAGGTGACGCTCCCCGATTATGTTGAGCCGGAGGGCGGCGAGCGCGCCGGCCCGCCGCGCGACCGACCCGAGGGGGGCTTCCGTAGTCCCGGCGGCTTCCGGGGTCCGGGTGGTGATCGTGGTTCCGGCGGCGACCGCGGACCGGGCGGCGACCGCGGTCCCGACAATCGTCGCGGCGGCTTCGGCGACCGGCCAAGCTACAACCGCGATCGGCCAGCGTACGGCGGTGATCGCCCCGGTGGGGACCGTTCCGGCGGTGGGGATCGGCCCGCCTATGGCGGCGACCGCCCCGCTGGGGGCGACCGCCAACCGTACGGCGAGCGCTTCAGTCGGGAAGATCGCCCTGCCGCGCCGGAGCGCCCGAGCTCGGAGGATCGGCCGCCGCGTCAGGATGCGCCAGCCGGTTACACCTTCCCTTCCCGCCCGGCATCGAGCGTTCACGACTCAGACGACGAGTAGCAGCGGGTCGCACAGTGGTGATACTGGGCGAACCGGCGGCGGTTCGCCTGCCCACCCTACGATGAATCGTAGGGCTACGATCGAGAAGCCTGCTCAAGCAGGCTGCGCGGTAGCGAAAACGGTGTCCAGCCTGCTTCAGCAGGCTTGATGTTGTTAGCCCTACGATTCATCGTAGGGTG
>DHIZ01000252.1:22822-30978 GCA_002404055.1 Chloroflexi bacterium UBA4733
GCCCTACGATTCATCGTAGGGTGGCCTTTCGTTCACGTCGTTGGGGAGATGCAGCATGACCAACACTGCGAAGCCGTCCGCCAGCCGAGTGTCCCGCCGCCTGGCGCTTCTATTTGCCGCCACCGGCGGAACCGCCGCCTTGCTCACCGCCTGCGGTGGCAAGGTCACGACAACCGCGACAACAGCAGCGAGCGGTCCTGCCACCAACGGAACCACAACACGTGCGGTCGTTGCCGGCAGCGCCAGCACTGTGGCGACCACCCAGGCACAGTCGCCAAGCACCACCGCCAGCCGCGTCGCCAGTAGCCCCGCCACGAGCGTCGCCGGGGCCCAGCGTCCGCTCGTCGTGCAGCAATGGGATGCGCCAACGTCGCCCTTCGGCAAATGGCTGCTCACCTACCTGCAAGCCTTCCCGAAACAGTCGGGCATTCAACTCGACATCCGTCAGCACACGGGTGATGCTGCACAGGAACAGTCGGTCTGGGTTGCCTCCGGCGACGTGCCCGACGTGTTCTTTCGCACCGGTCGTGGCGCTATACCCTATGCGGCCTTTGTCGACAAGAAGGTGATCCAGCCCCTGGATGCCTACGTCAAGAAAGACAATTTCGACCTCTCCGACTTCTGGCCGCGGGTGATCGAGTTGATGACGTCGCAGGGGCACCTCTGGGTCATCCCCCAGGACTTCAACCAGGAGCTCTTCGGCTACAACCCTGCCTTTCTGCAGACGGCGGGTGTCAAAGCGCCGCCGTCCGACTGGACTGATCGGTCGTGGACGTGGGCGACGTTCCTGCAGACGGCGCAGCAGACCCAGCATTATCTGACCACGCAGAGTGGCGCCGGCCGCTATGCCTACGGCCGCCCGAACAGCAGTTGGCAGCTCTGGGTCTGGACCAATGGCGGGGACCTGCTCGATGCCAACTGGCAACAGATCGCCCTGGATCAGCCGGCGGCGCTGGAGGCCCTCGATTTTGCAGCCAAGCTGGCGCAGACCGAGCATGTGGCGCCGCGCCCTGCCGACAAGTTGCCGGCAGGAACGACGCTGGGCAGCCTGGCTGTGGCCATGGACGCGCTCTGGGCGGCCGGCTTCAACAACCTGCGGGGTGGCACGAAGAGTATGGACTTTGATACCGCGCTCTTTCCCCGCGGCGCCGGCGATTACGCCGCTTACGGTGGCGGGGGCGGCTACGTGATGTCGGCCACATCGAAGCAGCCCGAGGCAGCCTGGACATTGCTCAAGTACATTGGGGCGCCTGAGTACGCCAGGCAGAAGGTGACGGCCGGCGCACTGGGACCGCGCATCTCAACGGCCAAGCAGTATTTCGTGCAGGCAGGCATTCCACCCGCCCACGCTGCGGTGTACTTCGATGCCCCGGCCCATGCCCATTGGGAGCCGAACCTGACGAACTGGCCGGACGTTGCCACCGCTATCGACAAAGCGCTGCTGCCCCTCTGGCAGGGCCAGCAGAATGCCAAGGATGCCGTAGCGGGCGGCAAGGCGGCCATCGAAGCGCTGATCAAGCAAGGCAGCGCCCTGCACTAGGTCACTTCCCCTGCTCAGGTGGGGCGCGCGTTCAGCACGTACTCCACGCCCTGTGCTCTCGCTAGCTCGGCTGGCTCCGGGTCGATGCGCTCACCGGCGACGACAGGAAAGGCTGGACGCCCTAACCGAGCCAGGACGGCTGCCCGATCGGCGGCGCGCCGTACATCGTTGACGCCGATGCCGATCGAAACTTCCACCGCGAAATACACGTCGGCGCCATCCTCGCGGCGGCGACCCGTGAGTACCAGATCACTTTGCATCACGTCCTGACGGTCGCCTCTGGCGATACGCCCCTCGTCCACAGCATCCTCAAGCAGGTCGGCAAGGGTGGAATGATCAATGACGCGAATCCGCCGGGCCAGATGGCTGAAATAGGCGCCGGCGCGGCGCTCGTACCGCGCCTCGGCCAGGTCGCCGAGGGCCGCGTCAAGGCGCGCCCCCTGGGCCTTCACTGTGGCCTCGTGGTCAACATGTGCTGCGGCAAGCACCTGAATCTGAACAGCGAGCGCATCCACGCGCGCCGTCAGCGCATCGAGGTGTTGGGTAAGGGCATCCACGCGCGCCGTCAGCGCATCGAGGTGTTGGGTAAGGGCATCCACGCGCGCGGTCAGCGCATCGAGGTGTTGGGTAAGGGCATCCACGCGCGCCGTCAGCGCATCCACGCGGCCGATGAGCGCATCAAGGCGTTCAGCGATGGCGTCCACGCTGACCGTCAGTTTGGCGAGCTGCTCATCGGTGCGCATCTGCCCTTCGGCAATCCGGCGCACCAGCGCAGGCAGTTCCAGCAACTCGTCCGTCAGGACGCGGCGACGAAGCTCTGCTTGCCATTCCGGGTGTTGATCAAGCAGCCGCAATAGATCTTGAAAATCGTCGACGGCAAACGGCATAGCAGGCATCCTCCCCTTGCGAGTATACCGCCGGTCAGGCGCGGGGGCCTGCCTCTTTGCTTCCCACGAGGAACCGCCCGTTAGCCGACGCGTTCGGCCAGGCCGGAGCGGGACGACTTGTAGGCGGCCTCGGAGATCTGGGCAACGCGCAAGCCGTAGATCGGCCCGGCCTGCGGCTCCAGCGCCTCGCCGGCGATCACCTGCATGAAGTTGGCGACAGGCCGGCTCTCGCGCCCGCTGCCGCGCAGGATGCGCGTGTCTTGCCCCTTCTTGTGCAGCGTCAACTGGCCGTCCCGGATGTTCAGCACGCCCTCCGAGCCATAAAAGGAGAACTCCTCGCGCCAGTTTTCCTGAGAGAGGCTGGTGGCGGCGAAAGTGCCGCAAGCGCCGTTGGTGAAGCGGATAGAGAGGGCGGTGACGACATCCACCAGCGTGCCGTAGTTGTCCATCTGGGCGAAGACCTGCTGCGGGGCCAGGCCGGAGACGTACAGCATCATGTCGTTGATGTGGCTGCCGGTATCCATGAAGTGACCGCCGCCGGACATCGCCGGGTCGGCCCGCCAGGTGCGGCTGGGGTCGCGGAAGACCTCAATGCAGTCCTGGGCAATGAGCACCGTCACCAGGCGAATGTCGCCGATCTCCCCGTTCTTCACGACCTCATGCGCGCGGCGATAGAGTGGGTTGCCGTGGCGCTGGTAGGCGATCGCCAGCACCTTGCCGTTGCGTTCGGCAGCCTCCATCGAGGCCCGCGCCCCCGCCGCCGTAGTGGCCATTGGCTTTTCACAGAGCACGTGCAGACCGGCGTCCAGGCAGATGCGGATGTGCTGGTCGTGCTGCGTGTGCGGCGTGGCAATCACCACTGCATCGCAGATGCCGGCGCTGGCCAGGGTGCCGACATCGGTAAAGCGCGTCACGTCGCTTCCTTTGAGCGCGGGGACACGCTCCAGGAAGCGATCGATAGCAGCATCGTTGATGTCACAGGCGGCGACGACGCGGGCATCGTCCCGCGCCGCTATTTCACGGGCATGGCTCGACCCCATGCCGCCGGTGCCGATGATGCCGAACCGCACGGGTACGCCGGATTGCTGGGCCATTGGGCTGACTCCTCATTACTCCTGGGCACCCCGGACCACCCAACCAGCGGGTGGGGTTGCCCTTCCTTGTTCGTCGATTTCTCGCGTCTCACCCTATTGTATACTGAAGATACGTTGGGGCAATCAGATGGTCTTCCCGGCAACGCACCACATGCTCGGGATAGTCCGAGACCCCATCCCCCTTCCCGGTACTGCACATCTGATGATCCCGCATCCGGCGCCACCGGCCTCTCACGGTTGGAGCACGACTTTGGGCACTTCCAGGCGGTCCATGCGTTCGAAGGCGGCGCGCCAGTTGGCCAGCGGATAGACGTTGAGGAACGGCTCCAGGTCAAGGCGGCCGGCACCCATCAGCTTGAGCACGCGCTCCCAGGCGCCCCAGTTGTGACTGAAGGAGCCTTGCAGCGTGGCCGCCTTGGCGATCAAGGGGTCCAGCGAGAAGCCAACCGGCCCCGGACCCCAACCGATCTTGGTGATCTGGCCCTCCGGGCGCACCATCTGCAGCGCTTGCTGCAGGGTGGCGGAGACGCCGACGGCGTCGATCACCAGGTCGGCGCCGAAGCCGTTACCCAACTCCAGCACCCGCGCCACCGCGTCCGTCTCGTCCGCCACGATGACCTCGTCGGCGCCGAAGCGCTGGGCCAGTTCCAGGCGCTTGGCGTCACGACGCAAGCCGACCAGCACCAGGCGGGCCGGACCGGTGTTGCGCAGCATCTGCGTGACCAGGAGGCCGATCGGGCCGGGCCCGAGGACGACCGCCAGGTCGCCGGGACGCGGGTGGGACTTCTCCACGACGGCGTTGAAGGCCACGGCGCAAGGTTCGGTCAGGGCGGCCTGCTCCCAGGTGACGTTGTCGGGGATGCGGTGCAGCAGGCGCGGTTCGGCCTTGACGAACTCGGCGGCGGCGCCGTCCACACCGTAGCCGAAGCCCAGGCGTTCCGGGCAGAGGTTGTAGTGGCCCGTTCGGCACATCGGGCAATGGCCGCAGACGCGGGCCGCCGTCTCGCAGGCGACGCGGTCGCCGACATGCCAACCGGTCACGTCGGACCCTACCTCGACCACCTCGCCGCAGAACTCGTGGCCCAGCGTCACCGGCCAGTTGACGGCCCAGGCTTGCGTGCCGTGCCACTGGTGGAGATCACTGCCGCAGATGCCGATGCCGCGCGAGCGCAGCAACACCTCGCCGGGACGAATCTGCGGTTTCGGCACGTCCCGCAGTTCCACGGAGCCGGGCGTGCCGGAATAGTTGACCAGTGCTTGCATCATGTATCTCCACAGTGGCGGGCGAACGCCCAACGGCCACAGCCATCGCCGTTGGGAACTGGCCCCAGGGTATCACGAGTTGGCAGTCACCGTACCTTTGACCCGGCGCACTCCCGGCGGACGATATCGCGCAGCACGGCCTCCAGGTCTTCCCGGCGCAAGCCGCCGACCGCCTGCGCCGGGATGTCGACGGCGGCGACCACGCCCATCACGACGCAGTGGGTGGCCCCTGCCTTCGCCATCATCGCTACTTCCAGTTAGCCGCCATTCATATAGGTGACTTCTGTCCGCAAGGTCCAAAAGAGTAGACGATCGGCGGAGAAACAGAGAAGGCGTGAGCGCATTTCCTAACGACGCCTTAGCGCGCCGCCGCCGAGGCGGCGACCGCGTTCCAGGCGCCCGCGAGCGCCGCGCTGTCGCGGAAGATGGGGAAGAGGCGCTCCCAGAGCGCGTCGAGCGTCGTCTGGAACGCCTCACGATCGGTCGTCGCGCCGCTGCCGCCATGCAGCCGGTTGAGCAGCCGGTCATGGTCGACGGCAGCGGCCTGGACCACGGTGACCAGCGCGCGCATTGCTTCCTGTTGGCGCTCAACCAGTTCCGCGATGCCCGGCTCCGGTTCCGACTGTTCGGCGCGCTCCTTCGCCGTCGAGCCGCCGTACCGGGGCGGCCGCTTCTGCCCGTGCTCATCCCAGAAGGTGTGGGTCGGCTCGATGTGCGGGGTAACGGAGAGGTACATCGTCGCGGGCGCATCCTCGGGATTGCTTGCCTGGTGCAACTGGTTCGCGCGGACGAGGCAGAAGTTGCCCGGCAGCAGGTCGACGGTCTCGCCATCGACGTCGAAGCGTACGTGCCCGTCGAGCACCAGGAAGACTTCGTGGCCCAGGTCGTGGCTGTGGCGTGTATGCACCTCGTGCGGCTCCAGGTAGATGAATCGCGAGCGGATCTCCGGCGTGATCTCCAGGTTCCGGATATCCGTACGGTAGTCGTAGACGCGGATCGACATGGAACTCCTCTTTTCGTTACTCGGTACGATGAGCGGACGCTGAACGCTTGCGGCGGGACGGCTACTGCCGCTCGACAGCGCGCTGGCGGCGGGCCACCGCCACGATCTCTGCAACCAGCGCGGCATCGTCGCGGGCGCCTTCCGGTAGGGTGAGTGGTCGCTGATCGCCGAGGATGCTGGCGTGGAACTGTTCGATCTCGCGCTTGAAGCCGGGGTCGTGCGACATGACCAGCTCCTTGCGGAACGGCGCACCCGCCTCAGTGCCTTGCACGGTGACCGTCGTCGGCTGCCCGCGCGAGAAGCCGGTGGCAAAGCTGATGATCACCCGCTCGTCAGCGCCGTAGACTTCGAGGGTCTCCTTGAAATCCCACAGGTTCGGCAGGTCGACCCAACTCATGACGCAGCGGCGCTCGCCCGGGTAGGCGAGGACCGTGCTGAAGCCGCGCCCTTCGTGCCAGATCTCGGCGCTGACGACCCGCTCGGGCGGCCCGAAGAGGCCGCGGAGGCAACTGATGTCGTGGATCATGCTGCCGATCAGCATGCCGAAGGCGTAGCGCTCAGAAGGGGTGGCGGCGGCGCCGATCGCTGCGGCTCGCGTCTGCTCGCGCAGCTTCTCCAGCGCCTGACTCTCGGCCGCGGGGACGTCATCGAACCGCTCAATGAAGAAGTCGCGCAGGTGCAGGGCGTTGTTCGGATGGAGATGGTTCACCTGAATGAACCGGACGTCCGTCATCGCCAGGATTTTCTCGCGGGCATACTGGAAGCCGGGTTCGTGCTGCTTCATGTAGGCCGCCATCACCACCACGCCCGCGTCGCGGCCTGCGGCGATAATCAGATCAGCTTCGGCGACCGTCCAGCACATCGGTTTCTCGATCAGCATGTGCTTGCCCGCGCGGGCCGCCGCGACGGCTGCGGGCGTCTTGGGGTCGGCCAGGCAGAGCAGCACCGCGTCGACGTCGGATTGGAGCAGGGCGTGGTAGTCGGTGTAGCGGCGCGGCACCTGGAAGCGCTTGCCGACCGCCTCAACGAGGCCGGGGGAGACGTCACAGATGGCAGCGACCTCCCAGATGTCGGGGCGTTCGGCCAGGTTTGGCAGGTGCTGGCTCTGGGCGATCGCGCCGCAGCCGATCACGCCGATCTTCAGTCGCTTGGTGCTCATCGTTTCCCTTTCTCGTGCCGCCCGGTGGCTCGCGTCGTGCGCGAGTATATACTGGTCGGGCGGCACGGGCCGTTCTTCATGGCAGAGGATCGCAAGGCCAACGGCGCCATCGTCCGGCCGTGCCCCGGCACAGCGGCCCGACTGCCGTTGTGGCGTTGTTTTCGACAGAGGAGAAGAATCGTGACCGCATCCACCCTGGCACTGCATGGCATCATCCCGCCGCTGGCGACACCGTTCACCGATGATGAGTCGCTCGACGAAGCAGCGCTGCGCCGCGAGGTCGAAGCGGTGCTCGCCGCCGGCGTCCACGGCATCACCGTTACCGGCAGTACGGGAGAAGGCCACACCCTCGACTGCGAGGAGTTGGTGCGGGCGAGCAGCGTAGCGGTCGAAGCAGCCGCCGGCCGCGTTCCGGTGGTGGCGGGCATCATTCGGGACAGTACCCGGGAGGTCGTGCGCTGCGGTCGGGCGGTGCGCGCGGCGGGCGTGGCGGCGCTCCAGGTCACGCCCGTGCATTACCTCTTCCAGCCGGACGAACGCGGCAGTATCGACTTCTACCGGCGCATCGGCGATGAGGTGGGCTTGCCCATCGTCATCTACAACGTCGTGCCCTGGAATACGCTCAGTCCGGAGTTGCTCATGCGGCTGAGCGAGTTGACCCAGGTGGTGGCCGTCAAACAGAGCGGCGGCGACATCCACAAGCTGGCCCGGCTGTTGACCATGGCCGGCGACCGCCTGACGGTGCTGACGGCCGTCGACGACTTGCTCTACCCTTCCTTCCTGCTGGGGGCGCAGGGTGCGGTGGCGGCGATCCTGACGGTGCTGCCCGACCTTTGCGTCGCGCTCTGGAACGCCGTCCAGCAAGGCAGGCTGGAGGAGGCGCGGCGGCTGCACGAGCGCATCCTGGGGGTGTGGGACGCGCTGGCCGGAGCCGACCTGCCGGTGCGGGTGAAGGCGGCGCTGGCGCTGCGCGGCCGGCCGGTGGGGCCGCCGCGTCATCCGCTGCTGCCGGCCACACCGGCAGTGGTCGAGCAGATCCGGCGCGCCCTGGCGACCGCCGAGATTGCGTTGCCGGCGGTTGCGCCCGGCGACTGAAGTCGCGGGCTAACACCCACGCTGCGCGCGGGTACCCGGCAAACACCCATTGCGGTGGGTACCCGCCTTCGGCGGCTCCGGTAGTCCGCGTAGGCGGGTGCCCGCTTGCGGGCGA
>DHIZ01000252.1:31201-31465 GCA_002404055.1 Chloroflexi bacterium UBA4733
GAATCGGTTGCGCAACCGATTCGCTGCTGGTAGACTCCTCATAGCTGATCGCTACCAGCGGGAGATCTGCCGAGCAGGTAGAGAAAAGGAATTCGTTATGCAGCCGAGTACTTCCGGTCGGGTCGGTCGGCGCAGTACCCTCGCCGGTGCGGATGAACAGAACCTCCAGTCAGACGGGTCAACGCAGGACGTGCCCCACATGAGCGGCGCCAGCAGGGCTAGGCCGACGCGGCGGCAGGTGCTGGCGGGGGGGGGGGGCGCCCG
>DHIZ01000252.1:31693-37350 GCA_002404055.1 Chloroflexi bacterium UBA4733
CGGTCGGCGCTGCTCGCCGCCTGTCAAAGTCCGGCGCAAAGTAGCGGCGGCCAGCCGGCGGTCGTGCCGAAAGTCACGCCAGGGGCGACGCTGCAGTGGATGTACTGGGCAACCCAGGGTCCGTGGTTAGCGGCGAACCAGAAGGAGGCGGCTGCCTTCGAGACGCAGTACGCAGCCGAAGGACTCAAGGTCGCCCAGTTGAACGTCCCGGCGGGTCAGCCGTTCCTGGACAAGCTGACGGCCATGACTGCCGGCGGCACACCGCCGCACGTGGCGGAGATCATGCCCTGGGACGTGCCCCAGTTCCAGGCACGGGGCCAGTTGCTGAACCTGTCGTCGTTCATCAGTCGCGACAAGTACGACCTCTCCGATTTCTTCGCTGCCGGCTGGGACCAATATCGCTATGCGCCCAACGGCCAGCCCATGGGCGCGGCCGGCGCGGCCGGCGGCGGCAACCTCTATGGCGCGCCGCGCGACTTCCCCACGCGCGCCCTCGCCTACGACGCCGATGCCTTCAAGGAAATAGGGGCGACGCCGCCGGCGGCCACCTGGCAGGATACATCCTGGACCTGGCAGGCCTTCCTGGACGCCGCGCAGCACCTGCTGAAGCGTGATGGTACGGGCCCCAGCGGCGTCGGTCGCTGGGCCTGGAACGGCCAGCAGGATGTGCAGCAGTGGCTGCCCTGGATCTACAACAACGGCGGTGAGTTCGTCTCGGCCGACGGTCGTCAGAGCCTGTTTGACAATCCGCAGACCATCGAAGCCTTTCAGTTCCTGGCCGACCTGCAATATCGTTACAAGGCAGCCCCAACGCCGGCGCAGCAGAAGGCGGAGGGGCAGTTGAATAACGTGTTCTACGCCGGCCGCCTCGCCATGACGCACTTTGGCCCGGCCAGCATCGGCGCCTACCGCCTCGGCGTCAAAGGCTTCACCTGGGATGTAGCGGTCTGGCCACGTACCACCGGCACGGGCGCGGCGGTGGGCAGCGGCTCCGGCTGGGTGGCGCCTTCGGCGGCAGCCAACTCGGAAGCGACCTGGCTGTTCATCCAACACTTGCTGAGCCCGACAACGCAGAGCACGGATGCCGAAGCCGGCAGTGGTGTGCCCGTGCGCATGTCCACCATGCAGAACGTCTTCGTGCGCCAGCCGGCGCCGCCCAAGAATGTGCAGGTCTTCCTGGAGAATGCCAAGATTGCCCGCATCGTGCCGCAAGTCCCCAAATGGGCCGATATGATGACGATCGTGAACCGCGAACTGAACATCCTCTGGGCGGGCCAGACGCCGGCGCGCGATGTCTGCCTCGAGATCAAGCGCCAGGTCGATGCGGTCCTGAAATGAGCCGGGCAGCCTCAGAGCGTGCCGCGAAAGAGTTGTGGACTGTCTGGGCGGAATGAGGGGTCACGCTCGACGTCGCGCAGCCACCCAGCCATGGCCGGGTTCTGCTGTTCCAGCCAGGCCAGGTAGCTGGTCGCCAGTTCGCGGCAGAGCTCCGGCTGCTCGGACCTCCGGTCGTGCTGCTGCGCTGCGTCGCTCGGCAGATGGTACAGGCGCTCGTGCTGCGGGCTGCCCGGCCAGTACTGGTAGTTCCACTCGGCGGTGGTGATGGCGCAGGGGGTGATCTCGTTCGCCAGGATTGGGTAGCGGCTGGTGTAGACCACCTCCTTCCCTGTCCCGCTTCCATCGATGGCCGGCAAGAGCGACTGCCCCTGTACGCCGGCCATCTCCTGGCCGGCCAGCGCCAGGATCGTGGCGGTGACGTCGGGCAGTTGCGCCAGGGAAGTCAGCCGCCGGCCGGCGCCCCGACCTTCCGGGAGCCGGATTGCCAGCGCCGTGCGAATCAGGCCCTCGTAGAGCCACAAGAGCTCGCGGAACGGCTTGCCCTGGAGCCCGTGGTCGCCGAAGTAGTGGCCGTGGTCGGAGAGATGGAGCACCACCGTCGATTCGCGGTAGCCCAGCTCGTCCACCTGAAGCAACAGCCGGCCCAGCCACTTATCCACCATGCTCACCTCAGCGGCGTAGAGCGCCTTGACGTGCTGGAGCTCCGCTGCCGTCATGTAGTCGCTCCGCCCGTAGTTGGCATGCGCCAGCACCTCGCCGCTGTAGCCGGGGTCGTACCAGTCCACGTAGTAGGGCGGCGCATCCCACGGCTCGTGGGGATCGAATATGTCCAGCCAGAGGAAGAACGGTCGCTCGCGTTCCGCCTCATAGTGCTGCTGCAGCCAGGCCAGGCCGCTGCGCACCGTCTGGGCGGCATAGTGGTCCTCTTCGCTCCGCCAGTGCGCCCGATTGCGGAGGTGTTGCCGGTAGCCGGCGCCGTTGCCGCGCAGCTTCTCCGGCGCACAGCCAAGGTCGACCTTGATGCGAGGATCGACGACGAAGCGTTCGCCTTCCTGACCACGGTGCCATTCCCAGGCGCTGAAGCCGCGCTGCAGTCCATTGGGCACCTGATTGGGCGTGTCGCAATAGAACTGAGTCGCGTAGCCGGCACGGGACATCGTCGCGGCGAGGCACTGCACGTCCGGCGGTAAGGGCGACCAACCACGGTGAGGAAAGGTGTAGCGCCCGGTGTGGACATCATTCCGACTGGGCACCGTCGGAAAGGAGGCGGCGTAGGCGCGCTCGAAAACCGCCGCCTCGCTGGCAAAGCGATCCAGGGCCGGGGTGCGTGCCCCGATGCCTGCAGGCGATTGGAGCTGTCCCGGCATCCCAGCCTGATCGGACGCGCGTCGGTACCCGGCGACGTAATCCGGTCGCATGCTATCCGTCATGAGCACGAGGACGTTGATGTTTGCCACGATCTCTCCCGAACACTTGGGCATGCGGGCCCAGAAACCACACCTGGCAACTCGCCCGCGGTGCTGGTAGTATAGCAGCAGAATCGATTGCGCAAACGATTCGATGGGGGCAAGGGATGGCGACGATCGCGGACGTGGCGGCTCGGGCTGGTGTCTCCGGCTCGACCGTCTCGCACACACTGAATGGTACACGCTTCGTCGCCCCGGCGCTGCAAGCGCGCGTCCTGGCTGCCGTCTCGGAACTTGGCTACCGGCACAACGCGCTGGCGCGTAGCTTGCGCACCGGCAAGAGCGAGCTCCTGGCCCTGGTCATCCCCGACCTGACCAATCCCTACTACCCGGAGGTGGCGCGGGGCGTCCAGGATGCCGCGGACGACCGTGGCTATGCTGTGGTGATCTACAGTTCTGATCGGCGGCTGGACCGCGAACAACGCTTCTTGCTGAAGGCCGATGAGCGGCAGTTTGACGGCGTCGTCTTCGATCCGGCCGATGCCAGTCCGCAGATCCTCAGCACGTTAGCGCAGTTGCGCCTGCCCATGGTCCTCGTCGGCTCGCGGATCGACTCGCCGGCGTATGATCGCGTCCTCGTTGGTCCCCGGGGGGCCTACGAGCCCGTTCGCCATCTGCTGGCGGCCGGACACCGGCGTATCGGCCTTATCGGTGGCCCGCCCTCCGTTCATGGGCGGCCCGCCAAAGCAACCGGCTACATCGCTGCCCTTGGCGACGCGGGGATTGCGCCCGATCCGGCCATGATGGTCGATGCCGACTACACGCGCGAGGGCGGCGCGAGGGCAATGCAGGTGTTGCTCGGACGAACGTCTGCGTCGGGCGGACACCTCACGGCGGTATTCGCTGCCAACGATCTGATGGCGATCGGCGCGCTCGACGTCTTGCATGCGGCGGGTATCCGGGTACCGGAGGAGATGGCGGTGGCAGGCTATGACGACATTCCGCAAGCTGCCTTTACCAGCCCGCCCCTCACGACGGTCGCGGTACCGAAGTACGAAATTGGGCGGCGCGCGGTGGGGTTGCTGTTGGAACGCATGCAGGACCCCGACCTGCCGCCTCGCCGTGTTGAACTCGCCAATCAGTTGATTGTGCGTGCATCAGCCTAGCCGGCGTAGCTAGGCAGCAGAGGGACAGGCGTGAGAAGGAGCCGTAAACCGTGGAATTGGCAAACGCGACAAGCCGGAGGATGTCTCAGGTACTGCCCCCGGACTATGCCGAGCGCGTCTACGCCGGCGTGCTCGGCAAGATTATCGGCGTCTATCTCGGGCGGCCCTTTGAGGGCTGGCGGTACGAGCGCATCAGCCGTGAGCTGGGCGAGGTTGATTACTACGTCAACGACAAACTGAAGCGACCGCTGGTGGTGGCCGACGATGATATCAGCGGCGCCTTCACCTTTCTGCGCGCCTTCGCGGACTTTGGTGACGACCCGGACCTGACGGCGGAGCAGATCGGCCAGACCTGGCTGAACTACCTCGTTGAGCAAAAGACGGTGCTCTGGTGGGGCGGCCTCGGCAACTCCACGGAACACACGGCCTATCTCCGCCTCAAGCGTGGCATTCCTGCTCCCCGCAGCGGGGCGATCGCCACCAACGGCAAGGTGGTTGCCGAGCAGATCGGCGCGCAGATTTTTATCGACGGTTGGGCCATGCTCTGTCCGGGCGATCCCGAACGCGCCGCTGAGTATGCGCGACGTGCCGCCAGCGTCAGCCACGATGGCGAAGCCATTTACGGCGCCCAGGTGGTTGCGGCCATGGAAGCGCTGGCCTTCGTCGAGCCTGATCTGAATCGTCTGACGGACGAAGCTGTTCGCCAGATCCCGCGCGACTCCATCATCTACCGCCTGATCGACGACGTTCGTGGCTGGAAGCGCCAGGACGGAGATTGGCGCCGCACGCGCGAACGGATTGAGGAACGCTACGGCTACCATCGCTACGGCGGAAACTGCCACATGGTGCCGAACCACGCGCTCATCCATCTCGGGCTCCAGTACGGTGCGCCTGACTTCGGTCGCGCCTTGCTGATCACCAACACCAGCGGCTGGGACACCGACTGCAACAGCGGCAACGTTGGTTGCCTGCTCGGCATTCGCGGCGGCCTCGCCGCTTTTGCCGGCGACAAGGATTGGCGTGGGCCGGTGGCTGATCGGCTCTTCCTCAGTTCCGCCGATGGCGGACGGGCCATCACCGACGCGGTCGCCGAGACCGGACGCATCGTGACCACCGCGCACCATCTCCGAGGCTTGCATGCGGCGGCCCCAAAGGGTGGCGCCCGGTTTCACTTCTCCTTTCCGGGGAGCGTTCAGGGCTGGCGCAGCGGCGCGCCAGGGGAGTCGGACGGGACGATTCCGCCCGTCATCCGGCTTGAGAACGTCCAGGGCCACAGCAGCGCCGGCAGCCGAAGCCTCGCCATCCACATGGCGCACGTTAACGCGCACGACCACGCCAGGGCCGGCGCCCCAACCTTTGTGCCGCCGGAAGCCCTGGCCCAGAGCGGCTACCATCTGGAAGCGTCGCCGACGCTGTACGGCGGGCAGACGATTCGGGCCCAGGTCCTGGTGGGAGACGGCTTTCCAGCGGTTGGGACGATTCGTCTCTACGTCGGTCGCTATGGCGAGGGCGACCTACCCACACCTCGACAAGAGATCCTGCTCGGACCCGCCACCGCAATTGTTTCCGGTGCAGTCGCCCTCCTCGAATGGACCTTGGCGGATGGCGATGGGCGGCCGATCTTCGAGGTAGGGCTGGACCTCAGCGCAGCCGTGGGCTGGAGCGGGACCATCTACCTGGACTGGCTCGATTGGTCCGGCACGCCAAAGATCGTTTGGAGCGCGCCACGCGGGGGCTGGCCTGCCAG
>DHIZ01000314.1 GCA_002404055.1 Chloroflexi bacterium UBA4733
AGTGCGGCGACCAACGCGCACGTTGACAGGGTCAAGGCCAAGTTCGCCGCTTCGGGCCCGTCGCAGGAAAACGAGACCGCCGTGCATCCCGGTTTGGCTGGCGGCCATCTAGTGGCGCCCTAGCCTTCCCTTCCCTTGCACTTCTCGACGGGTGGTATCAGTCTTCGTCGTGCGGCTTTTGCCGGCATCGCTTCATTTGAGCGGTCTGGTGCCATGCTTGATTATCTAGCTCCAGGTTCCGAGTGCTGTCGTTCTGGTTTCTCGTCCCCCGCGTAGCGGGGCCATGGCTGCCGCAATGTACACCAAAATCGCAGGGAGGGCCGGATTCAGCCAGTATGGACTTGCCCCAGTACGTAGGTGTAAACGTGGATGGTCTTCGGCGACTTGTTCTCGAGGATGTCCCGGTCGCCGTGGAATTTCGGTGACGGCCCAAGACCTTAGGCGATTCTAGCAACTTGCTCGGTAGTCCGCTCAACGTGGGCTGCCAGAGCGGCCACGAGCAGTGGCAGTTCGCGGTATCCCTTGATGCGGCGGAACTTGGCTTGTGCGACTTCAAGGGCCGCTGCTGTCCAGCGGCAGGCCATCGTGCCTGAACGCCAGTTCTTGACGTTGCGCTGGACGGTGCGGGTGACCGAATTGGTGGACTCAATCGGGTTGGTCGAGAACAGCGTCTGGGTGAGGCTGGCCGGAACCTGCAGCCGGGTAATGGTCAGCGTCTCTTCCACGCCCTCTCGGAGGGAGCTGGCAGCTCCGGGATAGTGCTCGTCCAGGTGCTTGGCAATATCCTTGAGCGAGGTGAGGGCCGTGGTGTACTCCGGCTTGGCCCAGGCGCGGTCCAGCTGATGGCCGACGCGTTCGCGTTGTTCCTCAGGCAAGTGCTCCATGACATTTCTTCGCTTGTGCAGTCGGCAACGTTGGACCACGGCCAGCTTGCCAAAGACATCGGTTACCGCGGTCCGCAAGCCCTTCCCACCGTCGATCACCACCAGCAGGCCGGCTGAGGCATCCAGACCGCGTTCCACGAGGCCTGCCAGCAAGCCGGTGCACAGCGCTTTATTCTCGGTGGACCCTTCCCGGAGGCCCAGCACGTGCTTGTGGCCCTGCCGGTCGATGCCCAGAGCCACCACGATGGTGTGCCCGGCCATCTGGATGCCATCCAGCATCAGCACACACAGCTGCAGCTCGGTGAGCTCCTTGGCCAGCAGCTCGTTCAAGGCTCGCTGAGTGCGGGCCACGAATTGCCGGGACACCGTCGCTGCTGAGGTGCCGCGGCTGTTCAGTTCGCCGACCGGTTCGAGGCTGACCGGGTAGTGCCGTGTCGAGATCCCAGCCAGCATCCGTTCCAGCACCATGGTCCCAGTGATGTCCTGCTCGCTGAACGCTTTCCAGAGTGGCAGGACCGCCTCTTCGCCCTGGCACGAACGCACCCGGGGCTTCTCGACGATGACTTTGCGCCCACCCAAGGTGAGGCTTGATGGCTCGTGCCCGTGGCGGTAGGCCTGTCGCTCCGTCTGGTGCTGTCCTTTGGGCCCCACCAGCTCGCTGACGTTCTCTTCCAAAAGGGTGTGGAAGACCTCCAGTCCGACACCAACGGCAAACGCCAGCAGCCCGGCTCGGGCATCGACCGCGACCTCCTGGAGCGCCACCGTCACCTGCTCCGGCAAGCTCACCCTGGGCCTGAGCCGGAGCCCTGAGTTCCCGTGCGTGACGATAGGCGTTACGTTACCTGTGGCCGGCCGCCCGGCCTGGATGTGATGTTGATGTACCTTTCCCATTGGCGATCGGGTAGCGGATAGGCGCGGTGGCTTCGCAGCCCCGTTTCCTACCCGCCCCTCCCCAACCGGACATGGGCTACTCACCCATCCGGCTAGAGGCAAAGGTGTGTCGCCATCAGCTATGGTATTCCCAGCGCTTCCGAGCGGAAGCAGAGTCCCTGCCACCTAGCAACTTCCACGCTGGTTGGCCACCGCCTTCGTTCACGATATCGGGCTGGTGGATTCCTGCCTCAGTGTGCCGGCCACCGCCTTGTCTCCTGAACCACCTTCACCCAGAGGGCCTTGGCTCTTCCAGGGTTCATTACGCCTGGCGTCATCGCTTACTCCGCCCTCAGCTGCCAGTCTCAGCCCCTCCGCTCGACTTCCCTTTTCGGTTATACGAGCGGTCTTTGCCATACGGGACCCTCTTGGCTGGGACCGAGACCTTCCCTCTTTCACTGCTGCTCTGTCTCACCATGCCATCCTCCTTCGACCCCGGGGACGCCGACAAGTGCAACTACCCGGTTCTTCCTTGCCGATGGCAGCCTTCGCCTGAGAAACAGAGGCTCGGCCATCCCAAAACCCACGATTCACTCTGAGCACCCTTTCGGGCTCTTGGTGGGGAAAAACTATCGAGGCTCAATCGGTTCGCTATCCGCTACGGCCTGGTGACTTGTTTGCCTCCTGAATGAATCGACCTGAGGGTTGCCCCTCGGCCGTCGAGACGTTTACCTGTGAGCTTTCGCTCGATAAGTCACCTCCTTCGAGCGTCACAGATAGCTACGGCGCCGACCGGGTAATCGCGCCGACCGGACTTCCACCGGCTAGACCAGCAGCTTATTAGGCCGCACATTTCCCGGATTTCCGCCAGCAGGGCCCACCACTCGTCGCCGTCGTCGCAGATGATGTCGACGATCTCAATGTGCTGCTGGCCAGCGGCCTGGGCGCGACGAACCTTGGCCCAGTTGGCTATGACCTGGAAGGTCTCGGCGCGCACTAATACGGCAGTGAGCTTGCCAGAGAATTCGTCGGCGCGGGGCAAATGCTCTGGTAGAAGCTCGTCGGCGATATCCGCATACCCCAGCGCGCACACATCCTGGAGCGCGCTCACCGGCACCTGCCTGATGCCGGGCCGGCGCATGGCTTCCCGGAAAGGACGGAGCTTGTGTATCGCCTCTGCTCCGTCGAAGCCGAGCTGCACTATGGCGTCCGGTGCGCCGCGGTCGTGGCTACCATGGCCTTCTCTGGCCGTCATATCGGTCAGTGTAGCACGATAGTGGAATTGTTCCATCCAGTTGGAATGAGACGACCTTCTGTCGCTGGAACACGTGGGCCACCACCTGTACACTCGAACCGTGAGTGCTGCCGGCGAATCTTGGGTGGTTGGTCGACACCGATGAGCATGGCGCTAGCGGACATGGTCTCGGAGCGGCTGAAGGACACCGGCCACACCCGCAAGTGGTTGGCTGACGAAATCGGCGTTTCGCCGCAGACCATCACCAACCTCCTGAGCGGCATCCGTCCGGACATTGCGACGCTTGAGAAGCTGAGCAGGTTTCTCGAGGAGCCAATGACTAAGCTCCTACAGCTGCTGGGTGTCCTTCCTACCGAGCATGCCGAGGAGGAGGAACTGGTCCGGATTCTGGGCGACGACTGGCGGCTTATGGAGATGGTGACCCTGATGAAGGGCATGAATGCTGAAGAGAAGCAAAAGCTGCTTGAAGTGGCCCGCCTCTTCCCGAAGTCGAAGACCTAATAACGTTCTTACGACTGATTGGTATGGATTCTGCTGAGCGCCAGGGTGCGAAGGGCGGGTGTTCCACTGCCAATCTTTCACCATGGCATCAACCAGTTGAATCCCTGGTGGCTGTGGTTCGGCTATCCCCTGAGCCTGCTGAACAGTCCGTTTGGCCGGGTCACGCGGATTCTGGAGAACCAGACCAGACTCCAGCGGCTGGCCGAAGAGGATGGTGAGCAGAAATGGGTCTCAGATTATCAGTACCAGCGCCTCCACGCGGTCCGCGAGTTTCTGGCTGATCCCGGCTACAGCACCGCTGACCAGATCCGTTTCGTCCACCGTCTTGCGCCCGACATGTTTGGCGACGACATGTGCGCGCTCTACCTGACGACGATCTGGCCGCCGCG
>DHIZ01000165.1:0-2280 GCA_002404055.1 Chloroflexi bacterium UBA4733
CGCCGGAGCAACGGCGACCGACAATGGCGTAATCAACAGGAAGGAAGCATCGTGAACTTTAGCCAACTGCTGGACCAGTTTCGTGAGCCGATCACGCAGGCCATTATCCGCATGTATCCGCCGATCGTGCTGCCGAAGGGTCCCGACGCGCGCGACCTGCAGCCGCTGGTGCGCCGGCCCAAGGGGGCGCAGGCTGACGCCATCCGGGCCGCCGCCCATTCCCTGCGCCGCGACGTGGCGACGACCATTGTCGGAGAGATGGGCACCGGCAAGACCCTGATCGGCATTGCCGCCGTGCGCGAGGCCGGCTTCCGGCGGCCACTGATCCTCTGCCCGCCGCAGTTGCCGGAGAAGTGGCGGCGAGAAGTGTTGCAGACGATCCCCGGCGCCTCGGCCGTGATCGTGCGGTCTATCACCGACCTGGAGCAGGTGCGCCGGGACAGGAGTCCCTTCGTGGCGACGATCATGAGCCGGGAGAAGGCCAAGCTGGGGCCAAACTGGCAGCCGGCTGTCTTCCACATTCCCAGGCGGCAGGGACCCGGCTGGACGGGGCGACACGTCTTCGACTGGCGGCAGCGTGCGGCGCTGCGCGAGACGCTGACCGAGAAGATCAATGGTGATCTGCGCGCGGTGGGCCGCACGATCATCCGCCAGCCGGCCTGCCCCGACTGTGGGGCGCTGATCAAGTGTGACGACGGCACGCTGAGCCGGCCGGAGGCGCTGGCCCGCAAGCGGCTGCACTGCACCGCCGAGGTCAGTCACCAGCCCCGGGGCAAGCACCGGCTCTGTGGCGGCGCGCTCTGGAGTGTCACCCCGACCCCCAAGCGGGCGGCGCTGGCGGACTACATCCGCGAGCACATGCCCGGCTGCTTCGACGTGGTGATCGCCGACGAGTGGCACGAGTTCAAGGCAAAGGGCTCCGCCCAGGGAATCGCTGTTGCTGCGGTGATTGGAGCATGCGGCCGCGTCCTGGCGCTGACCGGCACGCTTTTTGGCGGCTTTAGCTCCACGTTATTCTACCTGTTGTACCGGGCGGATCCCTTGATCCGGGCCGAGTACGGCTGGAAGGATGAAGCGAAGTGGGTGGCGCGCTACGGCATCCTGGAGCAGATCGACACCCTGGAGGATGACGACGATGCGGATGGCCGCACCTCCAAGCGCAAGATCACGGCGAGTCGCATCCAGGAGCGCCCCGGCATCACGCCGGGCATCCTGCTGCGGCTGATCCGCAACACGGTCTTCCTGCACCTACAGGATGTGGCCGACGACCTGCCGCCCTACCGGGAACGGGTGATCGCCGTGCGCATGGACACGGAGGCGTTGCCGCTGCTCGATCCGAAAACGGGCGAGCCCCGGCGCGACGACAAAGGCGACGTCATGCACGACTCCCAGGCGGGCATCTACCAGCAGTTCGCCCACGACCTGCACGAGGCAGTCAAAGAGGCGTTGGTCCACAACTCCAAGCGGTTGCTGGGCGCCTACCTGCAGGCCTTGCTGGGCTGGGTGGACAGTCCCTTCCGGGAAGAGGCCGTCTACGATCCGCGCGAGGTGCGACGGATCGCCCAGCTGCAAGCGGAACTGCCGGGAGCGCCGCTGCAGGCGCTGCCCATCGCCACGGCGCCGGCTTTGCCGGACGAGCGCTTGTACCCCAAGGAGCAAGCCCTGCTGGATCTCTGCCGGGACAACCAGCGGCGCGGTCGCCGGGTGATGATCTACGTCCAGCACACCGGCACCAGGGACATCCTGCCCCGCTTGCAGTCGATCCTGGCCCGCCAGGACATCCGGGCCGCCGTCCTGCGCGCCAACACGGTCTCGCCGGAGAAAAGGGAGGCCTGGCTGGCCGACCGCGTGAAGGACGGCATCGACGCCTGCCTGGCGCATCCGCGTCTGGTGCAGACCGGCCTGGACCTGCTGCATTTCCCATCCATCTGTTGGTATCAGGGGGAGTACAGCGTGTATACGATGCGGCAAGCGTCGCGGCGATCATGGAGGTTAGGCCAAGTGAGCGACGTGGAGGTGTCGCACCTGGCCTACGACGCCACCTTGCAGACGGCGCAACTGGCCCTGGTCTCGGCCAAGTTACGCTCCTCCTTGCTGCTGGAGGGGCACATGCAGACGGATGGCCTGGCGGCGCTGGAGGGCGACGAGGGCGACACCTTCGTCCAGTTGGCTCGCCGCCTGACCGAGGAGGCCGAGGACGAACTGCCCGACGCCCAGGCGGCGCTGGAGGAGCTGTCCACCCTGGAGGCGGAGGGCAACGACGACCTGCTGTCCGAGGAA
>DHIZ01000165.1:2421-24866 GCA_002404055.1 Chloroflexi bacterium UBA4733
GCGTGCAGCCAATGGCGCCGTGGGGGATCAAAGAGCGCCACATGTGCGCTACATATGCGCTACTTCCTTAGGCCGACCCATGTAGCGCAGAAGTAGCGTAAAAGTAGCGCACGCTCTCCTATTCTGGCGCATGGCTGCGCAGTTCAGCGCCCTTCCTTCGGCAACGGACTGATCGGCAGCCAAAGAACTGATGGCTGATCCGGCTCGCGCAGGCGGGGTTCGGAGTCGGCTATGGCGACAGCGAAAGGAGAACCTTGATGCACACTGCACAGGAACCGGAAGATCGCCCCTTGGTATCCGTGCCTGAGGCCGCGGCCCTAGCCGGTCTTACCAGGTCAATGGCCTACCGACTGGCGTCAGCCGGTGTACTACCCGGGCTCGTCCGCCTGCCTGGAGCACGACTCCTCGTGCGGCGGCGCGTCCTGGAGGCGTGGCTTTCAGGTATCGAGAGCGTCGGTGCTGAGCAGTCCCCTCGGCAGCCCCTCCCGCCCGCCGTGCGCGGCGTCCTGGTTGCGGCAAGCGCAGCCAGCGCAGGATCGAATAGCCAGATAGGAGGCAGTCATGACTGAAGCGAGGCAGCCGGCAGCGAAGCGCCCGGCTCACAAGCGTGGGCACGGTGAAGGCAGCATAGACCAAACACCAGATGGACGTTGGCGTGGCCGCTTGATGGTCGGTTATAAGCCGGACGGCAAACCCGACCGGCGGACTCTCTACGGCAAAACCCGCGCGGATGTGCAACGGCAGTTGCGCGAACTGAAGCGACAAGTCGACCAGGGCGGTATTACGGAGCGTCACAATATCACGGTTGCCGAATTCCTCGACCAGTGGCTCCAGGATTGTGTGGCGCGCGGCCTCAAGCCGAAGACGACGACCAATTATCGGCAGATGGGCACCCTCTACCTCACACCAGCGATCGGTAAGGTGAAGCTCACCACCTTGCGGCCGGAGCACGTGCGCAAGCTCTGCGCGGACCTCATGGAACGCGGCCTATCGGCAACGACCGTTCGCTACGTCCGGCATCTGCTCCACGGAGCGCTGCGCTTAGCCGTCCAGATGGAATTGGTGGCCCGCAATGTGGCAGATCCGGTACGCGCGCCAAAGCGCCGCCGGCAAGAGCTGCAGCCACCAACTCCCGATGATCTCGCGAAGCTCTTGGATAGCGCCGATGCTGCCGAGGACCGCTTTCGCGCACTATGGGTTATCGGTGTCTACACCGGCTGTCGTCCGGGTGAACTGCTGGCGCTCAAGTGGCGCGACGTGGAGTGGGAGACAAGCACCATCCTGATTCGGCGGAACGTGACGGCGGTCCTGGGCCAGCCGCTCGCGCTTCAGGAGCCGAAGACGGAACGTGGCCAGCGGCGCGTACCGGTGCCGTCGGAAGCGCTCATCGCCTTGAAGGCGCACCGTCAGCGCCAGCTTGAAGAACGGCTGTTGCTCGGCCCAGACTACGACGATCAGGATCTCATCTTCGCTACGCACACGGGCGGGCTCCTTCATCCTCGGAATGTCACACGCGAGTTCAAGGAGGCCCTCGCCCGCGCCGGATTGCCAAGGACGATCCGATCCTACGACTTGCGCCATGCCTATGCGACGATGCTCTTTCAGGCCGGAGAGCATCCGAAGATCGTGTCGGAGCGGCTTGGTCACAGCAGCATTGCACTCACGCTGGACACCTATACCCATTACGTGCCAGGGCTGGATGACGACACGGCCGCGAAGGTGCAGCGGCTGATCCGGCCGAACACGCCGCGCCAGCCAGATGGCAGCCCGGGGCGGATTGGTCCCAACATTGGGCCTAAGGGTACTGATGACGGCTCTCCGAGTGACGTTGGAGGGTCATCTCCCTCTGGTAGCGAGAGAGCCGACGGTCAGAATCGAACTGACGACCAGCTGTTTACGAAACAGCTGCTCTACCCCTGAGCTACGTCGGCGAAGCATCGGTAGTGTACCACGAGCCGTACTGCGGGTGGGCAGGCAGCGTTTCCTACCGACCAGGCAGCGTGGTCGCATACCGGCATCGGGGACTCCCGGACGGATCGCTATACTCTAAACCCCACAGAGAGCGGCTTCCTAGCCAACGTGGCACATCGGGTCAGAAGGCGACCTGATACGGAACCGCCCGGCATGACGCCGACCGGATGACGCCAAAAGCATGACAGAGGAGTGGAAGATGGCACTGAACGGGCAAGTGGCGCTCGTCACCGGGGCATCTAGCGGCATTGGTTGGTCCACGGCACTGGCATTGGCACAGGCTGGCGCCTCCGTGGCGTTGACGGCGCGACGAACGGGGGAGTTGCAGCGGTTGGCTGACCAGATCACGGCAGCAGGCGGTCAGGCGCTCGTCGCAGCGGCGGATGTGGCCAACGCTGACGAAGTAGAAACGGCGGTCCGGGCGACGCTGGACCGTTTTGGCCGGATCGACATCCTCATCAACAATGCGGGGATGAACACGACGACTCGTCACTTCCATGACATGTCCCGCCAGGACTGGGAACAGGTCATCCGCGTCGACCTTGATGCCTGCTTCTATTGCATCCAGGCCGTCTTACCGGCGATGCGCCGGCAGCAGAGTGGCACCATCGTCAACGTGTCGTCCAATGCCGGGCGGCAGGCATCGCTGCTCTCCGGCGTGGCCTACAGCGCGGCCAAGGCGGGCGTCATCGCGCTCAACCAATCGATTAACCTGGAGGAGTGGCAGAACGGCATCCGGGCCTGCGTGGTCGAACCCGGCGAGGTGGACACCCCGATCGTCTTCTCCCGACCCACGCCACCAACCGAGGCGCACCGCGCTACCATGCTGCAGCCGGAGGACGTGGCCGAGGCCATCGTGCTGGTCTGCCGCCTACCGCAACGCGCCTCGATAGAGGAGATGCTCATTCGCCCGCGCGTGCGCGCGTAAACACAGGGGAGGGCGTGCCGACCCGTACATCGCCCGGCTCGCCCTCAAGCTATCCCTTCACCGCCCCGTGCGTCAGGCCGCTGACGATGAAGCGCTGCACGAGCAGGAAGAGCACCACCGCCGGCACCGCGCTGACGATGCTGGCGCCCATGAGCTGGTTCCAAAAGACCTGGCCGCCGGCTTCACCGGAAGCGAGATAGCCCGGCAGACCGACTCCCAGCGTCTTGGTGGCCGACGAGGTCAGGACGCTGGCAAAGAGCACCTCATTCCAGGAGAGCAGGAAGGAGAAGATGAAGGCGACGATCATGCCGGGGATCGTCAGCGGCGCCACGATATAGCGCAGCAACTGCAGGCGGGAACAGCCGTCGACCATGCCCGCCTCCTCCAGTTCCCGCGGCAAACCGTCGATGTAGCCGGCCAGCATCCAGATAGAGAAGGGCAGGGCGAAGGTCAGATAGGTCAGGACCAGCCCCTGATAGGTGCCGATCAACTGCAGGTGGGTGGCATTCTGCAGCACGACATAAATGATGAACACCGGCAACGATCACAAATCGAACTGTTCGTCGCCGTCAGCGCGGTCTTGAGGTCGCCGGCCTTGTAGCTGTTGGTGGCGTACTCAGCAGCAATCTTGCTGGCGACGCCACCGACAATCGTTTCGATCGGTCCCCAGGCGCCGGTGAGTGGCGTGGCGAAGGCGTTGTTCTCGGCGTTGACGAAGGCTTTCCAGACCGGCGTTTGCAGTTCCGGCTGCTTATAGGCGTCGACAGTGCCTGGCATGTAGCCATAGGTCTTGAGGAACTGCATCTGCTGGGTGACGTCGGTCACATACTTCATCCAGAGGATCGCGTCGTCTTGCAGTTTGCTGAACTTGGCGATGGTGAGGTACTGGCCGGAGACGAAGGTCTGCACGGGCACGCCGCCCGACGGCAGGCTGGTCAGACCGTAGGGTATGGTGGGCATCGGTGAGAAGGCATACTTCCCTTTGACGGCGGACTTGTCAAGGGTCGGGATGGTGGTCGGCCCCTGCATCACCATGAAGCCGACTTTGCCGCTGGCAAATTTGTTGAGCAGGTCGGGGCCCTTGAACGTCGCGTCTGAGGTCTTGGCGATCTTGAAGTTGGCCATCCAGTCGAACCAGAAGCGGAAGGCCTTGTAGACGGGCTCGCTGGTCATCGTCGATTTCGTCATGTCGGCGGTGATAAAGTCGTCGCCGAACTGCTTGGCCAGCACCCAGAGGATGTGCCAGGGATCGAAGGAGTCGGAAGGGTCCATGACCGTGCCCCACTGGTCTTTGGTCGGGTCGGTCATCTTCTTGGCGGTATTGACGAACTGCGTCCAGGTCGTGGGCGGCTGGTCACCAGTCGCCTGCAGCAAGTCGGTGTTGTAGACCAGGGCAAAGGGCAGCATGTACTCCGGCACGGCGATCAAGGCGTCGGGCGTCAGGCCGCTCATCTTCAGTTGCGCCTGGAAGAACTTGCCTTGCCTTCACTGCCGCCGATGGTGTTCCAGAGGGCGTCGGTGAGCACGACGAAGGCGCCGGTGACCGCCGCTGTCGGCACGACGGCCGAACCAAACCCGAAAATGTCGGGCCCACTATTCGACGCCACCGAGGTCTCGATCTTGGTGGACTCTTCCGCCGTCGGGATCGTAAACGCTGCCAGGTGCGGGTGCAAGCAACTCGTCCAACGCGAACCCTGGTGCCTACCCATTTACTGCTTTCTGGCAATGACCATTGCGGGTTTGGATAGATTCTTTGCCGTTCCGCAATGGACTGCGCGGCTATTCGCAATGACCATTGACGAACGGCAATAGTTGCCGTATGCTAAGGGAGGGCCATTGCGAAAGGGCAGCGACGATGACGGTATTCCCTCAACTCTTGCGCCAGGTGCGGGAGGCGGCAGGGTTGTCGCAGAACGCCCTCGGGCGGCGCATCGACATTAACCCCGGCACGATCAACCGCCTGGAGACAGGCGAACGGGAACCGACCGGCCGCGAGCAGGTGCTGCAACTAGCCGGCGGTATCGGCCTGGATGCAGAGCAGACGAACCGGCTGGTGGCGTCCGCCGGCTTTGCGCCGCAGGCCTACGATGCCGTCGGCCTCGATAATCCGACGCTGCTGCAGATCGCTGTCTACCTGGGAGCCCCGGAACGCAGCGCGGCGGAACGCGCCACCTTCCTGCAGTTGGTCGCGCTGGCGATGGCCGGTCCACTGGACCCCACCCTCAGCGCCGCCCTGGATATCCTCAGCGACGAGCGCATCCCTGCCCCCGAGCGGCGAGAATTCCGCTTGCAGATCGCCCTGGCTGCCCGGCGCTGGCGGGCGGTACCCCTGCCATGAGCACCACGCTACGGACGCACCGCCCCCCTGCCGCCGGCGACACGGCCCCGGTGACCAGCCCGCACGCGGCGAGCGAAGAAAACGCCGGCAACCACGAGGCCTTCTTCTTCGAGGGCGTCGAGAGTCCCAACGGCACCATCTTCCCCGACGTGCTGATCGACCGCGTGATGCCGCACCTCAGCGGCGCCGAGTTCAAGGTGCTGGCCTACGTGGTCCGCCGTACCTTTGGCTTCAAGAAGGAGAGCGACTCCATCAGCCTGGACCAGATCTGCAACGGCATCACCCGGCGCGACGGCAGCGTGCTGGACGAAGGAACCGGCCTCGCCCGCAAGACGGCGGTTGCCGCCATCCAGGGCCTGGAAGGCAAGGGCGTCATCCTCTGCCAGCGCCGGAGCAGCCCGGAAAAGGGCAACCTACCCACCACCTTCGCGCTGCGCTTCCGCGGCCAGGCCACGAATGGGCCGGAAACATTTCCACACCAGGGGGGTAGCGAAATGTACCCTGGGGGAGGGGAGAAGCAGCACCAGGCTAGTCACCTTGCGCCAACAGCCCCAGGTACCGTGCTACACTCACAACCAACAGTCGTACAATCAACAGTTAAACAAGAGAGAGATAGTCCGCCTGAGAGAGTGAAACGGACGGTGCGGGCCGGCAAGCCGGAAACCGAGACCACTACTCATGCAGGGAACGCGCAGCAAACGGTCGAGGTGATCTGGCAGCAAGTGCTGGACCGCCTGGCCGATACGATTGGTGCGGTGAGTCATCGCACCTGGCTTGCGCCGACGCGCTTGCAGGCGGTCGACGCCGATACCGCGCTCGTAGAAGTTCCCCACGCGCTGGCGCAACGCTGGATTGAGCGCCACCTGCGCGACGCCATCACCACCGAGCTCAGCGCCGTCGCCGGGCGACCTTTGGCGGTGCAGTTCGTCACGGCTGCGCTTGATGTTGTGGTGCATCAGCCAGCAGTCACCACAGCGCCGGCACCGCGGCCCGTTTCCTTGGTCAGTGCGCCGGCAGTTGAGCCGGCCGATCGTGCCCCAGCATCGCCGCTGTTCAGCCGCCGCGGTGGCGTGATCCGGCGTGTACGTCGCGATGGGACGGGTTAGTCTACCGGTGGACGGTGACCGGAGCTTCGCGCCACCCACCTCTCACGGCGGGTCGCTGTCCTCTTCTGCCGCTTCAGACTCATCGGCGGCGTAATCCCACACCCATGCCTCCCGCGGTCCGTCATCGCCGTAGGGATGCACGACCCGCGAAGGATTGAACGGGACGAACCACTCCTCGAAGCGCAGATTGGCGACCCTCAAGAACGCGGTATCGTCGGAGTAGCCGACGCCGTCGAAACGGGGATCCCACAGCCACCTATGATCTATATCCTCGAATGCCAGACCCTCCCAGTCACCAAAGTCGACATCCACGCCCTGATCCTGGTCGGCGTCGTCGCGACGAGCGCCAAGGAAGCACGCCATATACTCTACCCGACGTTCCGGCGGGATACGTCCGGCAACTCGCTCTTCGGGGTATCATCATTCATCGCTGCATGCACGGCAAAGGCGGTGCGACATGGCATGGGAGCGGTGTTGATGGTGACAGGAGTGCTTCGCCGGCAGGGCGATCGCTACATGGTGGAAGTGCCCCGTGCGGAAGTGGATCGCCTGCACCTACGGGAGGGCGAGGCGGTTGCCCTGGAGTTACGTCCCAGCGGGTCGGGCACTAAAGGGAGTGGCGTGGCTGCTGGTGACCCGCCTGTTGCCGAGGACGAGACGAACTACTTGCTTCGGTCACCGCGCAACCGTGAGCGCCTGTTGGCAGCCCTAGCCCAGGCGAAACGCGGCGAAGGGACACCGCTCAGCCTCGTTGAGGTGCGTAAAGAACTGGGCCTTGCCGAGGAAGCGTAGCCCTGGGGAGAAGCTGGCTTCGCCTTCGGGAGCATCGCCTCACGGAGGCCGACCGCGTTGAGTTCCTCCAGGCGCGCTACCATTACTGAAAGAATGGCTTTCTTGTCGGTCGCCCCTAAACCGACCATCGACGGCGTGGCCCGGCCGAATTCGGAAACAGGCAGACCAGTGGAACCGTGGCGATGGCGGCAGCCACAAACGCCCGCCCGCGAGCCTGGGTACAATGCCTGGGTCGCCGTCTCCCGCAGCCGATGAGGAGCGTCACAATTGACCCAGACCGCCTTCCCGATCTTGCTCACCTTCGACCTGGATGCTGAGTCCGCCATCCTGGCGCGGGACCCGGAGAATGCGCACCGCCCCGTGACGCTCTCACGGGGCCGGTATGGACCGCAGCGCGGCCTGCCCCGGCTGTTGGCGCTGCTGCGCCGGGAGCAGATCCCGGCAACGTTCTTCGTTCCGGGCTGGGTGGTGGAGCAGTACCCGGCGGCGGTCGACACCATCTTGCAGGATGGTCACGAGCTCGCCCATCACGGCTATCACCACGTCCCCCCGGCGAACCAATCCCCCGACGAAGAGGAGGCGGCCCTGGTTGCCGGCAGCGAGGCGATTCGCAGAGCGAGCGGGCAAGCTCCCGTGGGCTATCGCTCGCCCTCCTGGGAGTTCAGTGCGGTTACCCTCCACCTGCTGGAGCGCCACGGTTTCCGCTATTCCAGCAACTACATGGACGACGATCGGCCATACGTCCACCAACGCGGCGGCAAGTCCACCGGAGTGGTTGAACTGCCGGTGCAGTGGTTGCTCGATGACTTCCCGTACTTCGGCGTCAACCCCCAGCGGGGGATGCTGGGGCAGACGCCGCCGGACCTGGCCTATGCAGCCTGGAGCGCGGAACTGGCTGGGTTGGCACGGGAAGAGGAGACCTGCTTTGTCCTCACGATGCACCCGCAACTGATCGGTCGGGCGTCGCGGGTGCTGCTTCTGGAGCGCCTTATCGCTTTCGCCCGCTCCCTTGGCTCCGTGGAATTTCTGCGCTGCCGGGAGCTGGCGGAGCGGGTGCGCGGTCAGGTTGACGCCGGCACGGACCACGTTCGCCGTGACTGAGGCGTCTGGTTCGGGCATCGACCAACCGGCAGCAGCGACCTTTCTCGCCGCGCTCTACGGCGAGGCGCTGCCGGACGTTGCCGCCATCGGCGCCGGCGCCTGGTCGCAGGCCTACGGCTTTTCTCGCGGCGGGCGAGCCTACGTCGTCCGCTTTGGCGCGCTGCGGGAGGACTTTGAGCGAGACAGGCTTGCCGCCACGTTTTCCAGCGCGGCCTTGCCGGTGCCGCAGACGATCGACATTGGCGAAGCCTTTGGCGGCTACTACTCGATCACGGAGCGGGTATACGGCGACTTCCTCGATTATGCTGACAGCGCCCAACTGCGCCGTGTCCTGCCCGCGCTGTTCCGTGCGCTCGACGCCGCTCGCTGCATCGACCTGTCCGCCTCCACAGGCTACGGCGGGGTAGACGTCGCCGGCAACGGGTCACATCCGAGTTGGCCGGCGGTGCTGCTCGACGTCGGGCAAGACCCGGTCGGTCATCGTACCCATGGCTGGCGCGAGCGCCTGCGCCTCTCACCCTATGGGCTGGCCGCCTTCGACACGGCCTACGCCTGCCTGGCGACCCTGGCGCCGCAGTGCCCGAATGCGCGCCACGTCATCCACAGTGACCTGTTGAACCGCAACGTCTTCATCGACGGCGACCGGCTCACCGGCGTGATCGACTGGGGTTGCCTGATGTATGGCGACTTCCTGTACGACATCGCCTGGTTGACATTCTGGGCGCCCTGGTATCCAGCCTGGCGCGACATCGACTTTGAAGACGAAGCGCTGCGCCATGCGCGAGCGATTGGACTCGATCTGCCGGATGCCGCCACCCGTCTGCGCTGTTACGAGATCCAGATCGGGCTGGCCCACTTCGCCTACAACGTGTTTCTGGGCAATTGGTCGGAGTACGAGCGAGTGGTCACGCGCACTCTGGCGATTGTGGACGCCGTTGCTGGGCGATGACGAGCCGGTACTGTGGTATCCCAAGGCCGGGTCAACGCCGCAGGACGCGTCTTCGCCCACCGGACGATGGCGACCTCCAGCACGGCAATATACAGAGCCGCGTACGCGCATGAAGGGGCGGCATGTGGCAGAGGTATGGGGACCGAGCCGATGACGCGGATCTCGCACGACCAGTTGATGAAGCAGGCGCTACAGGAGCGCTTTGCCGACTTTCTGCGCCTCTTTGCTCCCGAGGCAGCCGACGGGCTCGACCTGGACGCCGGAGTGACCTTCCGCAACGCGGAGACCTTTACCGACCTTCCGCAGGGTGCGCTCCTCGTGCCCGACATTGTCGCGGAGGTGAGCACGCGGGCGGGCGTTCCCGAACTCGTCATCATCCATGTCGAGATCCAGCGGGAGCGGGAAGACGAGGATTTCCCCCGACGCATGTGGCGCTACTACATCGCGCTCGCCCAGCGCGAGAACAGGCCGATTGTGCCGATCGCGCTCCTCTTTTACCCGATGGCAGAGGGGATCGCGTGGGAGGTGTACCAGGAGACGCTGTTCGGGCGTACCATCGTCGCCTTCTGCTACTTACAGATCAGCCTCGCGCGCCTCGCCCCGCGTGCCGAAGCGTACCTGCAGAGCGGGAATGTGCTGGCCGCGGCCCTGGCCGGTATCATGGGACGATCGTTACGCGGGGCCGCGCGGGCGCGGTTGTACTACGGCTGCTTACGGCGGCTCCTTGATGCCGAGCAGACGGGAGAGATCAACCCGGCCACGCGAGCGTTGCTGGGCGATGTGGTGGAGACCTACCTGGCGGTCGCGGCGGAAGATCGCGCCGCATTGCAACAACAACTGGAGGGGGAAGGGGGTGAGATCATGGCACTGGACGTGACCGAATTGACCTTTATGAGTCGGCTGGACCTGGATGCGACATTGCGCACCCTCCGAAGAGACATCAGGAAGGTGGTGCAGGCGCGCTTCAGGCGCCTGTCGCCGGAGGTGGAAGCGGTGATTAGCGGGACCGAGGATGAAGAGGCGCTGAACGCCCTTTTCGACAAGGCCCTCGCGGCACAAACGGAGAACGAGTTGCTGCGCTAATTCCACGACGGTGGGAGGAAGTGATCGAGGACGATGCCGTTGGCGTGGACGCCGAAGCGATACTTGCCATTGTGCGACGCTCCGTGCCGGAACGATTGTTGCTGCCGAAGACGCAAAACCTGCTTGAGAGTCTCTATAGGAGGCAGAGAGGAACGAATGGCAGCGCCAGACAGCTCGTCTATTCCGGTTCCCCAACGGTGGGTGCGCCCACTGCATGTCGAGCCGGGCCACTGGAAGCAGCAGTTGCCGGCGAAGTATCTGCAGCTTGCCCGCAAAGGGAACCTGCAGCAACTCATCGTGCTGCTTCGCGAGCACCCGGAGTTTCTGAGCAAACGCGGCAGTCACGGTCGCACCCTGCTCTGGGAAGCCGTCCGTGGCGGCAAAATGGCGGCAGTGACGATGCTCGTCGACCGCGGCGCTGAGGTGAATGCCACTGGTTGCTACAACAGCGAGACGCACGTCCAACTGACGCCGTACTGCGCTGCCCGCTACTACCGGCATCAGGCGATTGTGGAGTACCTCTGGGCACACGGCTCAACCCTGGACATCTTTCGGGCGGCGTTCCTAGGGGACCGTGGTCTGGTCGAGCAGCAGCTTCGGCAGCACCCGGAATTGCTGCATGCAGAGGATCCGCACGATGACATCTATTTCATGCCCCTGCTGTCGTTTGCGGTGGCAGGCGGGCACGCCGACCTGACGGAGTTCCTCATCGAACGAGGCGCCGACATCGGTCACTACAGTGCGCAACTCATCCACCTCGCCGCTCGGCTGGCGCGCCGAGACCTTGTTGATATGCTGCTCGCCAACGACGCCGACCCGCGTGCGGTGGGCGCCGGCATCTTCGTCACGGTCGCCAATCTGGACCTCCTGGCATACCTGCTGCATAGAGGCGTGTCACCCCATGGGCATCCCGGTGCGGAAATGCCTCCGCTGGTCTACGTGGCGCGTGGCGACAAGGGGGAACGGCCGGATAAGGTGCGCCTGCTCCTCGACCATGGAGCCGACATCAATGCCGCCGGTCCTAATGGCAAGACGGCGCTCCACTACGCTGTCACTGCCGGCTATGCCAGCACTATAACGCTGCTATTAGAACGTGGTGCGGATACCACATTGGTGGATCACGAGGGCCACACGGCGCTCAGCCTTGCCCGCGCCGCCGGCAAGATTGCCAGTAGCGAGTTCTGGGCAGCGCGAGAGGCGACGGAGTAGGAAAGCGGCGCTCGAGATATGCTACGGTAGCTGCGAGCCGACAGCAACGTAAGCACGGCGCTGGAGGGAGCGGCGAACGCCATACCGATCACGCTCTCGCTGCCGGAGGCGCGCCGCCTCGCTGTCGCTGCCCAGGGATTCGGTTCGCGGCCGGGCGCCCCCTCTGTCGGGGGCCTGCGCGAGCTGGCGGCGCTGGTGCACGCCTTCCAGATTGACTCGGTGAATGTGCTCGTCCGCGCCCATTACGTCCCGGCGTTCGCACGGCTTGGCCCGTATCCGATGGATGCGCTCGACGCCTTGGCCTACCGCACCCGCGAGTTGTTCGAATATTGGGGACACGCCGCGTGTCTGCTGCCAATCTCGCTCTATCCGCTCCTGCGGTATCGCATGCGCACCGAGCAGACGCAGGAGTATATGCGGTCGGAGCGCGGTGCGGCCATGGCACAGGTCTACGCTGAGGTGGCGGAACGCGGTCCCATCGCCGCCGCCGAGCTCGCCAATCCCGGCAAGCGTTCGGGGCACTGGTGGGGCTGGGGCACGGGGAAAGCAACGCTCGAGTACCTGTACGACGCCGGCCTCGTCGCTATCGCCGGGCGGCGCGGCTTTGAGCGGCTCTACGACGTTGCCGAGCGTGTGATCCCCCAGGCAGCCCGAACTGCTCCGGCGCCGCCGCGCGAGGAAGCAATGAAGCAACTGATCTGTCTTGGCGCGAAGGCCTGCGGTGTCGGAACGTTCGGCGATATCACCGACTACTTCAGGACCGATGGCTGGCGCGATCGCATGCCACCAGAGGCGTGGTGGGAGCGCCCGACGGGCACCGTAGGCCGGCGCGCCCGACCGATCGCCAGACGTCTCGTAGCGGAACTGGTGGAGGAAGGACGGCTACTGGCCGCCCAGGTGGTCGGCTGGAAGGAACCTGCCTTCCTCTACCCCGGCGCCCGCGTCCCCCGGACCCTCGAGGCGAGAGCGCTTGTGACGCCGTTCGACTCGCTCGTTTGGGAGCGAAGCCGCATGGAGCGACTCTTCGGGATGAAGTACACGATCGAACTCTACACATCGCTGCCCCGGCGCGTCTACGGCTACTACGTCTGCCCGTTTCTGCTCGGCGATACGCTCGTCGCTCGCTGCGACCTCAAAGCCGACCGCCAGCGCGCGGTCCTGCTGGTGCAGAGCGCCTTCCTCGAGCCGGGTCAGGACGCGCGCCGTGTGGCCCCGGCTCTGGCCGACGAACTTCAGCAGATGCAGGCGTGGCTCGGACTCAACCGGATCGAGGTAGCGGAGCGAGGGGACCTCGCCGCACCGCTGCTCCAGAGTGTGGGGCACGCCGTGCCCAGTACAGCGTGACCGATTGTTACGGTGGCATCTGCTGGCCGTGAAGGCGGTACAGTAAGTAGGGGCCGCCTACCGCCAGCCGGATTCCGTCGTCTTTAGCAGAGTCGGGAGATGTAATGGACAACGCCGGTAACGGGCGGCGTGGCCTCCGGGCAAGCCCGACAGCGACCGTGCTAGCAGCACTGCAGGAGCACTACGGCATCGCTGGGAGCCGGATCAGCGATCTTGGGGGCTCCTCGAACCTCAATCTGTTGGTCGCTGACGATCATACTCGCTACGTTGTTCGGGTCTACCGACCATACGTGACGGCAGGCCGCCTTGCCGACATCCACCTGGTCCGCCGGGAACTTGGTCGTGGGGGTGTGCCGAGTGCGCCGGTCGTGCCCACTGGCGATGGCCAGCCGTGGGTAAGTGTCGCCGGCCGGCTGCTCGAGGTCGAGCAGTTCGTGGAGCACGACGCGAACATGGACTCCTGGGACCGCCTGGAGGCAGGCCTGCCGCTGCTGGGACGCATCCACTCGCTCCTGCAAAACGTCGAGGTCTCGGTCGAGGGCCGGATACCCATGTTCGCCAATCACGTGGAGCCGGGGCAAACCCTACCGACGACCGCGCGGGGCACAGCGCGGATCCGAGGCTGGCAGGCGACGCCGACCGAGGAGCACCTGGCGCGCATGGCTGACGAACTGGCGGAGCTGGTGAGCGCCGGCGAGCGCGACCTCGTCGCGGCCTTGCCCCGCCAGTTGGTCCACGGGGACTTCTGGGACAACAACGTCTTGTTCCGGGACGAGCGCGTCGTACTCGTGGCCGACCTCGACTTCATGGGCGAGCGGGCGCGCATCGATGACCTGGCGCTGACCTTGTACCTCGCCGACTCCAGCTTCGGGCACGACGAAGCCGACGGGAGCCGGCTCGCTCGGCTGCGGCGTCTGGTGGACGCCTACGCCAGCGGACTCGACCAGCCCCTCACCACCCGAGAACTGGCCGCGCTGCCGTGGGCAATGGCGCGCCAGCCATTGTGGGGCATCGGGGGCTGGGTCGCGTCGCTGGACGACGCGCAGGCCGCCCGTGGCCACGCAGCCGGCTTGCCGGCTGATGTGGCGCGGGCGCTTCACGTCGTCTATGAGATCGACCGCTGGCAACAGGCCTTCGCCTGACGACCGCGGCGAGCCGACTGCGCGCCTGCAGCTTCGCCAGCGTGACCGAACCAAGCTATGCGGCTGGCGCCTGTACGACAAGCTGGACGGTCGGGAACAATACCTCACTCGCGGCATGCAGATCGTAGTTCGCCAGTACAGCGATCGAGTAGCCGAGATCGGGAACCAGCATGAGCGCGCTCTCGGCGCCGGGAAAGCCACCGCCGTGGCCGGAGGAGGAACATCGTCGCTGACTGCTTCCCTACCGGATGCTTCTTCGCACGGCACAGTAGCTCTCGCCCCCCGTCCAGGTCCATTGGCAACGCCGGGATGTCAATTGGGACCACTACGCGCTCGCCGACATTGCCAGTCTGGCGGCGGCTGAGGGGCAGGCGGAACGGGCGTTGCGCCTGGGCGGCGCCTCCACGGCCTGCGCAACCGCCCGGGACACCGCCATTCAGCCCAGCGAGCGCGGTCGCTTCGCACACTGGATGACGACCGCACGGCAGCAACTGCCGGCGGCACAGGCGGACGCCGCCTGGTCGCAGGGCTTGACGATGCCGCTGGAAACGGCCTTTGCCGACGCGCTGGCCTACGTTGCGCCGGATGACGCTGAGGGGACGGGCTGATGACGGTGCAGGCGCCGTCGGAAGCAGCCGGTCGGGAGTTCTCGCTGGAACTGTTCGTCGAGGAGGCGCTGCGGCGGCTGACGCTGATGATGGCGCGGGGCGGCAGCATGGACGAGATGTCCTGGCCGGCCGCAGGTCACGAGTCAGGCGGTCGCGCGGCTTCAAGTATGTGTCGGATGAATGCTGCATACTCGACTTTCACCGGCAACTCCTCGTCCACGGCGATCCGTCGTCGCGTCACGGTCACCGGCTGGTTGCGGATGGGGTCGTGGCCCGTCTTCTCGTAGTGCTGCCAGAGGAGGCCGGCGCCGCGGCGCTGCCAGGCGGGTAGCTCGTTGAAGTTGATGCCGTGCTGAAAGAGCAACTCGTTCTTGAAGGCGATGGTTTGCTGCTTGAGTGTGGTGGTCGCTTGCCCTGCACTCCGCCCCGCCTTACGCAGCGTCCAGTAGCACCAGCCGTTGAGCGCGCAGCGCGTGGCGTCGTCCTGCCGCCAGCAGAAGTAATCCACCACGTCCTCGCTGGTCGTGCCCAGCCAGACGCGGCTGTCGAAGTGGGCCGGCGTGCCGGCGGCGTGCGTGAAGGCGGCCGTGGCGATGCCGGCGGAGATGGAGACCAGCTTCTCCACCTCGCGGTCGAACTGGTCCCAGCCCGGCGGGAAGAGCACGGAGATCTCGTCGCTTTCGGTGTAGGCGTAGCAGCCTTGCATGTCTTCCAGCAGCGCCTGGGCGGTCTGGAGCATGAGGGCGTGAAACGCTGCGTCGAAGGGCTTCTGGAAGCGTGTTGCCGTGAAGCGGGAGAAGCCCCGGCCATCAACACGCAGAACGATCCAGGCGCCGGGCAGGCAGCGCAGCGCGTGGAAGGCCTCCAGCGACCGCATGCGCCGCTCGAAGGCGTTACTGTCCATGGTCGGCCTCCCCTTCCTGCCAGGAGCATATCTCGAATGCCCCACTCGCGCCAAAGCGCACCGAGTAGAGGGCGTCGAAGCCTTCAGCGTAACTGGGTGGGACGAGTTGCTTGCGGGTGACGTAGATGGCCACATCCGGTACCCGCGCTTTACCGGTGCGGGCGCGGTTGCGGACCAGGGCCTCGCTCACCGAGGTGGGGAAGTAATAGCCGGCGATACTGGCGCCGAAGGCGCTGCCGAGGCCGATGAGGGCAGCGCGGGCTTCGATGGTCGGGTTGGTGTTGTCGACCACGACGGAGCGGCCAGCCTAGAGGGCAGCCGTGATGAGCTGGGTCTGCCGGCGGCCCGGTCGCCCGTTATTGCTCTGGCGATCCTTGCTGACATAATCGTGGCTGGTGGCGAAGTGCTGCTGGGCGAAAGTGCTCTTGCCGGAAGCTTGCAGGCCGATCAGGATGACGACTTCCATTTGGAGGACGGCGTCCTTCCGTTCGGGCGTGGCCCTAGGTTCCGACAAGGCTTAGTACCGCGCGCACCATGCTCTCTCCTCGCGTCCGGCTTTACTGTACGCTTTACGCGGAACGGCCGTCAATGGACGCCCTCTGAAGCGAGCGCGATTCGCCGTTCCATCCGGTGTGGTGATCGAAGTGGCTGGGCACGGCGCCTTACGTAGGACTTGCTTTTGTCGACGCTGTTCGCTAATTAAGAGCGGATTGAGGAAGAACCATCTATGCACCAAGCATCAGTACTCCGGCAAGACCCGGTAGCGCACGACAGCCGTGCGGCGCCGGGCCTGGCGCCTGCCATCGAGCTCGTTGACGTCACCAAACGCTTTGGTGACTTTGTTGCCGTCGATCGCCTCACGCTGCGCATCACCACGGGTGAGATCTTTGGCTTACTGGGACCGAACGGCTCCGGCAAGACGACCACTATCAACATGGTCAGCGGGCTCTCCCGGCCGACCGCCGGCCAGGTACACGTCCTTGGCTACGACATCACGCGGCAGGCTCGGGCCGTGCGTGCCGTCCTCGGCGCCGTGCCGCAGGAGACCGCGCTTTACGAAGAGTTGACCGCCTGGGCCAACATGATCTTTCACGCCGAGCTGTACGGCGTGCCGCGTCGGGAGCGGGACCGCCGCATCAGCGACTTGCTCAACCTTGTCCAACTGGCCGACCGCCGTAACAGCCGTGTGGGTACCTTCTCCGGCGGCATGAAGCGCCGCCTGGCGTTGGCGCGCGCCCTCCTCCACGATCCGCAACTCGTCTACCTCGACGAGCCGACCCTGGGTGTAGACGTGCAGAGCCGCCGCGCCCTCTGGGACTATATCCTCGCCCTGAAAACACAGGGCAAGACCGTCCTGATCACCACCAACTACCTGGAAGAGGCCAACGCCCTCTGCGACCGGCTGGCGATCATCGATCACGGCAAGCTCGTCGCCCTGGACACGCCGGCCAACCTGAAACGCACCTTCGGCGACACCGTGATCGACATGGAGACGGCGCCGCCGGTCTCGTCAGTGCTCCTTGAACGGTTGCGCGCCCTGCCGGGAGTGAGCGCGGTGAGCCAGCACGATAGCCTCCTCCGGGTAACCATCGGTGGCGAGCAGCAGGTGACCGGCCAGGTGGTCATGCTCGTCACGCAGGAGACGGCGCTGCGCTCCATTGCCCAGCGCGAGCCGGACCTGAACGAGATTTTCCTGCGGCTCACGGGGAGTGCGCTGCGCGATTGATGCTCGGCGCGGCGGCCCGGCGACTGAAGTCGCGGGCTACACAATGCGAAGTCCGCCTTCGCGGACTGGTTCAGCCGCCGAAGGGCGGCTTGGCAACGTTAGCCCGCGACTTCAGTCGCCGGGAACATTGACGAAAGAGGAGGTCCCCAATGCTCGGCTTCGTTCACAACCTGCGGGTGATTCGCGCTGTGGCGGTGAAGGATATCAAGAGCTCGCTCACGGAGCGCGCCTTTACGTTGGTGAGCGTCATCATCCCGCTCAACTTTCTGCTGCTCTTCCTGCTCTTCGTCCTCACCGGTGGTGAGGCCCCTACCGCCGTCATACTGGAGGAGCATGGCCCCGCCGCCCAACAGTTCCTCGCGGCCATGCAGCAAGCCCACTCCTTCATCATCCAGCAGACGACAGCAGCCAAGGCAGCGGCGCTAATGCAGCAAGGCAAGATCGTCGCCATCGTCACCGTGCCGGTGGATTTCGACAGCGCGTTGCAGACGGGGCGCCGGGTGCAACTGCCTGTGCAGATCAACAACCTGGACGTCGATTTCACCAACGACATTCGGCGCGCCGTGCCCCTGGCGATCACCTCCTTCTATGCCAGCGCCTTCCCCGATCAGGTGGTGGTCCAGGCGCAGGAGATCGACAACTACCGGCAGGACACCGGCTACATTGCCTACCTCTCCGTCAGCATCCTGGTGGTCGGCCTGATGCTGGGCGGGCTACTGCAGGCCGGCACCAATGCCGCCCGGGAGTACGAGCGCGGCACGATCAAAGAGCTGCTGCTGGCGCCGGCCAGTCCCTGGGCCATCCAGGCCGGCAAGGTGCTGGGGGCGCTGGCGCTGAACGCGCTGAGCGTGATCGTGGTGCTGGCGGTGATCGTCCTGCTGCTGCGCGTCCGGCCGGTTCACTGGGGAGCGACGCTGGGCTACTCCTTGCTCCTGATGATCATGTTCGTGGCCCTGGGCACCTTGGTCGGCACGCTGGTGCAACGGCGACAGGCGGTCGTGCCGCTCAGTATCGGCCTGTCTTTGCCGGTCTTCTTCCTGAGCGGCGCCTTTGGTCCCGTTAACTGGGGCGATCCGGTGGTGGCGGCCCTGGCCCGCTTTGAGCCTGTGTACTATGGCATCGCCGTCTTCCAGCAGGCCTTCCATGGCTTTAATACCACTCAGAGCAGCCCGGCGGCCAACACGATCATCCTGCTGGCCTTCACGCTGGCCGCCGTCGCCCTCAGTGCCGGCGTACTGCGCGGGAGAGGGGTGGCGCACTGATGCCGAACTGGAAAGCCGTCTGGATCATCGCCCGCAAGGACATCGGCGTCTGGCTGCGGCAGCCGTCGGCGGTCGCCGCCACCGTCCTGCCGGCGCTCGTCTTCCTGATCGTCCTCTACTTCGGCGCCCGCGCCGTTGGTCGCAACCCGGTGGCCCTGGTGGTCGAAGACAACGGACCGCACGCTCAGCAACTGGTGCAGATCCTGCAGCACGATGATGCCTTTATCATCACCACAGCCGATGCTGCCCGGGCCGCGCAGCAGTTGCGCAACCTGGATGTCTCGGCGATCATCACCATCCCCGCTGCCTTCGATAGCGCCTACGACGCGCACCGGGCCGACCCGGTGACGATCCGGATCAACAACCTCAACCTGGACTTCACTAACGACCTGCGCCGTTCGCTACCCGCCGCCATCACCGCCTTCTATGGCGAGCAGCCCGATAGCCCGATCCGCGTCACAGTGCAGGAGACGGATCTCCGTCGCCAGGACATCAACCTCCTCCAGTTCGACCTCGTGCCCGACCTGGTGCTGCTGCTGACCATCGCCGGCATGATCAACGCCGGCCTGGCGACGGCGCGGGAGTGGGAGGACCAGACGATCAAAGAGCTGCTGCTGGCGCCGATCTCGCGCGGCAGCCTGATCGCGGGGAAGCTGCTGGCCGGTTGGCTGACGACGCTGCTCATCGGCGCCATCGTGCTGGCCATCGGCGCCCTGACCGGCTATCTGCGTCCCGTCGGCATCTACTGGCTCCTCACCCTCCTGATGGTCCTGCTCATTGCTCTCGCCAGCGCCAGCCTGGGCGTCGCTCTCGGCGCGGCCACCCGCAGCTTCCAGCGCGTCACTGCCCTCGGCATCCCGCTGGCCTTCTACCTGTTCTTCCTCAGCGGCGGCATTAGCGTCGCTGCCTTCCTCCCCAACTGGGTGCAAACCATCGCCCACGTCATCCCCACCTTCTACGGCGTCCACGCCTTGCAGATGGCGATCTTCTACAGCTCCGCCGACGGCTATGGCCGCGACGCCGTGGTGATGGCGGGTACGGCGCTTGTCACCCTGGCCCTGGGCGTGCTGTCGCTGCGGCGGCGGACGCTGGCGTAATGTCTCCAACGACCCGGCAGATGTGAGACATCTGCCGCCAGCTATCCGGCGTCTGGGCAGGGCTAGGCGGCATGGTCGGCGATGGTCTCGTCGATGATTCGCTGGACGTATCGGCGATGTGACGTGTCGGAACCGCGCTCGGCCAGCCGACGTAATTCCTCC
The DNA here is from genome assembly GCA_002404055.1 of Chloroflexi bacterium UBA4733. The sequence continues at coordinate 22,144 of DHIZ01000165.1, forward strand.
GGCGTTGTGATGTGGCGGTCGAGGGCCTGCCACACCGCCATGATGATCTGTCGCGGCTCGGTGCCGGCGATAGCAGCGTCCACTATGGATCGCCCCGGCGCGGTCAGGCGGATGGTGGCGTAATCCTGCACCTCGTCCGGCGGGAGTGGCGCGACGTACAGGCGGTAGGTCGGCGGAATGGCGGTTCGCTCGCTGCCGGGCGGGAGGGTGACGTGCAGCCAGGAAGGAGCCACGTCGCTCAACTCGTAGATCTCCAGCGCGCTCTCGTGGGAAAGCGCGCCCCGGTAGCCGGTCCAGACCCAGGCCTGCACGAAGTTGTCGTCCACATCGAGCGGGGCGATGCGTAGGCGGTAGACGGCGGGCAGGCAGCGCTCGAAGCGGCCGGTTCGGGTGTGATAGGAGAGCAGGGCATCGGAGAGGCCGAAGGTGTGTGCATCGCGCCGGTGGAAGTAGCCGTGCTGGAGCAAGGCAAAGGCCTCCAGGCCCAGCAGGTCTGTCTGCTTCGCTCGGCGCGCCATCGCCCTGTCCTTTCTCTCTACGTCTCTCGCCAGTAGGGTTAGAATACCATCAAGAATTTATAGCTATTCCGCCCTGGCGGAGGACGCAACCTGAGGAGCGGTTGGCGCCCGCCCTCGGCAGCGGGACCTGCGGGTGTTACCGGAACCGCAGCGTCGCACGGGGATCTGCTGCACAGTTACAGGCGCGCCGATTCCACCGTAGCACGAGCGTCGATTGGCGGCGCGTACCAGGACCTCCCTTGCTATGCTATCGGGGCAGCCAGGCAATGCTGCCGTTGCTGCTCCAGCGCCTGCGCGCCGACGGGGACGCCGGGTGGCGCAGCGAGTTGGGGCAGATGAGAAGGGCGCGATACTCGCGCCGAGAGAGGAGGCCGATGATGGATCGTCCGGTGATTGCGCTGACCATGGGGGACGCTGCCGGCGTCGGCCCGGAGTTGATCGTCAAGGTGCTGGCGCAGGAAGACACGTACCGGTGCTGCCGTCCGCTGGTGATCGCCGCTGCGGGCGTCATCGGGAGGGCCTGCCGGGTGGTGGGTGTGGAACGGACAGTGCGGGAGATCAGCGATCCGGGGGAGGCGGTCTTTGCTGCCGATGCCATTGATGTGTTCTGTCCTCCCGAACTCAACGTCGGCGCGGTGGAGTTGGGACGAATGGAGGCGCGCCTGGGCGAGGCTGCCGCCCGCAGCATGCGCCTGGCGTTCGAACTGGCAAGGCAGGGCACGGTGGTAGGGGTGGTACTGGCGCCGATGAACAAACAGGGCTTCCATCTGGCCGGCTACCCCTACGTCGACGAGCTGGCCTACCTCGCCGCCGAGACCGGGTGTCCCGACGCCGTATCCCTTGGCGTCATTGCCCCGGCGCTGTGGACGGTTGCCGTCACCCAGCACTTGCCTTTCCGGGAGATCGTGCCGAATCTGACGACTGAGCGCATCGTCCGGGATGTCCAGCGGCTGCACGATGTGCTGCGCATGGTTGGCTTGCCGTCGCCGCGCCTCGCCGTTGCCGCCCTGAACGTGCATGCTGGTGAAGGCGGCTTGTTTGGTCGGGAGGAGATCGAGGTGATCGAGCCGGCAGTCGTGGCGGCGCAGCGCTTGGGGCTGTCGGTGACGGGACCCATCCCTGCCGACACGGTGTTCGTGCGCGCTCGGGCGGGCGAGTTTCAGGGCGTCGTTTGCATGTATCACGACCAGGCGAACATCGCCCGCAAGCTGCTGGCGACGCGCCGCGGCGCGACCGTCTACCTCGGCCTCCCGGTGCCGTGCGCTACCACTGCCCACGGTACCGCCTACGACATCGCCGGGCAGGGCGTCGCCGCGCCGGACAGTCTGGCCGACGCCCTGCGCTATACCAGCAGCCTGGCCGGAGGCGGCCGAGCGGCGTGACGTGGGTCTACAGCGCCTCGTTGTCGAATCGTTTCTCGGCGGTCCAGCCCGCGTCGGCGCCTACCGAAAGGTACCTGTGCGTCAGTCCAAAATCACCGTCGCCCCCAGCCCCTTTAGCAGGTGGGCAGCCTGGATCAGGTCTACCTTGAGGCCCTGGATATCCTTCAGGCCGACGCGTAGGCCGTCGATGGTCGAGCCGCGGATGTCTGCACCGTGCAGTTTGGCGCCCAGCATGTCGGCGTCGGTGAGGTCGCAGTCCAGGAAGAGCGCGCCGGTCAGGTCTGCCTCCAGGAAAGAACTGTCGCGCAGGATGCAGTGTTCGAAGCGGACTCCTTTGAAGACGCCGCCGGCGAACCCGACATACTGCCCCTGACAATTGCGGAGGAGCAGGTCCTGAAAGCGGCCGTCGTTCGCTTGCAGGCCGGTAAGGCGGCAATCGACAAACTCGACGCGCTGGAGGGCGACCTTGTCGAGGACGGCCTGGCTCAGATCGCAATGGCTGAAGTACACATCCAGCAGGTGGGCGGCCGGCAACTGGGTGGCGCGCAGCAGGCCCCGCTGCCAGTGGACTTGCTCGAGCCGTACATCACGGGCACGCTGGCCGCTGATGTCGACGTTTGTGAGCAAGACTTGCCGGATGATGTCCTCGTCGCGCAGAGAGCCGGCCTGGGGCAGTGCGGCCGTCAGCCTGGGCGGCAGGTGCGGCGGAGTAACGATGTGTTCTTTCGGTTGGGGCCGCGGCGCCATTTGCGTCTCCGTTCTGCTGTGCCGATGCTACCGCGCCCCGGCAGCGCATGGTAGCTAAGCATGTGGCCATAACTTT
>DHIZ01000165.1:25046-37747 GCA_002404055.1 Chloroflexi bacterium UBA4733
TTTGTTCTGGTTACGTGCTTAGCGTAGGTATCTCATGTGCTACGCCCGGCAGCGTGCGCCATGAGTGTCGAAACGCCGAAGGCTCGCCAGACACATCTGGCGATGCGGATGGGAATATCGGCGTCCGCTTGACATTGGCGCCGATTAACTGGAACATATGTTCTGTTCCGCTCGGCCCGGCTGCCGAGGGAAAATAGACAAAGGAGACTCAGTTGGCCAACCCTGTCGTCCATTGGGAGATCACCGGCAAGAATGCAGCGCAACTGCAACCGTTCTACAGCAGCATCTTCGGCTGGCAAATTGATACCAATAACCCCATGAGCTACGGCATGGTGAACACGGGTGGGGAAGGCATCAATGGAGGAATCGGGCCATCGGATGGCCCCAATCAGGTGACTTTCTACATCCAGGTCCCGGATTTGCAGGCCACGCTGGATCAGGTGGAAAAGCTCGGCGGACGAACGCTCATACCACATGACGAGGTTCCCGGCGCGGGGGTGACCCTGGCGAGCTTCGCCGACCCGGAAGGCAACGTGATCGGCCTCATCAAGGGTTAGCCCCGGGAGGGCGGCGGGTAGAGAGCGTGTGTGCTCCCGGCAAGGCAAGAGATTGCCGGGAGCGAACCACCGCATGGCGGCCTGATCAGCTCTTCGCACTCAGGAGGTCAGCCCGGCATTGCCCGCTTGGCTGGCCTGCCGTAACACGGTGGCGACCTGCTGCTTCCCTGCCAGCAAATCAGCAAGGGCGGCGTGAATGATGCTTGCTGCCGCCGGGTAGTTCGGCTGGTGCGTTCCCAGCGGACCGCCGGTGAGGCCGAGCCGGGCGAGCGATACGGCCGGGTCAACCGGGATCATGTGATCCATGCCGACGCTGTTGAAGAGGCGACGGCCCGCGGGGCCTCCGTTGCCGAGGTAGGCGCTGCTCTCGGCCACCGCTTTTGCCGCCGGGTGAACGTCACCGACCTGGGCGCGTTGGGTCATGCCGGGACCGGCGCAAAGGTCCTTGGCCAGCGTCCAGGCCTCGTCCAGATGACGGGAGATGCGGGCCAGGTAGACGGCGGCCCCGGCGCCATACCAGGCTTCCTTCGTGCCCGGAACCATCGGCAGCATGGTGAGGTCCCAATCCAGGGGTCGCTTCATGCTGTGGAGCGTGCTGAGCGCGGAAACCGGCGTCACCAGCAGGTGTACGTGACCGAGCATGAAGTCGATCATCGGGTCGCCTTCGTAGAGGCCGCCGCGCTCCAACGGGGCTGCCGCCACCTGGTAACGGGTATACAGGTCGACGTAGGCTTGAGCGCCGGCAATCGCCGCCGCAGTGTCCAGGGTGATGCGCGGTGGGGCCGGTGGCAGCGTGGTTCGTCGCCCGCCGGAGAGCGCGATGAAATCGTAGAAGCTGGTTTCGGCCGACTCGTCGACGTAGCCATAGCGCAGCGCCGCTGGTTGTTTCCCGGCGTTGGCACGTCCGATATCCTGGGTCAGGCGCACGAATTCGTCCAACAGCCAGCCGTCGGACGGCGCCGGCAGCCCGGCCTGCTGGAGCAGAGTGCGGTTGACGAGCACAACTTGCTCGGGCTGGATGTCGCGCGGCAGGCCGATGATGTGTCCGTTGATGGTGGAGCGCGCAATGGCAGCGGGATAGAAGGCGGCGGTTGTCACCTGGCGGTCGCGCTTCAGGTACGCGTCGACCGGCGTGAACACATTGGTCAGCGAGACGGGAACCTTATCGACGGCCATTGAAGGCAGTATGGCCAGGCTGAGAAACAGGTCGCCGTGGTCGGCCGAGAAGGGGTTGAACAACTGCGTCAGACTGCCGGCGTCCAGGCCATCGAGTGATGTCGCTGTGGCGCTGATGCCGGAGTTGTGCTGATGGAATTGGTCAAGGATACCTGCCAGCAGCGTATCCTCCGGCGGCGTGCCGTCCCCGACCACTGTAAAAGGGCCGTAATAGAGATGTAAGGCGACTGGGGCGCGCCCCGGCCCGCTCCCACGTCCTGGAATGGGCAGGGTGCAGCCGGCCAGCGCCAGGGCTGGCAGCGCGAGCGCTGCCAGTTGGAGCAGCCGGCGCCGCGAGCAGGCGCGGTGCCCGGAACCAGTCAGTGCCGCCATCGGTAGCTCTCCGATCTTTCCATCAGTGAGAGACACTTTCCAGCAGTGTACCGGACCGCCGTTCTGCCCGGAGAGCATAGAACTGCCTGGCGACGTGGCATGATATGACGACAGGCATTGAGGAGGACGGCATGCGAGTCACGAGGGTAATTAATGCGGAAGATGCAGAGGTACGGGATGTCTCCTTTCTGACTGCGCCCAAGCTCCATGGACGGTCTGTCGATCCGCTCGTGCGTCCCCGGCGGGGCAAGGCCATCGCTTTCGGTTGGTACGGCGGGAAGTACTCACACCTGGACTGGTTGCTGCCCCTCTTGCCGGAAGCCCATCACTACTGTGAACCATTTGCTGGCTCGGCTGCCGTGCTCATTAACCGGCTCCCCTCTCCGGTCGAGACGTATAACGATTGATCTCAGGACTCGTCCGCTGAACCTTCCCCGTCCTCTGCTCCCTGCGATACGGCTACCTGCGCGGCGCGGAGGACGCGGTCGCCCATCCGGTAGCCTGGACGCATGACCAGGCTGACGTGGCCGGCGGGGATGGAGGGGTGGACCTGGTGCAGAAAGGCTTCGTGCAGATAGGGGTCGAAGGGCTGGCCGAGGGCGTCAATCCGTTCCAGGCCGGCGGCACGCATGGCAGAATCCAGCTTCCCGGTGATCAGCAGCACGCCCTTCACCCAGGGTTGGTCGCGTAGGTCTGCCGGGACCTCACCGGTGGCGCGTTCTAGGTCATCGAGCAGCGGTAGGATTGGGATGAGCGCATCAGCGCGGGCTTGCCCAATCTGGGCGCCCCTTTCTGCTTCCACGCGTCGGCGATAGTTGATGAAGTCGGCACGTTCCCGCTGCAGCAGCGCCCGGTACTCCTCAGCCTGACCAATTGTATCTTCTGTTGTTGCTGTCGTCCCTGTACCGTTAGCGGATGCCGACTCTTCGTCCGGTGGCTCTGCCGTCTCGTCGTTCTGTTGACCCATTCGCCTTGTTTCTCCCCATCATCCAGTCCTACCTTTCAGTATGACGCGAGATGGGCGTATCAGTCGAACGATACCCGGGGGCGGCAGTGTCATTTCACCCCCGACCCTGGAGCGCCGGTCCACTGAACCGGACCAAGAAAGAGCCAGCAATCTCTGCCCAGCATTTCGGCCTTCGCTGCTCAACTGCAGCGTAGCGCCCTTCAGGGTGCTTGGTATTCGTAGCCCGCCCGCGCCGACGCCCGCAGGGCGGCCGTGGCGGGTGAGCTAGCGGGCGCGATTAGTAGACCGGCACCCCGACGCTTGCTCAGGCCACCGGCCAGCGCTTCAGGTAGTGGCGGACGGCGGTTGGGCCGGCGCCTTCGCGGCGAATGTAATCGACGGGAATTCCGGTGAGCGCGTCGGCGCTGTTCGGGCCCAGCACCGTCTCCTCCGGCTGGACCGCCAACCACACTTCCCGCACGCCTTGAATGCCGACGGTACTAGGAATGTACACGAAGCGGCGCTGCAACTGCAACCGCCGGGCCAACGCTTCCGCTTTGGTGAAGGCGGCCTGCGCCGGTCGGTCCTCCAGGTAGGGATCGACGACTTCGAACATTCTGCCCGGCGCCCGTACCACCGGTTGGCCGCGGTAGACGAAGACGACCGGACGGTGACGCGCCGCCTGCTCCAGCGCATGGAGCACGGCGCCTAACGCATCATTGCCGGGCGGGAGCAGCACGAGCACGGCTCCGTGGTCGCGTGCCGCTGCCCGCCAGGCCGGTGGGACGACGGGCGGGTCGGCGCGCAGGACGGTGGGGAAGATCAAGGTGCGCCCTTGCCGGCGCTGCACGGCGTAGGTGGTCAGCGCGATCACCATGCCGATGACACTGACGCCACCACCAAACTCGGTGGCGAGCGGCTTGGCGACGAGGTTGGTACACCACGCCAGCACCACCAGGATGGTAGTCAGGATGCCCAGCGCAAAGGTGATCGGCCCGACGGGCGTCGCCTCACCGTCCTTGGCTTCCGAGGGGACCCCGTCTGTCCCGGATTGTGGCTTCCCCCCTGGATGCCGCTCCTGCCAGCGCACAATATCCAAGGCCAGACAGGTCAGGCTGAAGGCGCCGAGCAAGCCGAAGGCGTAGAGGTCGCCCAGCAAGCTCACGCTGCCCTGCGCCAGAATCAGCACCAGTACGGGGATCGCCACCACCGTCAGGATGGCCCAGTGCGGCGTGTCGCGCCAGCGGTTGCGCGTTTCGATCACCTGGGGCAAGAAGCCCATCCGGGCGAGCGCCAGGAAGACATGGTAGCTGCCGATGATGGCGGTATTGCTGGCAAACACCAGCAGCAAGGCGCCGCTGATCGCCACCTCTATTTCAAAGGCGCGTCCCAGCGCGAAGCCGCCCAGCAGCGAGATGAACTGGTTGGGGTCCGCATTTGCGCTCAGGAGGGTGGTCGACCACAGGGTGAGCAGCGGGCTCGTAATCGCCATCGTCAAAACGACGGCCGTCATGGCTCGAAACGCGACTCTCTTGCGCGGCTCGCGCATCGCCGGTGCGAGTTGCGCGACACTTTCCAATCCGGAGAAGGCAAGGAAGGCCGCTCCGTAGCCGGTGAGCAGCAGGATCGGGGTCAGGGGAGGCCCGTGCGTGATCGAGCTGAAGCTGTGCAGGACGCCCGCAGGCCCCAGGAAGATCGCGGTTGCGAGCACGACGACAATCTGCCCTCCTCCGGCAAAGCACGCGACGATCGCTGTCGCTCGGGCGCTCTCCTTGATGCCGAGCAAGTTCAGGATCCCCAGGGCAATCAACGCGCCGACCGTGGCCTGCAGCGCCACATCTTTCAAGAAGGGCATCACCACCGCGAGGTACAGGACCCCAGACAGCGCGCTGAGCGCGGCGGTCAGGAAGTAGTCGACCAGGATCATCAGCCCGCCCAGCAGCCCGGCAAACGGATGCAGCGCCTGCGAAGAGACGTTGACCACACCGCCGCCCTCCGGGTAGCGCCAGGTGACCTCGGCGTACTTGACACACAAGAGAATGAAGACGAACAGGGTCATGAGGACGAACAGGGCGGAGCGCGAGCGGAACGGGCCGTACAGGATGCCCGGAACGTAATAGACGGAGGTGCCGATGTCGGCAAACACCACGGCCCAGCACAGAAAGGCCCCGAGACTTCCGCCGCGGACCTTGATCCTGCGGCGGGAGAGCGTGACAGTCTGGCTCATTCCCTCTCCAGGCTCCCGCGCTCGCCGAGATGACGCCTGAGGCTCTCGAGGTCGGTTCGAAGCTGGTTCAGCGCACGCTGCGCCTCCCGGTCGCCGAGCTCCATGTAAGCGACCGCGGCGAGGTATAGATCCGCGCGCTCGAGCTGGCGGCTCGCGGTGCGCAGGACAGCGCGCCTCTCCCTGGCCGTCCTCGTTTCGGGAAGCTGCAGGATCGCGGTGCGCATGTATCCAACGTAGACACGGGGCCGTTTGGCCTCCGTTTGGCGGAGCCTCTGATCCGAATGGATCTTGTATGGATGCCGCGGCGAATCCTTTAACCTCGCATTCGATGGGTCCCGACGCCGTTGCTCGCCGTGGCCGCCGGCCCGGCGACCTGCGTGTCGTCGTGCGCCGCGCCGCCAAGCTGCCCCGCACCCTGGGAGCTCCCTCCCTTTTCGCGGCCAGCTACGGGAACGTCGGGTCCAGCATCTACTACGCCCTGGGCGTCACGGCCGCCTTCGCCCTCGGGCTCACGCCGCTGGCCTTGATCCTGGCGGGTCTCATCTTCGTCAGCACCGCGCTCAACTACGCCGAGGGCTCAGCGGCGCTACCACACGCCGGCGGAAGCTCCCAGTTCGCTCGTCGCGCCTTCAACGCGCCGATCGGCTTCCTGGTCGGGTGGGTCCAGCTTCTCAACTACACGGCGACCGTTTCGATCTCTGCCTACTTCGCGATCAGCTACCTCGGCGTGTTCGAAAAGTACTTCTGGCTTTTCAGCCTCGTCAGGCACAACGAGGTCTGGCACGTGGGCGCCACCGTGGCGCTGATTGCCATCCTGCTCGCCGTCAACGTCATCGGCATCCAGGAATCGAGCGCGATCAACCTGGTCCTGGCCATGACGGACCTCGTCACGCAATTTGCCCTGGTCATCCTCGGGCTGATCTTTCTGCTCAACATCAACGTGGTCATTCACAACGTCCACCTCGGCGTTGCGCCGACATGGGGCAACTTCCTGGCCAGCATCTCNNCAGCAGCGAGATGAACTGGTTGGGATCGGTGGAGGACGTGATCGGCAAGATGGTGGTCGACCAGAGCGTGAGCAATGGACTGGTCAGCGCCATGGTGGCGATCAAAGTGCCCATGGCCAGGCGCGTCACCCGGCGCCGCGGCTCAGCCATGACCGGCGAGAGCTGGGAGATGCTCTCCAGTCCGGAAAAGGCCAGGAAGGCGCCGGCGTAGCCGGTCAGCACCTGCAGCGACGTCAGGCGTGGGCCGGAGAGCACGCGCGGCAGCTCCGCGACGAGCTGCCCCGGCCCCACGTGGACGATGACGGCCAGCACGACCGCTATCTGGCTGGCTGCTGCGACGACTGCGAAGGTGGCGTTGACCTTGGCACTTTCGCTGATGCCGATAAGGTTCAACGTTCCCAACACGATCAGGGCGACGATCGTCGCCGGCAGCACATAGGCCGTCAGCGCCGGCGCCACATCGCTCAGGTAGATGACGCCGGATAGCGAACTGAGCGCTGCCGTCAAAAAGTAATCGACGAGGATGAACATGCCGCCGACCACGCCAACGAAGGGATGGAGGGCGCGGGTCGCCACGGTGACAACGCCGCCACCCTCGGGATAGCGCACTGCCACTTCGCCATATTTGCGGGTCAACAGGACAAAGACCACCAGCGTCATGGCGACGAAGAGGGCAGCATGGGTACCCACCCCCGGCTGGGCGAAGAGGATACCGGGCGTGTAATAGACGGATGTGCCGATGTCGGCAAAGACGATCGCCCAGCAGAGGAAGGCGCCCAGGCGTCGTGCTCCGTGCTGCTGTTCGCCTTGCGGGGCCGACGACGTGGTTGTGTCTTCGCTTGCCATTAGGACAGTGCCTCGGTGGACATGCGCGCGCCCACCGCTTCTGACAGTGGAAAGACGCGTGCGTCTACCGGGCAGGGGGCGAGGCGCCGGAGGCTCTCCGATACGGACCAGTAGCGCAGCCAGGCCGGGTGCCTTGATGCCCGGCGGATGCCGAGCAGGATCCGGCTTGCTTCCAATTCCCGCGCGACACCGGCGATCGCCGGCGCCAATTCCCGGGCGCACACCCACTCCGCCCAGGCATTTGCGCCCGTTTCCTGAAAAATCGGTTCGGCCAGGAGTTGGATCCGTGTTGTCTCGCGGGCCAGCCAGGGCAAGTCGGCGCGCAGCGGCAACTGGCGCGGGATCAGCGCCACGTAGAGGGCGGCCACCAGCGTGCCGTCGCGCCGAGCGCCAAGGCAGGCCGCACGTAGCGCGGCCTGCGCAACAGGCCCGCCATCGAAGGGCACCAGGACGAGAGTGGTCATGCGCCACACTTCCTTCAGTACATCGCTATCTAGCCTGGGAAGTGTCGGACGCGACCGCTCAAGATGGTCTCAAGATATGCGCCTTCGAGGTCAATAAATACTCAAGATTGAGCGGCGGCGAACGTGGCAGACCTATCTACACCGCGTCATCGCGCCTGCAGATGTTGCCCAAAGAAGCGGGTGAGCTGGCGCCAGGCGTCCTGAGCGGCAATCGCTCCGTACATATCGGGGCGTGTATCGTTGAGGAAGGCGTGGCCGGCCTGCTCGTAGACGTGCAGTTCGTAGGTGAGCGCGGCCCCCTGCAACGCGCCGAGCAGCGCTGGCACGCCCGGCATGATGAAAGGGTCGTTGCGCCCATACATGAGGAGCAACGGACAGCGCACCTGGCCGGCTTGCTCCAGCGGCGGGTTCTGGCCGTAGAAGGGTGCGGCAGCGTCGATGGCGGCGCCGGCGAAGGCCAGGCGTAGCGTCATCCCGCCGCCGAAGCAGAAGCCGGTGACACCCACGGCAGTCGTCGTGTCCGCGCGTCCGCGTGCCCAGGCGACGAGCTGCTGGAGCGGCGGCACCAGCGCCGCCATATCCCGCTGCGCACTCCAGGCGATCACCTGGCGTAGACGGGTCGCCCGCGCTTCCGGCAACTGTGCCAGCGCCTCCGCCATGGCGGCAGGGTCCATCCGGCGCTCCGTCGGCAAGGCCATGCGCAGGCGCATGCTCTCCTGCATCTCTTCGGGAGTGACCGTCCGTCCAAAAGGGTCGAGCGAGAACAGGTCGGGCGCAATCGCCACGAAGCCTTCCGCCGCCAGGCGGCGTGTCACATCAGCAATATGCTCATCCAGCCCGAATGCCTCGTGAATGACCAGCACGGCTGGATAGGCACGGTCATCCTCCGGCCGCGCCACGTAGATCGTCAACTCTTCCTGCTGATCTGGGAGCGCGATGTTCTGCCGCTCCGCCCGCACACTTGTTACCATCACCGACTTCCTTCCTGCATCACGTGAGCGAGACTGTACTGTATAACAGAAGGCGCCGTCAGGGACCGACCAGCGCTGGGCACTGTCCTGGAACTGCTGGACCTGGAATGCACCCGAGCGCTGCAGCAGGCGGAACGAGACTGGGTGCGGGCTGTGGGCGACGATCTGTGCGAGGGCCGGCTCACCTGGGATTTCGAGGCGTTGACCAAAAAGGCAGTGGCTGGCGGAGCGCGCGAGGGGTTGCCGGTCCAGGCAGATCAGCCCGCCGAATCAATCCGCGGACTGATCATGCGCCTTTGACGATGGCATCGAGCTTGGGCTGGATGACCGATTTCACCTGGGCCAGCGCCGAAGGGGCATCGGCCGTGCCGCTCATGATCTTGCCGATCGCCGCACCGAACTCCTTGTTGTAGTCGGTGCTGATCGGGTTGATCGGCGTCGTTTTCATATTCCGGCTCTTGTGGGCCTGGAAGATGAACTTGAGCTGAGGAGTGGCAGCAGCCTGCTCCAGCATGTCGGCGGCCGCCAGCACCTGGGGGGTGTTGCCCAGGGCCTTCGCCAGCGCTAGATTCGGTTCCGGGGTGTTGGCAAAGGCGATGACGTTCCAGGCATCCTGCTGGTGTTTCGTTTCTTTGGGCATGATGATCAGATTCGTCGCGATATTTCCCGAGTTCTTGGCCCCGGGCGTCGACTCATCGTAGGGCATGAAGCCGATGCCGTAGTCCAGGTCCGGCTTGTACTTGCTGACGAAGGTGGGTACCCACTCGCCGTTGATCTGCATGCCCGTCTGGCCGATATAGAAGGGGTCGTTCTCGTTCTTGCCGAAGCCTTTGGTGAAGGCGGCGATGAGGGCCGGGCCACCGAGCTGCACGATTTGCTGGCGCGTGTATTCCGCGCACTTCACGACGCCAGGATTGTCCGGCGTCACCTGTTTGCCGTCGTCGGAATAGAGTTGACCGCCGAACGACCACATGATGGCGGGAACCCCGCCCTGGCCGTTGTTGGGCACGAAACCGATGCGGGTCAGCGTATCGCCCTGCTTTTTCGTGATCTTGAGCGCGGCGGTGGTGAGGTCCTGCCAGGTTACAGGCGCCGTGTTGGGATCAAGGCCGACATCCTGGAAGATTGACTTGTTCCAGAACAAGAGGGTGTTGGTGTAGACGAGCATCGGCATGCCGTACTGCTTGCCGAACAGTTGCCCGGCGGCCAAACCGCTGCGGTCCAGCGTGCTGAGATCCAGCTTGCCGGAGGCGATGAGGCTGTCCAGTTGCACCACGCCCCCGCTCGTCGCCCAGGTCGCCACCTGCGCGGCGTTCCAGGTCTGCAACAGGTCGGGCGGCGCGCCGGAGGCCATCGCGGCGGTGAACTTGTTGCCGTCGGTGACCGTGGTCACCGTGACGGCGATATTGGACTGCGTCTTGGCGAAGGCATCGGCCAGCGCCTGCTCGGCGACGGCATCTTTGTCGCCCCAGGTCGTCCAGAGGCTGAGCTGAACCTTGCTGCCGGGGGCGCTGCTGCTCGCCGCCGCGGCAGCAGTGCTGCTGGCGACAGTCGCCTTCGCCGTTGTCGTCGCAGTCGCGGCGCCTGCCGCCGCCGAGGTGGTGACGGCGCCACTGCTGCCGGCGCCGCTCGTTGCGCCGGCTCCGCAGGCCGCGAGCAGTGCTGTAGATAACAGGGCGCCGGCAGTGCCGCACAGGCGTAACAGCGTTCGCCGGTCGTACACTTGATCCTTCATGACGTTGACCCTTTCCTCTCACGCTATCCAGAGATGAATGCAGGAAGCGATAGTACAATATGGTTCTCTTCAGAACCAGCATCGGTCTCAGCGCCGAGGAGGACCGTAGGCACGGATTCCGGCTACGGCCTATGGGATACGCCGCGATAGACGAGGAAGAGACCGACGATGGCGACCACGCTGCCGATACCGGTCCAGAGCAATTGCCTGGACATGAAGCTGCCGCCGATCAGACCAAGCCCCTGCAGCGCCCAGATTGTGCCAAGGAGCAGGCAGATGATGCCTGGAATGAGACTGGACCAGCGGATACTTGCTGTGTTCACGGATGGCTCCTTCGCGTGAGCGCGTGCCGGTGCGATACGACGAGCACCGGCCAACTCCGCGTCCCGGCTATTCAATTCAGAGCGTACTTCGTGGAGGCATACGCGGCCAGACCGGGGATGTACATCTTCGAGACGTTCGAGCTGATATTCACGATCATCCCACCGCCCTGCTCGCGCATCACCGGGATTACGGCTTGCATCGCCAGGAGTGGGCCGTACAGGTTCAGTTCCATGATCTGACGGTAGTCGTCCAGGTTGATCTGCTCCACCGGCGAGTACAGGGCCTGTCCGGCATTGTTGATCAGGAGATCAATGCGGCCGTAGTACAGGCGCACCGCCTCCACCATCTGCCTGATTGACGTTCCATCGCGCATGTCGGTGGGGATGGCGAACGAACCCGGCAGTTCGCCAGCCAGCGTTGCCAGGGTCTGGGCGGATCGACTGGCCAGAGCAACCCGAGCGCCCTGTGCCGCGAAAAGCCGGGCTGTCGCCAGGCCGATGCCCGCCGATGCCCCAGTGATGATCGTGATGGAGCCGGATACTTGCATGGGTGTCACTCTTTCTGCTTGATGACCAAGATACCACGGCGGCACGGGGAGGAACATTGTGAGGCTCGTGGGCGTCTTCCATGACAGCCTGGAGCATTACCGCGGAGACTGATCCGGCCACCGCGCCGTTCGGAGATGGAGCGGTTTTTCGTGAGAGAGGTGTACTGCTGTGTACCGGATGCGTCAACTTTTCGTCCTCCTCGCCCTGCTGTCGGGCGCAGTGCTGACGCCGCTGGTCGCCCATGCCCAGGCCGGTTTCGGGGTACCCGTCCTGTCGTTTTCGATCGACCCGACGCAGCCGGTGGCGGGGCAGCCGGCGACCGTGACCGTGGGTGTCGTGCCCAACGCCCCGATTGCTCTGGTTGGGCAATTCCCGGTCACCGCGACCCTTGCCGGTAGCGGCCAGACTGTCTCGACCAGCGTTGTCATCCGTGCCGATGGTTCGGGCAACACGCCGCAATTCACCGGCACGCTGACCTTTCCTGTCGCCGGAGCCTGGTTCCTCACGGCGCCTGGCTGGACACAGGCCGTGGGGAATGGTCTGGCGGTGACGGTGCTGGCGGCCGGCGGCTCGCCCGCCTGCCACTACCAGCTCGGCTTCGCCGCCTTGTACGACCGCATACCGACCATCGTCGGCGACTGCCTGGACAATGAGGCCTACGCCGCCAACGGCGATAGCGTGCAGCACACGACCGGCGGGCTGCTTGTCTGGCGCAAGTCCGATAACTGGACCGCCTTCACCGATGGCTATCGCACCTGGGTCGCCGGGCCGTATGGCTTACAGGAGCGCCTGAATAGTCAGCGTTTCCCCTGGGAAGCCGGCGCGGGTATGGGGACATGACTGGATATAGCGTTCGCTCGTTATACGCTGCCGGTGAGAGCACGAGCGCCGGCCGCCGACCGGCCTGCTCGTGGCCGGCCTGAGGATCGAGGCTGATCCACACCACGTCGTCCCTGTCCGGCACGAACGGCAGAGGGCCTACCACACTTCGGCCCCCACCGCCGGGCCCGTGTTGACTTCAGCATGCACATTCTGCTCGGTCACACCCGCGAGCAATTCGTCGAGTGTGAAGCCAACGACGGGAACAGGCTCGATCAACAATTTTCCGTCGACCAACGACAGCGTGATGGGGGCGTTTTCCTGAAGCCCGGCCTCCTGCGCAAACGCCTTCGGGATGCGTACCCCTAGACTGTTTCCCCAACGTCGAACACGCGTTTCCATCATCGTCCCTTTTCACCATTGTGTCTACAAAGAGTATACCAGTGAAGCTTGCCTTGTCGCCGAAAACTTTCCGCCCAGGCTCAGCCTCAGTGGTACGTCCACCCGCCATCTACGCCGCTGGGAGTAGGCGAAAGAGCCGCCCGACGGCGGACGACAGGGTGGGGTCCGGTCCCGGATGATGCCTGCAGGTCGAGCGACTTGCTCGGCACAGCAAAGTCCAGGCAGGGACAGCGGGTCCCGCCTGGTCCAGGCAGCCGGGTTGTTCCGGCGACAGGGGCATCCCATATGGGTGTGTTTCACCTCTGTT
>DHIZ01000005.1 GCA_002404055.1 Chloroflexi bacterium UBA4733
GCGGCGATCGCCATCAGCACCAGCGCCAGGCCGGTGACCATGAAGGTGAGCAGGTTCGTGTAGAAGTCGACGTCTGCCAGGGAGGTCACCCTGGCGTCCAGAAAGTCCGGCGACGCGCCGGCGACGCGGCTCGCGTAGGCCTTGGCGTCCGAGCCGGGCCGCAGCTTTACGAGGTACTGGTTGGGAGCAAGGTCGGGCATCGCGGCGGCGATGGTGTCCCAGCCGACGCGGACGCTTGCGCCGTTGGTGTTGAAGTCGTTGACCAGCCCGACGATGCGCAGGCTGAGCGCCGGTCCGCCGACAACTGAACCGTTCAGCGTGTCGCCGATACGGAGATGCGCCTTGTTGGCGATGTCGCCGGCGATCACCGCCTCCCCGTTGGTGGCGAACCAGCGACCCTCCACCGCCTGGTAGCCGACGCCCACCGGGTCGCCGCGCATCGCGTAAAGCGCGATCGGGTCCTTCTCGCCCGGCGCACGCATGGACAGCAGTCGCTGCCCGACGACCACGCGCGTCTCGGGCTGGGCGGCCAGCTGCTCGCTGAGCGACGCGTCCGAGATCCCCGGATAGCGATTGACGACGAGATCCTGTGCATAACCGTAGGACCCGGGATCGCGGGAGAGGAGGCTGACGAGGGTGGCCTGGAAGCCGATCGCGAAGGTGGCCGTCGCGATCCCGACGCCAAGTGCGGTCACCGTCAGCAGCGCTCGGACGGGCCGGGCGAAAGCGTCGCCGGCACCGATGCTGACGACGCGCGGCGCCCGCAGCCTGGCGAGGCCGGCCGCAAGGCGAGACCGGCGAGTCGGCGGCGGCGCGGCGCCGAGCGCGATCGCCCGCACCGAGTCGGTGGCCGCCGCCCGCAGTGCCGGCACGAAGGCCGCCGCGACGACCAGCAGCAGCAGCGCGGCGGCGACGGTTGCGTCAGCGACCGGGTCGAAGATCGACGGCTCGGGCAGCTTCAGGCTGGAGGCGGCATTGTCCAGGATGGGACGGCTCATCAGCGCACCAAGGGGCAGCCCAGCCAGCGCGCCGAGGATGCCGGGCACGGCCATCTGGCCGACTTGGATCGCGACCACCTGGGCGGGGGTGAAGCCGAGGGCCTTGCTGATGCCAATCTCGCGGTAGCTCGAGAGCACCGATCCCGCCACCACGCTGCCGACGATCACTGTGACGGCAATGAGTGCGGAGACGGTGAAGGCGACGATGATCCCACTGAGCAGCTCGATCACCCAGATCGAGCCCGCGCGCATCCGCTGCCAGTCGATGACACTCTGCGTCTCCGCGCCGGCGGGCAGCGCCGCCTCGATCTCGCGCCGGTCGGCAGCCAGCTGATCCTCGGTCGCCGCATCCTTGAAGCGGTAGGCCATCTCGTAGCCGAGCTGGATCTGCCTGCCGTCAACCAGTGCCTCGACGTCGGCCGGCAGCGCCCAGGCGCCCGCCGCCCCGTTCGTGAAGTCGAGCTCCAAACCGTGGCCGCCAAGGTCGATGACCTCGCCGACCACCTTGAAATCAACCAGGCCCGCGCCGGTCAGTGCGTGGATCGTCTCGCCCAGCTGAGGACGGAACGCGATGCTGATGTCTTCTGTACGCGTGACCGCGATCTCGCCCCGGCGCTCAGGCCAGCGCCCAGCGGCGAGCGGGATGCGGTCGATCTTGCCACCCGGGTCGGCCCGTCCGATCAACTGCACCTGGCCCTTCTGGCTGCCGCGGCCGAAGGGGATCAGCACGGTCTCATGTGGGGGACCTGCTGCGGTCACTCCTGGAAGCGAAGAGGTAGCAGCCAGCTGCTCCGCACTCACTTTGGAGGCGTCGAAATGGAACATCAGGTGCGCGCCTGAATAGCGACCGAATGCGTCGTCCCAGGGCTGGGCCGATCGAACCAGGAGAGTTACGGCCATGGTCGAGACCCCGCCCGCCAGCAGGCTGACGAGGAGCACGGTCACGGTCTGCGCCCGCCGCCGGAGCACGGCAGCGCGGATCTGGGTTAGCGCGGCCCGCACGGCTAGGCTTCCTCGGCCTGGAGCCTGACAAGGTCGGCCGGCCGGGTGTCCCGCTTGGCCGCCAGCTTCCGGTCGTCGGCGACCCGGCCGTCCCGGAGTGTGATCACCCGACGGCCGTGGCGCGTCGCCAGCTTGGGATCGTGGGTAACCAGCACGATCGTCTGGCCGCGACCGTTGAGCTCGCCGAGCAGCTCCATCACCTGGTCGCCGGCATGGCTGTCCAGGGCGCCTGTGGGCTCGTCGGCCAGGACCAGGGCCGGCCGGTTGACGAGGGCCCTGGCGATGGCGACGCGCTGCCGCTGTCCGCCGCTCAGGTTGGCCGGGAACACCTTGCTGTAGCTCTCCATCTCCAGCTCGGCGAGCAGCGCCTGGGCCCGTTCCTTCGCCTCCGCCGGCCGGACGCCGGCAAGCTCGGCGGGGACCAGGACGTTCTCCAGGACATTTAGGTTGGAGAGCAGGTTGAAGAACTGGAAGACGAACCCGACGCTCGACCGTCGGAAACGGGCCAGCTCCGTCTCGCTCGCGCGCGTCAGGTCCTGCCCGTCCACGACGACCCGGCCCGAGCTGGGCCGGTCAAGGCCGGCTACGAGATTGAGCAGTGTCGACTTGCCGCTGCCGGAGGCACCCATCACGGACGTGAACTCACCGCGTTCGATCCCCAGGCTGACCGAGTCCAGGGCCACCGTATGGGTGCCGGCGTCGTAGACGCGGCTAACCTCGCTCAACTCCACCAGCCAATCCATCACTTCCTCCTTCGGAATTCGTCGGCGCAGACGTCGAGCCACTTGAGGTCGGCCTCGGTATGGAGCTGGCCGCCCTTGAAGAGCAGCGCCAGCTCGTCGCGGCCGCGCTCGCGGGCACCTCGTTCCTGGTCGGCAAGGTCGCGCAGTCGCTGCAGGTAGACACCTCGCTGGCGATCGAGCAGCCGGTCCAGCCGTCCGTCAGCGCGCCGTGCCAGCAGCAGCAGCTTCACGTAGACCTGCTCACGGAGGAGCTGCGGCTCCGACTCCGATTCCTCCAGCCATTCGTGGAGCGCTGAGACGCCTGCTTCGCTCGCCCGATAGGCCTGCCGGCCCCGATCGCCACGCTCACCGACCGGCTCCACGAGGCCGTCCCGTTCAAGGCGCTGGAGGACCTGGTAGACGGAGCCGATGTTGAGGTCCCAGGTCCCACCCAGCAACTCTTCGAAGTGCTGCTTGATCTGGTAGCCGTGCAGCGGCTGGTCGGCGAGCAGGCCGAGGACCCCAAACCTAAGCGACATTCCATCCATATCTCCAAGGCATATGCATTGGCAATAAGCATATGTCCTATGTATCGCCTGTCAAGAGGCAATTTCCTGACCATTCGGCCGGGGAGGCGACTGAGGCTGCCAGACGGGTCGGTTCGTATCTCGCCACGACTGGGCTCGACTCGCC
>DHIZ01000404.1:0-10166 GCA_002404055.1 Chloroflexi bacterium UBA4733
CCCGCCGGCAGCAAGCCCGGGCAGGGGCGTCCCCCAGCGCAATCTTGGCCGCCATTCGGCTGGTGTCACCGGCGGAGGATGCTGGCTGATACGCCAGCGTACAGGGATCTGCCAGCCCATGTCGTCATCGCTCCTTCGTCACCGACCGGCGCCGCTCACCTGGCCGGCGACCCGCCTCGTCGCCCGGCTCGCTGAGGTCCTCTCGTTCAGAATTTACCTGCTATTGACCTCCTGCTACCTCCATCCTCACCTCCGTGCTGCATCCTGATCCTCGGGCCAGTCAGCGCCGATCACGGCGCTAACCGACCCGAGCAGCGCGGCGTCGCCGTTGTCGTGCTCAACGCCACACCGTTAACCACTACACAGCGAGTGGACCTGATGCCGGAGAAGGGAGGATGGTGGTGAGCGGGGGTATCCTGGTCGCGCTTGACGGTTCCGCTGCCGCGGAAGCGGCCCTGCCCTACGCCCAGTTGTTGGCCCGAGCCCAGCGGCGGCGATTGCTGCTGGTCCGTGCCGTGGGTATTGTGGAAGGCGGCGAAGTCGACCGCGCAGCGCTCCACGGCGCCGAAGCCTACCTGGCTGCCGTCGCCGGCCGGTTGATGACGGGCACGGCGGTGGAAGCTGTCACCTTTGCTGGACAACCCGAGGCCGCCATTCTGGCCGAAGCGCGCCTGCGGCGGGTCGGGCTGATCGCCATGGCGGTTGATCCGCGCAGTCCGGCATGGGGCGCCCTCAGAGGCGTCACCACTCAGGCGGTGCTGGCCGCCGCCGATGTTCCGACGCTGTTCGTGCCGGTCAGGAGCGACGCTATGCCGACACCGCTGCCGATCCAGTCGCGCCGCATCCTCATCCCGCTCGACGGCTCCATCTTCGCGGAAGCTGCCTTGCCGGTCGGCCTCAGCCTGGCGCATGCACTCAGTGTCGGCGTGCTGCTGCTCTATTGCGTGGCGCCGGTGGCGGTGGCGACATCGCCCGCCGGCCGCCCGTCAGGCGCTAGCGGCCGGGGCGTTTCGCTCGGCGCGACCGAAGGAGGGGCATATCTAGCGGCGCAGCAGGCCCGGCTCAGGCGCCTGGAGCCGGGCGTTCCGGTCACGATCACCGTCGGGCAGGGGCCGCCGGGCGAACAGATCGTGCGCGCCGCCACAGAACACAACGTGTTGCTGGTGACTATGGCGACGCACGGTGGGAGCGGCAGTCACGGTACGCTCCTCGGCAGCGTTGCGGCGGACGTCTTGCAGCAGGGCGTTGTGCCCCAACTGCTGGTCCGCCCATCTGGAGCGGAGATGAAGCCGGCGGTGTACGTGGCCTGAGGGCCGTCTGCAGGCACGGTGGCACCGGGAGGAGCGGGCGTGGTAACAATTGGGGGTGCTGCCCAGGCACTGCAAACGAGAGGTGGGGGAGGACGACGTGCCTGTGATGGATGGTGAGCAACGCCGGGATACGGCGCCAACCCCGCCGGACAGATCGACCCTGGAGCGGCTCGTTCGCCAGCAGGCGCTGGTTCTAGACGCCGCGGCGGAGGGGATCATCAGCATTGACTGTGCCGGAATGATGACCTTTGCCAACCCGGCGGCGTCTCGCCTTACCGGCAACGCGCACGACGATCTGGTCGGTCGGCCCTTCCACGCCGTACTGCACCATGCCTACGCCGACGGCACGCCATATCCGGACGTGGCCAGCCCGGTGCTGGCCGTGCTGCAGGACGGTGCGGTGCATCAGGTCAGCGGGGAGGTGTTCTGGCGGCGCGACGGCAGCAGCTTCCCATGCGAGTACGTCTGCGCCCCAATTTGCGAAGAGGGCGGAGTCATCGGCGCCGTCATCCTCTTCCAGGACAGCACGACACGGCAGGAAGCAGCAGAACTGCAGGCGGTGCTCCTGGCGCGGGCGAACGCTGCCGAAGCGCGTTTCCGCAGTCTCCTGGAGTCGGCGCCGGACGCTATCGTCATCACCGACCGAACCGGCCGGATCGTCCTGGTCAACCGCCTGACGGAGGTCGCCTTCGGCTATCAGAGAGAGGAACTGCTTGGCCAACCGATCGAGCTGCTCGTGCCACTGCGCTACCGCCAGGGGCACGTCCGGCAGCGCGAGCGGTATGCCGTCGATCCCCATACGCGACCCATGGGCGCCGGCCTCGATCTCTATGCGCAGCGCAAGGACGGCACGGTTTTCCCTACCGAGATCAGCCTCAGCCCCGTGCAATCTGACGGTGAGAGATTGATCATCGCGGTCGTGCGCGACATCAGCGAGCGGCGCCGGGTGAGCGATGCGTTACGGGAGAGCGAGGAGCGCTTCCGCTTGCTGGTGCAGGATGTCAAGGACTACGCCATCTTTCTGCTCACGCCCGAGGGAGCCGTTGCCAGTTGGAACGCTGGGGCCGAGCGCCTGCTGGGCTACCCTGAGCTGGAGATCCTGGGTCAGCACTTCCGCCGCTTCTATCTGGCGGAGGACGTGGCGGCGGGCAAACCGGAGGAAGAGTTGCGGGAGGCAGCGCGCGAAGGGCGCTGCCTGGACGAGGGAGAACGCCTGCGCCGCGACGGCACGCGCTTCTGGGCCAATACCGTCATCACGGCGTTGCGCGATCCGCACAGACAGCTGCGGGGCTTCGCCAAAGTGACGCGCGATGTCACGGCGCAACACGAACTGGAACGCCAGAAGGACGAGTTCCTGGCCAACGTGTCCCATGACCTGCGTACGCCGCTCGGCGCCATCACCACCTCCATCGGGGCGGTGCTCGCCAACGCGCCGCCCGACCTGGCCCCCCGGCTGCATCGCCTGCTCGTCAACATCGATGGCGCGGCGGCGCGCATGGCCCAGTTGGTTGACGACCTGCTGGAGTTGACTCGCCTGCAGGCCAGCCGCGTGCAGTTACGCCTGGAACGGGTCGACCTGCGCCTGTTGGCCCAGCGTGCGGCGCGCACCATCGAGCCGATGGCGGAGGCACGCGGACAGCGGCTCGAACTCGTGTTGCCCAAACGGGCACTGTGGGCAGTGGTGGATGGGGCACGGTTGGAGCGGGCACTGCTCAACTTAATGAGCAATGCCCAGAAGTACGGACGGGACGGCGGCCTGATCCGCCTCGTCTTGCGGAGGCATGCCGGGGAGCGGCGCTTTCTCGTGACCGACGACGGCCCGGGCATTGCGCCGGCTGAACAGGAGCGTATTTTCGACCGCTTCTATCGCGCCCCGACTGCCGGCTTCAACCAGGGCAGCGGACTGGGGCTGCCCATCGCGCGGGGCATGGTCGAGCTCCACGGCGGCCAACTGTGGGTAGAGAGCACGCCCGGCCTCGGTAGCACGTTCGTGCTGGCCGTGCCCGCGTCACCGGTTGCGCGCGCACCGACATTCGAGGCCGTGAATTGACACAGGGAGACTGTTCGATCATTGCCAGTACTGCCATATTCTTCCGGTACTCTAGGGATATAGCGTGACGCCACGGTATACCCCCGTGGGGAGCGGTGGGTATGGACAAGAGAAAGGTGGCAGCATGTACGCCGAGCATTTACCTGTGCCGGCGGTACGTCCGCGCGGAGTGACCGTCGCCGGAGTGCTGCAGCGTCTGGTCTCGTGGGCGCCTCTCGGGCGATCCACGCAAACCGCGCCCTCCGATTGTGACGATTCCTATGTACCAGTTGTGACGATGGCACGTTCCCGAGAGTTCGTCCGCGGCAGAGTAATTGAAGAGCGTCAGGGTGTGCCGCTGGAGTATCCTGATTCCTGGTTCGCCGATTAGCGATTCGTCGTGGAGTTCCGTACCATAATATCCCTTCCTATTGGACCAAGATTGGACAATTCCGGCGTGTCCAATCCCATTCCGGCCCTTTCAGCTTGACACTTTGGGTTGCTACCAGAGGGAAATAATTGCAGGAGCGAAGGGACTCGAACCCCCGACCCGCGGTTTTGGAGACCGCTGCTCTACCAACTGAGCTACACTCCTCCGAGCGGCGGCGGCGGACCCGCTGCGCGACCGGTCACTATGATGATACCAGATAGGTCCAACAGGGCAACCTGTGGGATCAACGCCTGGTTTGGGGTTTGCCGTTGTCGGTGGTCAACGGGAAGTGCGGTTGCAGGGCGTGGAAGATGTTCGTGAAGAACGTGGCGACGGAGTGGGCCTGGGCTTCCGCTAGTTCCGGGTCGCCCAGGGCGAGCTCTGCCGCGTCGGACATGTGGTCCATCCACTTCAAGGTGACCTGGAGCGCCGCCTCGCTAATGGTGGTGGGGCGCCCTTCGCGTTGACCCGGCATGCCGCCGGGCGACACTAACTCGGCGCCACCCGGTATGGGGCTGAGGGCCTGGCTGGTCGGCTGCGGCGGACCCTCCGGCGGACCCGGCGGGTCGGGCGACTGCTCGCGCCCCTGCGGTGCGGTGTCTCCGCCCTCCATCAGCATCACTCTGCTCCTTTCGCCGCCCCATCGGGCGCGGCATCGCGTTGTAAACAGTGCATCAGTTCACGGTCGCGCCGCGCGGTCATCTGGGCGATGGCCTCCGGCGACCAGGTATAGATCCCGGCGCCGGCTTTGACGCCGGTGCGGCCGGATTGGGCGAGGTCGCGCAGGTGCGCCGCCGCATCATCGGAGCGATCCAGGTCGGCAAAGAGGTACTCGCCGATCTGGGACCACACATCCACGCCGGCGAAGTCCAGAACCTGGAACGGCCCCATCACCGTCAAGCGCCGGCCGACGGCGCCGGACATGATGGCGTCGATATCCTCTACGCGGCAGACGCCTGAACTGACCAGGTGGATCGCCTCACGTAAGAGCGCGGCCTGGAGCCGGTTGGCGATGAAGCCGGGTATCTCGCGTTGCAGTACGACCGGCTTCTTGCCGATTCCTTCCAGCAAGGCGCAGGTAGCGGCAACCGTTTCCGGCGAGGTTCGCACCCCCGGCACGATCTCGACCGGCGGCAGGAGGTAGGGCGGGTTGAAGTAGTGGGCGACGATCAGGCGCTCCGGGTGCTCCAGCCCGGCTGCCATGTCGGTGGCGCGCAAGCCGGAAGTGTTGCTGGCGAAGATGGCGTCTGCCGGCGCCAGCGTTTCCAGGCGGCTGTAGAGCGCCTGTTTGGCGGCCAGATTCTCGGTAATCGCTTCTACCACGTAGGTGGCGTCGCCGACGGCTTGCGCCATTACCTCGACGGGTCTAATCCGCTCAATGACTTCCCCTGCTGTTGCGGCATCCAGCATGCCGGCCTGCAAGAAGGGCTGCAGGTCGGTGCGCAGGCGTGCTCCCAGGTCTGCCAGCCGGCCCGGCTCGGTGTCGGTGATCGTGACCTCCTGGCTGCGCAGGGCAAAATCTAGCGCCAGGGCGTGACCCATCAAGCCGGCGCCAACGATGGCGATCTGTTCGTTTCTGGCCATACCGCCCGGCAGTCCCTTCCTCATCCCTGCCAGCGCAGGCGCGTCCCCATATTGTACGCGCTCGGCGGCCTGACTAGGCCACCGGCTTTGCGGTCGGCGTGTCGGACGGACGCCGGGCGGTTGTGGGCTGGGCTGAGGTCGTCGCCGCCACCGCTGTCGGCGACGGGGAAGCAGCAGGAGTTGGCGTGGCAGTTGGGACTGGGGTGGGCGTTGCCGTGGGGGTCGGCGTCGGCGTGGGTGTGGGAGGAATGATCGTGACCAGCACCGTGTCGGGCGTGATCGTCTGGACCGTGACGCCTGTCGGTAGGTTGATGGTCGGCGTCACCGTATGCTGGCCGGCGCCGAGACCGGTCACGTCGATGGTCATGCCGATGTCTTTGGGTTGGAGGCTCTTCATCGTCGCGGCGGACCCCTGCAGGGTGACGTTGATACTGCTGACGCTCAATTGCACCTGGCTGCCGGAGCGCACCCCGGTCACGTTGGGGGCGATTTGCAACACGGCGCTCGATGGGATGGCCTTGATCTGCACGGTAACCTTCACGTGGGCGTCACCGACAACGGAGGTGTCCTTAGGCGGTTGCACGGACACGGTCCTGGTCACATCGCCGGTCGCGTTGGACACATCCACAGCGTCGGTGCCGATGGAGGCCGGGGTGTTGTCGAGGACGCCCTGGTTGCCGACAAGCGTTGCCTGAGCGGGTGCAACCGTGATCCCTGCTATGACGTACCCTTCTGCTGGCTGACCGGTCACCGGCGGTACGACGGCAACGCTACGTATGGTCGTTGTTTGCTGGATGGACTCCGTGTAGCCGACGGTCTTGGGACTGATCTGCAGATTCAGGGTCGAGACATCCCCACCGGAGGCGTTCTGGGGCACCACCGGGGCGACATCGTGAAAGTTTCCTTTTCGGTTGTCCAACCGCACGACGATGATGGCCGTGGCGATCTGCTGCAAAGTGGTTTCCGGACCGGTGATCGTCACCTGGTTGGTGCTGTTGTCGAGCACCGGTGTGGAGTAGCCGTAGCCGTTCGGTGGCAGGCCTTGATACTGGATTTGAATCGGTAAGCTGCGGGTGGCAATGGTATCCAGCGTAACGGGCAAGGAGCGCGGAAACCAATCGGCGGGGGTCACTCCCGGTTCCAGGGAGACGACGGTAACAGGATACTGCATGGTGCCGGGACTCTTCTGACCACTCAGGTCGATGGTCGCCCGGAACCAGACTGAAGAGACACTGGCTTCCTTATCGGTAGGCACCTGTGCCTGCACTGCCACCTGGGGCACACCGTTCTGATTGGGCTGCGGTATCTCGATCAGGCCGCTCGGTACGCCGGAGACCTCGACTGGAATCGGGTTGGGTACGGGGACGGTGTGGATACCCGGCGTCGTCACTTCCGTTCGCCAGACCCACAGCCCAATCGCTGCGATGAAGGCAAACAGGAAGCGCATGCCGAGCGTGTGGACAACAAAGTACGACGACCCCTGCGCGTCTGGGGACTTAGGTAACTCCTTGATCAGCCCGGTTCTCCTTCACACGGCCGCGCCAAGGCAGGTGGACCAGGCGACGCAGTGATCTGCCTTCATGGTCATGCTCGACAGACTTGTCGATGCTGTCGGTACCGGCGGCCGTCCCCTGTTCATCGGCGCTGCCATGGCTGAGCAGCGCACCGGTGAGTATCATTCTGAGCCGGCCTTCGTCCAGGTTGCGGGTGAGTTGCCCGCTGATGGCGACGGAAATCGTGCCGCTCTCTTCGGAGACGACCAGGGCCACGGCATCGCTGACTTCGCTGATGCCCAGCGCAGCACGGTGGCGGGTACCGAACTGTTCGGCTTCCGATACCTCATCGGAGAGCGGAAAGAGGCAGTGGGCGGCGACGATGCGATCGCCCCGTATGATCACCGCGCCGTCGTGCAGCGGAGCATTCGTGAAGAAAATGTTGAGCAGCAGGCTGGCGTTGACCTGGGCATCCAACTGCTCGCCGCGGGCGATGATGTCGTTCAACCCGGTCTCCCGCTCGATGGCGATCAGTCCGCCGTAGCGGCGTTCGGAGAGGCGCACCGTTGCCTCGCAGACCTGGTCGATCGTGCGCGTGGCCGAATGGGACTGGCTGGTGCCCAGCGCCGTGAGTGGTCGCTGGATGATCGTGCTGGTGCGCCCCAGTTGCTCCAGGAGCCTGCGCAGTTCGGGTTGGAAGATAATGGGGATGGCGACCAGCAGCGCCGGCAGGGCCAACTGCAGCAGCCAGCCCAACACCTCCAGTCGCAGAAATTTGACCAGCACGAAGAGGCCGATCAGGACGGCGATACCGATGAGGATCTGGTCGGCCCTCGTGCCCTGAATCAGCATGAGCAGGCCGTAAATGATCAGGGTGACGGACATCACGTCGACGATGGAGCCCCATGTGACCTGTGTGAGCAAGCGAGAGAGTTCAGCCATGCGCTAGCCCCCGGCGGCAGGGCCCGGCGTCGCTGCCTCCATACTGTTGCTCAATTGCCGCAGGCGCGCCGCCACTGCCTTGTCCTGCGGGCGGCGTGCGGACAGTTGCCGGTACACCATGAGCGCTTCCTGCTGTCGACCTTCCCGGCTCAGGATCGCCGCCAACTGTTCGTAGGCCCAGGCGTCATCGGGCTGTAGTACCATGAGCTGCGTCAACGCCGCCACGGCTGCTGCCGGACTGTCTTGTTGCCGGCTGAGCAGGTACGTGGTCAGAGAGCGGAGTGTCCTGCCCGCAAGGTCGGGCCGGCCGTGGCGTAAGCAGAAGCCGACAAAGTGCTCCTGCACTTGCGCGTTGCCGGGGGCCTGGCGCATCAAGCGGTCGTAGGTGCGGAGGGCCGCCGATAGGTCGTCCATTTCGTCGTAGATTTGCGCGGCACGGAGCAGCCACTCGACGGACGGCTCTCGTCCCTGGCGCACGGCAATATCGGCTGCCCAGATGAGTTCCTGGGCTCCCTCGGCGGGCCGTCCCCGGCGAAGAAGGTGTTCGCCGTAGGCGGCGCGTCCATCGGCCAGTTCGGGAATCTGGGTAACGGCCATGGCCCAGAAAGCCAGAGCCATCTCGGACCGGCCACCGGCTTGCAGCCGGGCGTCGGCAGCGCGCAACACCGCCAGCGCCTCCTGGGGCTGCCCCGCCCGATGCAGCACACCGGCCAGCGCGAGGGCGGTACTGGAGCGACCGGAGTCGATCGCCAGCAGGCGGCGATACAGCGCTTCGGCCCGCTTCCACTGTGCTGTGGCCGCCGCCTCCGCCGCCAGGTCGCGGAGCTCGGCGGCGGCTTCCGTCGTGTCACCGTCTTCCAGCCAGCGAGCGACAGCCTGTTCGCGCAGTGCCGAGTCGCCGACGATGCGGCCGAGCAGTCGCCGGGTCGGCGCCAGGTCAGCGCACGGTTCGCGCAGGAGCGCGACGGCTTCGATGGACCGGAGCAAGGCGATCGCGGCCACCGGTTGGTCCGCGCTGACGTAGCCGGCGGCGATGTCGATGAAGGGCCGCAGGCTCATGCTGTCGAGCGCCAGGGCATCGTAGGAGGCATCGAGCGCGGCAAACACGAGGCCGTGCGCCAGATATTGCCGGGCCTCGGAGAGCAAATCGCTGAACGGCCGCAGGGGAACGGCGTCCTCAGCCTCTTCCGCCGCTTCGATTTCCGCTCGCCGGGTAACAAATTCCTGCGTGTGGCGTTGCTCCAGGCGGCGGGTCTGGTCAGCGAGGTCGCGCCGATTGTAGCGTAGCAGCAGACTGTTGAGCGCGCTGTACAGGACCGAGGCGCGGATGCTGTCGCCGGTACCCCGCGCTGCCTCGGCGCTGATTTCGTAGACGTCCATCAGCATGGGGAGCTCGTGCGGGGTGACGGCGGAGAGGTCCAGCGACTCGATCAGCCGGCTACTCTGGTCCAACGCCGTCTGGTAGTCTCCGGCCTCCAGGTGGGCGCGCGTCAGTTCCTGCCATGCCGCTGACTCGTCGGCCTTATCGACGACGGGAGCCAGCAAGCGGATAGCGTCCTTGGGCCGCCCTTGCAGCCGGTAGGCGCGTGCCAATTCGATCAGGATTGCCGGGTCTTTGCCGCCCAACTCCACGGCGCGCTCCAGCAAGGGGAGTGCGCCTTCGCGGTCGCCCCGCAGGATACGCAATAGCCCCTGTTCGGAAAGCGCGTTAACGTCGCCCGCAGGTGCTGGGGCGACCACGCTGTCTGCTGCCCGCACTGTACTGATCTTGGGCCACCTCTACCTTGCCCACATGCCACGTCCTGCCATCCTACCGTGCCACCCGCTCCATTGCAATGCAAAACGGCTGTTCGTCATCCCCCATCCGCTTTCCCTCTAAAGTCAGGTAGGGTGGCAGCCGGCGGCAGAGGGCCTGGAACTCCCTGGGCGTCAGGCTTTGCTTGCCGTCGCAGAGGGCTGTCGATGGGTCGGAATGGACTTCCAGGATCAACCCATCGGCGCCGGCGCTCACGGCGGCACAACTCATGGTGGGCACGAGGTCGGCGCGGCCGGTGCCATGACTCGGGTCAGCGATGACCGGTAGGTGCGTTTCCAGATGGGCGAGCGCAATTGCAGTGGCTGCTGGGGGCGGTTAGCCGCCCTGTACTCCCATCGCCACGACGTGCGGCCGGTAGCTAAACCAGCGCCAGCACCACGTCGCAGCGACGCACCGCGCCGCCGGTATCACGGTTCCACGACTCCAAATAGTGCGGCGCATTGCCGCTGTTGCGAATGTAGCAGAAGTGGGGGGAGGTGTCAAATTCCGCCAAGATCTCGTGACACAAGTCCGCCGCAAAGGCATATAAGCGACCGAGCCCCGTAGGGGCAGGCCCCCGTGC
>DHIZ01000404.1:10364-10736 GCA_002404055.1 Chloroflexi bacterium UBA4733
GCACGGGGGCCTGCCCCTACGGGATACACCGGCTGGTAGTTAAGCGGCGGACAGCAGCATCGCTATTTTCCAGGGCACGGGACTGCGGATACCGTTACGCCCCTATACCAGCCGGCCCAAGCAGCATCGATCGCATTCCCGCCAGCAGGGCCAGCTCGCTGACCGCGACCATCACGAGAAGGGCGGGCGCCACCCGGTTGTTGCCGAGCGGCCGGTGCGCCACTCCGGCCAAACCTCCCAGAGCGCTCAGCGCGATGCGGTTGACACCGACCAGCACACCGAGGAGACCGGCATTGCTCAGCAGGGCGACGGGATAGAGCGTCCAGGATGCGGTCGACCAGATGACGACGTAGGCGGCCAGGGCGGCGCCGA
>DHIZ01000404.1:10848-47560 GCA_002404055.1 Chloroflexi bacterium UBA4733
CGTAGGCGGCCAGGGCGGCGCCGAGAAAAGGAACCAAATCGGACGGGCGCTCCAGCGGCGGCCGCCGATCAGCAGCGCCAAAGCGGGCGCGGGCGATGACCGGCGAGAGGAGCAGGACGAGGGCGACGCCGGCGCCGAGACCGCTGGCGAGACGCAGGGCGTTGGCGGGTGCATAGGGGTGAGGCAGGGCCAGGTCAGTCGCTACCGAGTTGAGACCGTCCAGGCCCATCAGGGCGATCAGCGCGAGCAGCACGGCGATCAGCCATGGTGGGGGTGGCAGCATCGCCCGTTGCCGCCCGCGGGCGCGAAGGATGCCGAAGGCCAGCGCTGCCCCGCTGTAGATGCCGGTGTTGCGGGCGCAGAGCGGCAGTGTGACGCCGCCCGGCGCCAGCATGTGCGTCGGTAGTTGGGCGCAGATGCCCGAATCGAGCACGCGCAGGGCGTTGAGGAACGGGACGCCGAATGGGATGAGCAGGAGCAGGAGCGCAAACGGCCCGAGTGCGAGAGGACGAGCGCGCTCAGCGACTCGGCGCATGGCACCGATCCGGCGTACCCTGTGCCATGACGCGCTGCAAGCTCGCACGCAGGGTCGCTGCGGTGATGCGGCCTTCGTCGAGGACGACACCCTGGTAGCACACCACGGGGATACGGAAGCGGTAGGCAGCGGTAAGTTGCGCGTCGTCAAGGATATTGGCGGTGCTGACCTGGAGGCCAAACTCCGCTGCCAGCGCGCTGACCAGCGGCTTGGCGTCATCGCAGAGGCAACAGCCCGGCTTCCCGTAGATCACGATGTCACGATCAGACAGATCGGCGGCGGGCATCTCGGCGCTGGTTGTTGTGTTGCTCACGCTTTGACCTCCGGTGCAGCAGCCTCGCTCTCCGCCAGGCGATCCAGAAAGGCGCGCACGCGTTCGTCGGCGCGCTCTAGGAGGGGCTCGCCATGGCCGAAATAGCACTGGTCGTAACGCAGATGGCGTAGCGCTTCAAGGCTGGCGCGCGCCTGTGCCGGGTCATCGCTGAAGCCCGCCGGCGATACAGCCAGCTCCCCGCGCCGGTTGACCAGGGCATCGCCGACGAAGAGGATGCCGGCGTCCGGCAGGTAATAGCAGACGTGACCGGCCGTGTGCCCGGGTGTTGCCAAGACCTGCAGGCCGCCGCCCTCCGGCAGCACGTCGCCATCGTCCAACAGCCGGGTCACCTTACTCGGCTTGTATAGCTTGAGCAGCAGCCAGCGCGCGAACTTGCCTCCTTCACCACTGAGGCGCGGCTTGTTCGGCGGCGTGGCGCCCTGGATGATCGGCGCGTCGGCGCGGTGTGCCGCGACGACTGCTGGACTCTGACGTTGGATGGCGCTCAAGGCGCCGGTGTGATCGATATGCCAGTGAGTGAGGGCGATCAGCGCCAGGTCCTGGGGAGCGACACCCACGCCGCGCAACGCCCGCCGGATGTTGCCGGCCTGACCGCGCATGCCACAGTCAATCAGGACCGGCTGTGGTACGCGCAGCAAGAAAACGCCGGCGCGCACGCCGGGCAACTGCACCACGGGCGCCGTGAGGACCGTTGGCATGGTTAGCGCTCGGCCGCCGCTGTTTCGGCGCCGGCAACGTCAGGTGCGTTGCCGGCGGGAGCGGTGGCCGGTGGCGTGCTCACGGTTGCTGCTGCCGGCTTCTCAAGTGTCAGGCGGCCACCGGCCCCGGCAGCGAGCGCGGCCGCGCTGAGCGCGATGCTGGGTCTCCGAACAGCGGGTAACGGCGGCGGCGCGGCCACGTCGGCCACTCCGGCCACGTGTGTGACGTCGTCCTGAGCCTCCGCCGCTGCCGGGTTGATGGTGGCAAGGGGGGGCGTGAAGTCGGCGCTGGGGGGCAGATAGGCTGGTGTGGCCGGTGACGGCGTCGTCCAGGATTGGGTCAGCGTTTCGTTGGCGATGCGGCTGACGTCGGCCACCTGCTGTTGCACTTCGTCACGGACTTGCTGCATCTGGGCCAGCGGCTCCTGCAGGGTCGAGCCGAGAGACGACTGCAACTCACTGGACATGCGGCGGAACTCGCGCAGCCCACGCCCGGCGCCACGAGCGAGTTCCGGCAGCTTTTCCGGTCCGAAGACCATGAAGGCAATGACGAACAGAATGAGCAGTTCCGGTGCGTGACTGAATCCGAGCATTGCCTATCGTCTCCTCGTTCTCTGTGCGGTGTCGCGGCCCCTAATCATTGGAGAACCGCTCTTCCTTCCAGGGGTTGGCCTCGTTATGGTAGCCGTGGCGTTCCCAGAACCCCAGTTCGTCACGTTGCACGAACTTGAGGGCGCGCAACCATTTGGCGCTCTTCCAGAAGTACTTGCCGGGGATAATCAGGCGAGCCGGGTAGCCGTGCTCCGCCGTGAGCGGCTTGCCCTCATAGGTATCGGCGATCAGAGTTTGCGGGTCGGCCAGCACCTCCAATGGCACGCTGGTCGTGAACCCGTACTCGCTTTCGGCCACCACGAAATACGCGCGCGCAGTTGGCTTGATCTGAGCGAGGAGCGCCTGCATGTCGGCGCCCTCCCAGGGCGTGTCCAGCTTGCTCCAGCGGGTCACACAGTGAATATCGAGTGTCACCTGCTGACGCGGCAACTGGCGAAACTGCTCCCAGTTGACCTCAAGCGGCGTCTCTACTTCACCGTAGAGCCGCAGATTCCAGGTCTTGAGGTCCACGCGCGGTACCGGGCCGTAGTGCAACACGGGGAAGTCGCGCGCCAGCGACTGGCCGGGAGGAATGCGTTCGGCCAGCGCCGCAACCGGGGCAGTACGCCGGAAAGGATTGATTGCCACAGCAGCGGCCTCCCAGACGATGCAAAGTATCAGTATACCTGCCAGCGCCGTCCGCAGCCTCGGATGGCACAGCATTGCCGTCCACACTCGCTACGCTGACCTCACCGAGGATGATCCACACTTCGTGAGACCGTGCGGTCCGGGGCGATCAGGCCGGTGCGACGCCGGTCTTGAGCAAGAGCTCAATCTCCCGGCGCAACTCGGGCGCGATCTCGCTGGCACGCTTGGCGCCTTTGTAGACGGGGTCCAACACCTTGTTGCTCACCTGAATCCAGAGGTCGTGGTAGCTGCCCCAGTAGGAGCCATAGTGGTCCCCCGGTACACGCAAGAAGGGGGCAGCTAACTCATCGACGAGGACCTGGCGTGAGGCTTTGTCCGGCGGCTTGCTCAGGCCGACGAAGAGCGGCAGCAGCGACTTGCGCATCGGCTGCATCTGCCCAGCTTCTACCAGCATGCGCTGTCCAGGATCCGAGAGCGTCGCCCAGTAGAGCCATTGCCAGGTGGCATCTTTCACCTTTGACGTTGCCAGCATCGCCAGGGGGGAATAGTGGCCGCCGGCCACCTCCTGCGTGTGCTTCGGCGTTGGCGCCGTGCTCCAGGGGATGCCGGCGCTGTTCATCCGGCCCAGCAGCCAGACGCCTTCGTAGCCGATGGCGACGTTCTTC
This sequence comes from Chloroflexi bacterium UBA4733, assembly GCA_002404055.1. The sequence goes on from DHIZ01000404.1 coordinate 14,320, forward strand.
TGCTGGATGCCGAAGGTTTGCCCTTTCTGCGGGTAGGCCGGGCTGGCCTTGATTTGATAGCGAGTCCCCATATCCGCTTGCAACTGGATGGCGTCGATGGCGGCGCTGCTGTCCAGCGGCGCCGTGCCATCCTTATTCAGCAGTTCGCCGCCGTAGCTGAAGATGAGGTTGGCCTGGCCCCAGGCGTTATTGGTCTCGAAGCCATAGCGGGAAACCTTGGTGGGATCGAAGCCGGACTGCACGGCGGTGCGTCCGTTCTGATCGACCGTCAACTGACGCGCTAATTGAATCAGCTCGTCCCAGGTCATGCGCCTGGTCGGATCAGGCACTGCGACGCCGGCCGCCTGGAACAGATCATGGTTGAAAAACAGGGCGTAGGCGCCGGAATCCCAGGGTAATCCCCAGCGCTTGCCCTCGTAGGTCATAGCAAACCAGCTATTCGGCTCGAAGTCGGCCTCTCGGAAGTCCTTCTCCTTGGCGAGATAGGCGTCCAGGCTCTCCATGGTCTTGTTACGGACGGACGTGCCGAGGCTACAGTCGCACTCGAAGACGGCGTCCGGTGGCGTGCCACCGGCGATTTCCGCCTGAAGCTTCTGGTACCAACTTCCCGGCACGTCCTGGAAGCTCAGGGTGATGTTCGGGGCCGTCTTGTTGAACTCGTCGGCCTGAGACCGGAAAAGCTTGAAGATGTAGTCGTCGCCGCGTGCCAGGAAGTTGATAGTCACGCCGCCGTTTGCCGGCGCTTTGGCGGCGACGCTGCTGGCCGCAGACGTGCCGGAGCGCGCCGCCGACGCGGCGCTCGTGCCGTCACGAGCGGCAGCCGCGCTGCTGCTCGTGACAGCGCTGACGGGAGCGGGCGTGCTGGCCTTGGGCGCGCCGCAAGCCGCCAGGGTAGCCGTGAGCGCCAACCCTGCGACTGCAGCGAGCGCCTGGCGCCGGGTGATGGGGCGATCACCAGCGCAGCGGATACCGCGTGTCAAGGTCGCCGAGTGTGCATCCATCGTCCAATCCTCTTTCCCTTGGGTAGTCTACACCGCCATGATATAGGAACAATCACCCGAATCTCAATGCGGCGAGCCGGACCCGCCCGAGCCTACCTGGGTAGTTACGTTCATATGGTGAAACGGCCTTGCCTTCGCCCGTCCGGTCACTGACTGCCGGCGAGGATCGCGTTGATCTGCGGAATGATCGCCTCGAAGGCGGCTTTGGCCGACTGCTGGCCCAACGCGACCGGGCCAAAGGCCTTGTCGACGGCGCTCTGCACCGCCGCCGACTCCTTGATCTTTTCGAAGCTGGGGTTTACCCCGTACGGCAAGCCTTCAACGGGCACGGCGCGGTAGGCTTCCGGGAACGTGGTCTGTTGCGTTGCCGACCATTGTTCGAGTGACGTCAGGCTGGGGAAGGCGCCGTAACGCTCGTTGATGCCCTTTTGCATCGCTGGTGACACCAGATACTGAATGAATGTCCATCCCTGATCAAGGTGCTTCGCGCCTTTGAAGATGGAGTAGCCATCGGCGAAGTAGGTGTTGGCCGACCGGTTGCCGCGGGGTAGCGGCGCCAGGCCCCAGTTGAAGGCCAGCTTCGGCTTGAAGTTCTGCAGATCCCACGTCCCCGCTTCCTTCATTGCCGCTCGTCCCTGGGCAAACACGTCGTCGCCGCCGGCTTCCTTGCCCACCGGTCCGCTGTGAACCGACGGCAGGAACTGGTTGACGGCTTGCTGCAACAGGGCAATGCCGGGACCATTCGGATCAAGCGCCACCTTGGTGCGGTCCGGCGTCAGCCAGTGTTCGCCGTAGTACCATGGATACTGGTTGTTGCCGGCCAGCCCGCCCAAGCCAAAGGCCTTGGTGACACTGCCCTCTTGTTGCGTGAGCCGGTGCGCGATGTCAAGAAACTTGGTCCAGGTCCAGGAGGTATCGTCCCACTTCAACGGCGGCAACTCGACGCCTGCCGCATGGAAGATGTCCTTGTTGTAGTAGATCACGTAGTCATTGACCCGGTAGGGGATGCCCCAGAGTTTGTTATCGACGGTGACGTACTCGATCGACAGGTCGTAGAAGCTCTTTGGATCAAGCTTGCTGGCGGCAGCGAGCGGCGTCAACTCGGTGAACATGCCCTTGTCGACAAAGGCGTGCTGATACCAGGCGGTCACGTCCGGCGGCGTGTCGGCCGCCATCATGACCTCCGGCTTCGTGTAGCGATCCGCATAGAGATAGATGATCAGGTCGACCTTGATGTCCGGGTGCTGCTGCATGTAGGGCGTGAAGACGTGCTCCTGATACCAGGCCTGCAGCTCCGGGTTCATGATCGCCAGGAGCGATACGGTCACTCCTGCCTTGTTCTGGGCGCCGCTCGAGGCTGTCGGCGCGGCGGCCGAACTGGAGGCAGTGGCGACACTGCTCGTGGCTGCCTCGCGACCGGTGGGCGTACTGGTCGACGTCGTCTGCGCGACTGTCCCGGCCGCCGTGCGCGCGGTGGTCGGCGCGCTGGTGCTGGTGGAAGTCTGGCTGGTCGTGGTCTCACAGGCCGCCAGCAGCGCCAAACTGGCTGCGCTTGCGCCAGCGAGACGCAATAGTTGGCGGCGCGCGTAGCTCTTGTGTGCTGTGCTCATTTCCGATCCCTTTCGTGACAGACACTTCGAGCGAGTGTCGGGAACGTGTGCTGCCTGGCGCGTTCCTTCCCCCACACGAGGCGTCCACTCCTAAACTCGCAATCCCTGACGGCCCGGCACACCACCGGGCGCAGCGGCTCAACACGTATCCCCAACCCGGCACCCTCGACCACGTCGCGGCAGTGCAGCGTGGCCGGTTTCAGTATGACGTCACTACTTCCTGAATGTGGTCCGAGTAGCGAGCCTACCGTCAGGCGGGCGCAGGTACTGTCATGCACGGCGCGACCGAAGGAACAGGAGCACGCCACAGGGTTCGACCGAAGATTAGCACTGCCTGGCGGGTGGGGGCAATGGAGAAACGTGCGTGTTTTAGCAAAATCGTTACCAAATGCACTGCCCCAACAAAGGTGAAACACACCCTATTGATTTAGTGGTGCGTCTGTCAAGTCTCCGGCTCTTTCGGCTCCTCTGGCGGCGGCGACGCGACGGGCCAGAGGCTCGCGCTCCCAGCGTAGCCACCGAGCGGCCGGTGATGGAAAAACGCTAGCGGACTTGGTAGATGCACCATTTGGCCACAGGCGCGATTTAGGGTGGCCGCCAGAGGGTTGAGGTCGCAGACGAGGTTTAGATTCGCGCTTCGCCAATGTTCCAGCGCTCGTCGATGGGCTGCTGGTAGACTGCCTGTTTGCCATCTTCGATATCCGCTACACGCATGACCTGGTTAGCGGCGGCGGATTCGTAGATCGCGTAGGCGATGGCCTTCGCATGCAAGCCGGCCTCGCCATCTGTTTCCGGCTGTCGCCCGTCGCGGATACTGAACAGGAAATCGCAAACTTCGAGGGCAAAGCCGTCCGTGAGGCCGAAGGGGAACAGACGCTCCCGCTCATCGGGGGGCAGGGCGTTCAGGTACTGTTCGTAAAGGTCGGCGAGCCGGTACTCGTGGCCGTCGCGGCGAGTGAGGGTGGCGGAGAGCCGTGGCCCGTGGAAGGGATTGCCGCGGTCGCTGAGGGCGCCCTCGCTCCCGTAGTAGATCACGTTATTCATCGGCGCCGGCATCGCCCGGTTGATCACTGTCCAGGTACCGGTGACGCCGTTGCGGAAGTTGAGCAGCGCCGTGAAGGTATCCTCGCGCGTGTCCGCCACCTGTTCCTCTCCTTTGCGGAACGTTCCCTGGGCAAAGCGCCGGACGCTGCCGTAAACGGTGTCGCACTCGCCCCACAGGTAGCGCATCGTGTCGCAAAAGTGGGCGCCGGCATCCAGCACCGGGCCACCGCCGCCCAGCAGTTTGTCGAAACGCCAGACCCACGGCTGGTTGGGGTTGAAAGTGCGATCAGTGGTCGCTTGTACGAAGAACACCTCGGGCGTCCCCAGCATTCCCTGCTGATGTATGGCCCAATGGGCAGTGCGCGGACCTGGCATGCGCCGGACCTGCTCGGCGGTCGCCAGGATGACGCCGGTCCGCCGGCTGGCGGCGATCAGTTGCCTGGTCGCCCTGATGGTGATGCCGACCGGCTTCTCAATCTGGACGTTGACGCCGGCTTCCATGCAGGCGATGCCGACGGTGTGGTGCAGGAAGTGGGGCAGACAAATGTCGGCGCCGTCGATGCCGCCGTCCCGGAGCAACTCGCTCACGTCACGGTAGATTCGGGGACGCTCTTGACCCCATTGCATGGCAATGGCAGCGACCTGCTCAGCGCGAGCGTTATCGGTGTCACAAACCGCCACCAGATCGAAGAGTTGTGGGTCCTTCTCCTTGAGGAGACCGTAGCCACGGACATGCAGCCGCGCGATGCCGCCGCAACCGATCAAAGCCAGCCGGAGTCGCTCTGTCATGCTGTCATTGCTCTTCTCGTCTCCTTCTTCTTCCGAACTGCGCCCCGCAGCGATTAGGCGTGTCTGTTGCTCGTGCGAACGCCGGGACACACCTCATTCCCCGTGAACCGCCCAGGTGACGGCGTTGACCAGGATCTGTTGGACTTCCGCCTGGCAATAGACGGCGTAGGTTTCGTGGCCGGGTTGGAAGTAAAAGATTCGCCCCTTGCCGCGGGTCCAGCAGCAACCGGAGCGGAATACTTCACCCTGCGCAAAGGACGAGAGGAAGATCAATTCGTCAGGGGGTGGCACGTCAAAGCGCTCGCGATACATCTCCTCTGCCGGAATGATGAACTGGAGCGGCACCCCACGCGCGATGGGGTGGTCCGTTTCGACCACGTAGATGTGCTCTGCCAGGCCGTCCTCGCGGTAACCGCCCAGCTTACACGTGGTGCCCAAAAGCGCCATGAACGGTCGGGACTTGTGGGCCGAGTGCAGGGGGATCAAGCCCATGCCGCGCTCAGTGACGTGCCGTAGCACTCGCGCCACGCTCTCGTCGTTCACATTCTTGTGCCGTTTGTGGCCCCACCAGAGCAGCACGTCGGTCCGGGCGAGCGCTTCCTCGCCGAGACCCTGCTCGTCATCTTCCAGTTGGGCGATGCCCGCATCGATTCCGGCAGCCCGCAGCCCCGCCGCCACTGCCCCGTTAATGCCGTCTGGATAAATGGCGACCGGTTCCGTTCGTTCCGACCACACCAAGGCTCGAATTGATCCAGCGGTCATTGCTTGTCCCTTTCTCCAGTGGTGGTTCTCTCATCGGTGACGACAGACGGTACAGGTACGCTAACCTTGCCATTCCCGCTGGCCCGGCACACTACCCGGACAGCCGCTCAACACGTATCACGAATCCAGCGTCCTCCACCTTCTCGCGTTAGTTCAGCGTGGCCGGTCTCCGTTCGTGACATAGGCCGCGATTCTCTGCGTGATGGTCCCAGGCACCGTCAGCACGACGGGTAAGGAGGAATGTATCATGGCATGCGTTGCATCCTCTTTCTATGATGCCGATCGCTTGTCCAGCACCGCCTGGCAGTTCTGAGGAAGTTGAAGGCGGTATCGGTGTGCTTGCTCACTGTTGTAATGCCCAAGACGTGCTCGTTGAGCATACTGCGCCGTTTGTCGCCGGCCTTGACCACCGGTGTCAGGACGAAGTCGCTACTGAAGTTCTTGTAGGTGGTGGTGTGGGCGCCAATACGATAGGGCCAGCCATCCACGGCGAGTAACGTCTGCGCCCCATAGAGGGCATGCTGTTTGATGGCTCCGGCCGTCGGCGTGGGTGATGCTGCCCGTTACGCCGCCGCTGTGGAACTTATCGGCGATGTGGAGCGAGGCAGCGGTGCCGCCGGCATTGATGTCGTATACAGCGGTCAGGGGGTGGAGCGTCGCAGTCGTCGTCGGGGTGGGCGTATTGGTTGGCGTGGCAGTGGGCGTGCTGGCGGCGGTCGCCACCGGCGTGTTGGTCGCCGTCGGCGTGGGGATGGCCGTCGGCGTGGGCCTGGTTGACCTCGTAGTCCATTTCCCAGCTATCCGGCCGCCGCATCTGGGTCAGCGTCTGGTTAGATGTGCCGTCGCAGGCGATGTTCGGCTGGGCAAACGGTTGCGCTGCCTGGTAGTTCCAGTTGCAGGTCCACTGGTGGACGGCATTGCACCTAGCTCCCCTGCCCCGCCAGCAGCGCGTTGACCTGCGGTACGAGGGCGGTGAGCACGTCGTGGGGGGTGCCTTTGTTCTGCCAGAGGGTGGTCATGGCCTTGCCGATGGCGGCGGAGACATCGGGCCAGACCGGCGTCATGGGCGGGAAGAAGCGTGATGTCGCAATCTGGTCGATGATCAGTTGATTTTCTGTCGGCGGCATCTCGTCGTTCAGGAACTGCGACGATTCCACGACAGACTTGCGCTGCGGTACGCCGATTTGCGGCGCCAGTTGCATGCGCAGGAGGTGGCCGGCCGTACTCTCCATGAAATCGGCAGCCTGGAAGGCCTCGGCCGGGTGTTTGGTTTGCGCCCACACGGCCACGGCGTTGGAGGTCATATCGGAGATGCGTCCCGCCGGACCGGCCGGAAACGGCGCCAACTTCCAGCTAAAGTTGTGAATGGTCTGGCCGAACTCGCCGCCGGAGAAGCGCTTGTCCAACACCATCGCCAGTCCGGCCGCTTCAAAGCGCTTGTCCGGCGCGAGCTTCGCCGCCTCGGCCGGCTGCGGCGCGACCTGTTGCTTGTAGAGCGTGTCTTGCAGCCAGGTGAAGGCGGTGATGGCCGCCGGACTATCCAGCACACACTTGGTGAGGCTGCTATCGAGGACATCGCCACCGAAGGAAAAGAGGAACGGCGCCCAGGCTCCCTGTGGCGCGGCGTAGCCGTAGACGCTGGTGCTGCCGCCCGCTGTCCGGGTCAGCCTGGTTGCCGCCTCCAGGAAGGCGTCCGTCGTCCACGCCGCGGCATCCTTGAGCGTACCCGGCGGCGGCGCGATGCCGGCTTGCTGGTACATGTCGGCGTTGTAGAAGGTTGCGGTGGGAGCACCCTCGCGCGGGATGGCGAAGATCCGGTTGTGGTACAGGTAGGCGTTCCAGACCACCGGGAAGAAATCATCAGTGTGGAAGCTGGTGGATTGATTGACGTAGGCGGTCAGGTCCAGAAAGACACCTTTCCCCACCGCAGAGGCGTAGTAGGAACTGCTCAACTGGAAGAAGTCGGGGGCAACGCCGCCGGCGATCATCGTTTGCAGCTTGGTGGGGATCGCTCCCAGAATGTTTGTAACAGGCAGATAGTTGACGTGAATAGCGGACTGTTGCTTGTTGAAGGCGTCAACCTCGGCCGTCTGGCTCTTGATATTGGCAAGCGTATCTTCACCGCCCCAGGTCAGCGTAATGGCGCCGGCAGCCGGCGGCACCGTCGCTGGTAACGGTATTGCGGACGACGCGGCACGCGATGTGGCCGCAGCAACCGATGACCGAGTCGCGGTGGTCGCACTACTCGCGAGCGAGGCGGTGGTGGAGGCCGACGGCGCAGCAGCGCAGGCGCCTAGAGCAGCCCCGATCAGGGGAAGCACCCCGGCTGCGGCGAGAACGCGCCGTCGCGAAAACTGTAGCGTCGCCATTGCCATCCTCAGTCCTTTCCGTCACACGCTGGCCCCAATACGGTTCAGAGATGCCTGAACACCAGTGCCGACAAGCCCCCAGGACCGCAGTCCTGTCTTTGGGTCGGGGGCGCCCTCTGGGCCCGCAGTTGCGACACCAAACTAAACCATATTGGGCTTAGCCCTGGGACAACCCGCATGGACCTCCCCTTTCTGACGACTGTGGCGCTGCAGGCGCACAGCAACCGGCAGCACACGCCACCTGGAATCTACGGCGCCCCTCAGTGGGGAGCAATGGAGAAACGTGCGTATTTTAGCAAAATCGTTACCAAATGCATGGTAGCGCGCCGGCCAGAGGCGCCGCTGGGGGACGCTTGGGTGGCAGCGTGGCGCCCAACCCGGTCACCACGCCCGACGCGGTTTCGCGGTTTGCTCCCTCAGTCAGGCAGGCGTCGCATGTCGTACACTGGCGGCACTGCTTTCCGCGACGACGGAGGTTCGTGTGGCATGGCTGAACTGACCGCGGCGCCAGGCGAGGGAGGGTCGTCGCCACTGCCACCGGCGTTCAAGCACGAGCACGAGCGCTGCATCATTGCGTTGCTGCCCCGGCTGGCTGCGGGCGTCCTGCAGGTCGTATTGTCTGAAACCGGCGCCGCGACGCCTGTCGACGGAGAGGGCACGGTACCGGAACTTGAGCACGCCCCGTGCCATGCCCACCCGGTCTACGAGATCTGCTGGCTTCTGGAGGGCCGGTGCGTGCTGTGGTTCAGCGGCGAGGAGGTGACCCTGGATTCCGGCCACGCCTGCATCGTCCGGCCGGGTGAAGTGCATCAATTGCGTCCGACGCCGCAGTTGGAGCCGTTCCGCTCGGTGTGGTGGCAATTCACCCCTGAAGGCATGATGTTTTACTACGACATCTTTGCCGACCGGCGCCACCGCGCCAGGGAGGGCTTCGTTCCGCTGGCAACATCCGCCGTGCCCCTGCTCGAAGCGGCGCTGCGGGAACTGACAGAACGGCGGCCCCACTACGAACTCTTCGTCCGGACCGCCTTGCTGGAGGTCGCGGCGCGCACCCTGCGCAGGCTGGCGGAGCGCCCGAAAGCACAGGCAAGCGCGCCCCCGCCCCGCGCGAACTTGCACGTGGAGCGTCTGCTCCAGCACGTGCAGACCCATCACGGGCCGGAGCAGACGCTGGAGTCCCTGGCAGCAACGGTTGGTCTATCGCCCAAGTATCTGGCGAACCTCTTTCACCGCCAGACCGGTCGGACCGTCATTGCCTATGTCAACGAGATGCGCCACCGCGAAGCGCAATCTCTGCTGCGGACCACGAACCTGGACATCGCCGCAGTCGCCCGCGCCGCCGGCTTCGACGATCCCAACTACTTCAGCCGGACGTTCAAGATGCGTGAAGGTTGCTCGCCTGTGCAGCATCGCGCCGTGTCTGCAAGGCTGGTATCCCCTGGTCCCTTACCGTAAGGCACGCCGCCGTCAGAGCTTGAATCCGGCGAAGGGGAAGTAGCCGGCGAAGCCGTAGAGGATGGCGACGATATAGCCGATAGTGACGGAGCGCGGGATGCGTGGGTCGGCAAAGAGCTCGGCGCTGGCGAGGGCGATGGCGGGCACGGCCGGCAGCATGTAGTAGATGTAGGCGATCCGGTGGTCCAGCACGGTCGCCGGGAGGAAGGGCAGGTAGGCCAGCGCAAACCAGACGAGCGCCAGCAGGGCGTTGCGGTTGTCGCTGCCACGGAGACGGGCCAGGGCGTAGGCGAGCGCCAGCGGCAGGCCGGCGATCAGGTAGGGGTTGAGCGCGCCGCGGAAGAGGATCGAGTCGAACTGGCGGATCACATTGTCCTGGGGACAGGGCACGCCGTCCCCTAGCGAGACGCCGCAGATAGTCACGGTGACGCGCAGGTACGGAATCTGGACCTCGTTGATCAGCCACTCCCAGGGCCAGCTCTCGATGCCGGTCGGTCCGTGGGAATGCGTGAGTTTGGTGCCGTAGGACCAGATGCTGAGCAGGTGCGTGATGGGGTTGGTGTAGGTGCTCCAGCGCAGGTCGAGCAGCCAGAGGGCTACCAGGAAGCTGGCTAAGTAGACGACGCCCATGACTACGGTGCGCAGGGCGCGTTGCCGGACGAGCTTCCATGCCGGGCGCTGGTATAGGGTGAGGGCGACCGCGTACACCAGCATGATGGCCGGGCCATACAGGCCGTACTCCTTACAGAGCGTGCCGAAGGCGAAGGCCAGGCCGGCCAGGATGGGCCGGCGCTGCAGGAACCAGGCAGCGCCGGCGACCATGCCGAGTACCATGAAGATATCGAGGATGCCGATGCGGCTCGTCACGAAGACCAGATTGTCGTAAGAGAAGAGAAAGGCGGCCAGCAGCCCGGTCCACGGGCCGAGGCCCAGGTGCCGTCCGACCTGATACATAAAGGCAATGGCGAGCGTTCCGGCCACGACGCTGCCCCAGCGCCAGCCCCAGCCATTGTCACCGAGCAAGCGCATGTCGTAGGCCATGATCAGCTTCGCCAGCGGGGGGTGCTCCTGGTTCGCATCCTTGCCGGGGGTGCTATGGGCATAGGGGGCGTCTGCCGGCTGCGGCAGATCGAGGATCGTGCGGGCCGCCGAGACGTAGTACTTCTCATCAAAGATCATGGAACCGGGCGGCTGGTCCAGCCACAGCACGCGCAGAAAGAAGGAGAGCAGCAGCATGGCCAGCATGACGGCGGTGGCGGGACGAAAGCCGCGCCGGGCGGTCCTTGTTGCAACCGCCGGCAGGATGGGCTCTGCCGGAACGTCCAGCGGGGGTAGCGCCTCCGCCGGCAGTTCGTCGCCGAGGGCCTCTCCGGTGGCGGCTCGATCGACAGCTGCCGGCAGTGCCGGGACGGCTTCCGCAGCACGATCATCGGTGGCTACAACGGGTGGGTCGGGCTCTCTTGAGATGGGTTCGACGGCATCAGGCGGCGGCGCGTGATGCGGTTCCTCACCGTACACACCATCGTCGGTCGATTGCTCCATGCCGCTCGTTCTTCCCTCACGCAAACCGACATCTCGCCAATTGAGGCTTGATGATACTACGCGATGTCGCATGTAGCCTGCTCCTGGCGCTGGATGTGTAGCCTGGACATGAGCGCGCCCGGGTAGCGCGGGTCGTATGATGATTGACACGGTACTGTGAAACTGGCGGTGGAGGGCGCGTGCGCCTGGCAATAGTGACGGTTGCGCTGGTTGCTGTGCTGGCCTTCCTTGGTGTGGCGGGTTACGCGCTGGCGCGCCAGAATGGCTTCACCGCCGGTTCCGTCACGGCGGGTAGCGCCGGCGCCGGCAAGATCTTCGGCAGTGGGGAACTGGTCGACGGCAAGCCGCACGCCGCGGCGCCGTTCTCGTTGACCCTCTTCTCCGGCGCCGCCTGGACACTCAGTGACCAGCGCGGCAAGCCGGTGCTGGTGAACTTCTGGGCCTCCTGGTGTCCCCCCTGTCGCCAGGAAGTTCCAGTACTCCAGCAGGGCTGGCAGCGCCATCAAGCGGATGTGGCCTTCATCGGCGTCGATGTCTGGGACACCGATAGCGACGCCAAGCAGTTCCTGCAGCGCTACGGGGCAACCTATCCGAACGGCCCCGATCCGGCCGGCCACATCGCCATCGACTACGGCCTGACCGGCGTGCCGGAGACCTTTTTCATCGACCGCAGCGGCCAGATCATGCGCCACTTCGTCGGTCCGTTGGATCAGGCGACGCTGGACTCCCTGCTCCATACGCTGACCCAACCATAACGGTGCGGAGACATGACGCTGCTCGTGCTGATCCGCTGGTTCCACGCGGTGGCGGCGGCGGCCTGGGTCGGCGGGATGCTCTTTTATGTCGCGGTGCTCACACCGGCGCTGAAGCACCTGGACGCCGGCTCGCAGCGCGGCGCCTTCGTTTCCGGCCTGGCCCAGCAGTTCAAGGAGTTGACGCAGGCAGCGATCGCCGTCGTCCTCTCGACCGGTGTCGTGTTGACGTTCGACCGGCTCTCCCAGCCTCACGTTGTGCAATCCTATGCGGTCGTCCTGGCAGTGAAGATCGTGCTTTCCTTGGTCATGGTCGCGTTGGCCGGGGGGCTGGGGCAGCGCCGGCTGGTGAAGGCACGACCAGCGTGGCTCTCCGTGCCGTACCTGATTCTGGCCCTCGGCTTGCTCGTCTACCTGCTCGCCCTCGTGCTGCAGGTGCTGTTCGATATGAGCTATGGCGCGCCGTCGTGACGATGCCGGGACACGCACGCTGGTACGATAATATAATGAAGGGGAGACGCAGGCTGGACCAGATGCTTACTAATTACCGCGGCCGTTCCCGGCCAGGTGCTGGGATGTCGCAGAGAGGCGCTGACTATTGGATGTGAGACAACCCGTGGCGCCGGTTGCAACCACTGCTACGGTCGGGGTCGCCCCGCGCCGCTTGCCGCCGGTGAAGTTCATGGTCGCAGCAGTGGCTGTATTGATCACCTTCGCTTACCTGGTGTCAACCGCCATGGGCGCCGGCGCCGTCTATTATCTGACCGTCAGTGAGTTGCACGCCAAAGGCCCCGTCGCCTACAACACGCCGGTCCGCGTGGGTGGGCGCGCTGCCGATGGCTCGCTGCATTACGATGCCGCCACGCAGACGTTGCGTTTCACGCTGACCGACAGCACCGGCGCAATGCCCGCCGTCTACACGGGCGTTGTGCCCGACATGTTTGGCTATGCGAAGGATGGTCATTACCAGGATGCCGTTATTGAAGGGACCCTGCACCCCGACGGCACGTTCTACGCCACGCAGATCATCGTGAAGCACGACGCCACCTTCGCCGCGGCCGATGCTGCGGCCACTGCCCAGGCTGGAACGACCACGGGGCACCCGGCGCCATGAGTTTCGCCGAGAGCGGCTACGTTGCGCTGGCTATCGCCATCGTCGTTGGCGCGTATGGGGCAACTGCCGCCCTGACCGGCCAGTTTCGCGGTGTGCCGGAGTTGCGCCTGAGCGCCGAGCGCGCGGCGCTGGCCATCGCCGCCCTGGTGACCTACGCCTCCCTGGTGCTCTTCGGGCTGCTGTTGACCCATCAGTTCAGCGTCGCCTTCGTGGCGGAAGTGTCCAGCCGAGAGATGGCGACGCGGGCCTTGCTCAGCGCCTTCTGGGGAGGGCAGCCCGGCTCGTTGCTCTTCCGCACCTGGATGCTCACGCTGTTCACCGCCGCCGCCGTACTGGTCCAACGCCGCCGCGAGCGCAACTTGCTCACCCTCATGGTGGCGATGCTGGCCGTGGTGGAGGTCTTCTTCTTGCTGGTGCTGCTGGTCAGCGCCAACCCGTTTGGCGTGCAACTGCCGGCGCCGGCGGACGGCCAGGGACTCAACCCGCTGCTACAGGACGAGGCGATGAGTTTCCACCCTCCTCTGCTGCTGACCGGCTACATCGCCTTCACGGTACCGTTCGCCGTGGTGGTGGCGGGGCTCATTTCCGGCCAGATGGGCATCGGCTGGCTGCGCGCAATCCGGCGCTGGATGCTGGTGGCCTGGACGATCCAGGGCTGCGGCCTGCTGGCCGGCGCCTGGTGGGCCTACCATGTGCTCGGTTGGGGCGGCTACTGGGGCTGGGACCCTGTAGAGAATGTCGCCTTGCTGCCCTGGGTCACGGCGACCGCACTGTTGCACTCGCTGATGGTGCAGGAGCGGCGCGGCATGCTGCGCGTCTGGAACGTCTGCCTGGTGGCGGGAGCCTTCTCCCTGGCTATTTTCGGCATGTTCCTCGTCACCAGTGGTGTCGTGACATCGGTCCACGCCTTTGCCGCGTCGGCCACCGGGCCGCTCTTCTTCGGCTTCCTGGCGGTGCTGCTGCTGGGGTTGGTGGCGCTGATCGCCTATCGCTTGCCGCTACTGAAGTCGGAAGGGCAGTTCGACGCCCTGGCCTCGCGGGAGGGCGCCTTCCTGCTCAACAACCTGCTACTGGTGGCCGTGGTGGCAGCGACCTTCTGGGGCACGATCTTCCCGATGATTTCGGAGACGCTGCGCGGCATCAAGATCGGCGTCGGACCGGCCTTCTATCAGCAGGTGAACACGCCGATCTTGATCGCCCTGCTGGTGCTCATGGGGGTCGGACCACTCCTGGCCTGGCGGCGCACGGCGCTGCCGGGCTTGCTGCGCAACCTCGCTGCGCCGCTCCTGACGGGCGCGGCGGTCTGGGCACTGCTGGTCTTGCTCGGCATGCGCCAGGGGCTGGCGGCGCTGGCCTTTGCCGCCTGCGCCTTGACGACGGTCGCTATCGTGGTGGAGTATGGTCGCGGCATCCAGGCCCGGCGACGCAGCGGTGAGCGCTTCTGGGTGGCGGTGAAGACACTGATCCAGCGCGACCGCCGCCGCTACGCCGGCTATCTCGTCCACCTCGCTATTGTCCTCCTCGCCGTTGGCGTCATCGGTTCGACCTTCCAGACCTCGCGCGAATTCGCCTTGCAGCCCAACCAGACGGTCACCGTAGGGCGCTACACGCTGCGCTACGAAGGTAAACAGACGTACCAACAGCCCGATTATGCGGGCATCTACGCGGTGCTCGCCGTGACGAGCGGCGGCAGTTCCATCGGCGCTTTACGTCCGGAGCGGCGCGTCTACCTGCACTGGGAGAGCGAGCCGGTGACCGGCGTCTCGATCCTGACGACGCGGCCCTGGCTTGACGACGTGTACGTGCTCTTCACCGACCTCAACGCCCAGGGCACGGCGACGTTCCGGGTCTACCTGAATCCCCTGGTGTCGCTGATCTGGGCCGGCGGCGGCCTCTTCTTCCTGAGCGCCTTGCTGCTCTTCGTGCCGCAACGGCGCTCGCGGCCAGCCTTCCGCTCGGTCACTGCCGGAAAGGCGATTGCCAGTGAAGCTTGAGTCGGCGAATGGTCGCTTTATGAGCGGCGGCCGGTTGGTCGTTGCCGTGGCAGCGGTCGTCTTGCTGCTGGTCATCGTGGCGGGGGCGCAACTGGTCTTCAATACCGCGGCGCCGGACGCCACAGCCGAGGCGCGCGCGCACGCCATCGGCGAGCGACTGGCCTGCCCCATCTGTGCAGGTCTGTCCGTGGCTGATTCGCCCTCGGCGCTGGCGCAGCAGATGCGCGCCGTCATCGCCGACCAGATCGCCGCCGGCCAGAGCGACGCGCAGATTGAGCAGTATTTCGTCGCCCGCTACGGTCCCGCCATCCTACTCACGCCGCCGAAACAGGGCTTCACCTTGCTGGCCTGGTGGGGGCCGGTCTTGTTCCTCCTGGTCAGCGCGCTCGGTATCGGCGCAGCAGCGTACCGCTGGTCACGCCAGCCGTCGCCCGGCGCCATGTTGCCGGAGCTCTCGCCCGAAGAAGAGCGGCAGTATGGTGAACGGGTGGCCGCCGAGTTACCGGTTGCGGACGATCAGGCGGGAGTGGGGCAGGGGGTCGGATGATGGGCGAGGGGGGATTGAGGGTGCGGGTGGGGATGAGGGGACCCCCCCCCCCCCCCCGACACCCCCCCCCCCCCCCCGCCACTACGGCTTCGACCACCCCCGGATCGAGCTTTCCGAAGGCGACGTAGTCGAGAAAAAAGAGGGGGAGAGCGCCCTGGACCAGAATGTCGTTGACACAGTGGTTGACGAGGTCGCGGCCGATCGTGTCGTGGCGATTCGCCTCGATGGCCACCTTGATTTTCGTTCCAACGCCGTCGGCGCTCGACACGAGAACCGGTTTCTCGAGGCCGGAGGGAACCCGGAACATTCCGCCGAATCCGCCGAACCCGCCCAGGACGCCTGGCGTGAAGGTGGATTCGACCAGCTTCCTTATTCGATTCTTGGCCGCATTGGAGGCATCTAGATCGACGCCGGCGCTTCCGTATCGAAGCGCGTCATCACTCACGCTGGCAGCTCCTCCTCGAACGCCACCAGGNNCCCGCGCGCTCCGCTTGCCGGCCCTCCCCTTAAAAGGAGAGGGCCTCGTTGCATCGGGCATTGCGGTCGTGAACACTGGAGGTGTTGGCATGGCGCGGGCATCGGAAACGCGGCGCGTCGTCCAGGCCTGGTCCGCGCGCCAACGCAACGCCCTGCGTGGCACAGCGCACCAGGTGCTGGTCGCTCGGCCACCTGGTTCCACCGCACCGCCATCGCAGCACCGAAATGCCCCATCGCAACCGGCCAATCAGCACCACCGAGGCCCTCTCCCGTCAGGGGGAGGCGCCCAGAGGGCACCCGCAAGCGAAGCGCGCGGGTGGGGTGCGCCCGCAGGCGCCCTTCTTAAGGTGAGGCGTTGATGACCGCGCTCTTCATCACCCTCCTGCTCGCCGTTGGCGCCGTCACCTACGTGGCATGGCCATTGGTTGGGCGGGTTGCGGTGGTGGCGGAGGATGATCCGGACGTTGATGTGTTGCGCGAACGGCAGCAGGCGGCGATGGACGCCTTGCGCGAACTGGACTATGAACGGCAAATTGGCAAGCTGACCGACGTGGAGTACTTCCCGTTGCGCGAGCGTTATGCTCGGCAGGCCATGGTGTTGCTGAAGCTGCTCGACCAGCGCGACGCAGCACGGGAGAGCGCGTTGGAAAAGGCGATAGCGGCGCGGCGAGCCGGTGGGCGTAGTGCTGCGACGCTGGCGCCGGCACGAACGCGGTCGGGTGGTGCGGCTACTGGTACACCGCCTGAGCGCTCCGCTCGGCCCTGGCTCCTGGCGACGGGTGGCGGCATGCTGGCGCTGGTGGCGGCCGTCGTGTTACTGGCTTCGACGGTCAGTCATGGCAACAGCCAGCCGGCGGTTGTTGGCAGGGTCCCCTTGCAGACGCCGCGTGCGCTGGCTTTTGACTCATCCGCCGCAGGGCGGTTGCTGGCAGGCGGCGCCGACGGGACTGCTGCCAGCGCCGATGGCGGCAAGACCTGGTCCCTGGTGACGACGACTGGACTGGCGAACGGGGTTGTCAGCCTGGAACCTGCACTGGATGGCCAGGGTTTGCTGGCGGTGACGCCTGACGGCAGCCTGCAGCAATCGAGCGACGGCGGGCAGACGTGGACGACGGCATCAGCGGCGCCGACCCTGCCGGCTGGAACGCAGGCGGTGGCCGAAGTCCCCGGTACACCGCCGCTGCTCATGGTCGCGACGGCTGACGGCATGCAGGTGAGCAGCGACAACGGCCGGACCTGGTCGGTCGCCAACGGCTTTGTGAACGGGCTCCTGCCGACGAAGGACGACCGCGATGTTGTGTATGCGCCCACCGCTGACCAGTTCACCGGACCGCAGGGGAGCACCTTTCATGGGCTGCTGTTCGTGGCGACCGACCGAGGTCTCTACGCCAGCGCCGACGGCGGCCAGAGTTGGCTGGCGCGGTCGTTAGGGGGTGACCTGGCGGCGCTGGCCGTTGACCCGCAGAACCCGTCCGTCTTGCTTGCTATGGATGTCCAGGGGCAACTCTTCCGCAGCCAGGACGCGGGGGCGACGTGGGGACGGTAGCACCGGTGGTGGAGGCGGAGCGGATGAGCCGCCGCTACGAGTCGGGACTGGTGCTGCGCCCGTTGACCTTACGCGTCGCGGCCGGCGAGCGCATTGCGCTGTTAGGGCCAAACGGCGCCGGCAAGACCACCCTCCTGCGGCTGGTCTCGACGCTGTTGCGCCCCAGTTCCGGGCGGTTGCGTCTCTTTGGACTCGAGCCGCAACGCGACGGCCTGGCGATCCGTGTACGCATCGGTGTGGTCGCTCACCAGTCGCTGTTGCACCCGGAGCTGACGGCCGCCGAAAACCTGCGGTACTACGCCGGCCTGTATGGACTGGCCGGTGCGGGGGAGCGCATCGCCACCGCTCTCCGCACTGTGGACCTGACGGCACGGGCCAACGACCGGGTGCGCGCCTTTTCGCGCGGCATGCAACAGCGGTTGGCCCTGGCGCGCGCGCTGCTGCACCAACCGGAGCTACTCCTGCTGGACGAGCCCGACGCCGGCCTGGACGTGCGCGCGCTGGATCTCTTGCCCCGCGTGCTGGCCGGGACGGATACGCTCCGTGTGGTGGGCGGCGCCACAACGGTAATCTTCACCACCCATCAGATTGATCGTGCCCTGACGCTGGCCCAGCGGGTGCTGATTATGGTGGCCGGACGTGTCGTCTACGACGGACCATCGTCTGCTTTAGACCCGCAACGGGTAGGAATGCTGTACGGAGCGCGCGCCGATGGTCGCTAACGATGCCGCGCGCCTCCTGGCGCAGTCACTGGAGGCGCCGCAGCGCGGCCAGTATCTCCGTCAAGTGGGCGTCATGGTCCGCGCCGCGACGCTGGCGGAACTGCGGACGCGGGAAACGCCGGTGGCGATGGTCGTCTTCGCCTTGCTGGTGCTGCTGATCTTCAGCTTTGCCTTCGACTTGCGTCCCGGAACGCCGCCCGACGTGTTGAGCGGCGTCCTCTGGTCAGCCATCCTCTTTTCCGGCATGCTCGGTCTGGGTCGTGGCTTTGCCGCTGAACGCGAGCGGGGGACGCTGGATGGGCTGCTGCTGGCGCCGGTCGACCGCTCCGCCATTTACCTGGCCCGGCTGGTCGACAACCTGCTGCTGATGCTCGTCATGGAGGCCGTGATCCTGCCGGCCACCGCCGTCCTGTTCAACCTGCCGGTGTGGCGGCCGGCGCTGCTGCTGGCGGTGCTGCTGGGCTCGCTGGCCTTTGCCGTGGTCGGCACCCTCTTCGCCGTCATCGCCGCCAACAGCCGGGCACGCGACGTGCTGCTCCCCGTCTTGCTCTTGCCGGTGAGCGTGCCGATCGTGATCGCGTCCGTCGAGCAGACAGCGGCAGTGCTGTCGGGACCTACGCTGCTTGCTGCCTTCCCCTGGACGCGCCTGACTTTCGGCTACGCTGTGTTGTTCTTTATCATGAGTATGCTGCTGTTTGAACATGTGTTGGATGAATAGGTAACGGAAAGGAAGGTGCAATGGCACAGGTGACACTATCGCGGCGCAGTTCGACCCCGGCGACGGCACTCTGGGTCTGGCTGCTGAATGGCGCGACGTTCGTCGGCGTGATGATCTCGCTGGTGGCTGCGCTCTGGCTGACACCGAAGGAGGCGGTGGAAGGTGATGTCTTCCGCATCTTCTACGTCCATGTGCCGCTCGCCTGGAACATGTATGTAGCCTTCTTTGTGGTGTTCGTCGCTAGCGTCCTCTACCTCTGGCGGCGGGAGCAGGTCTGGGACCGGATAGCGCGGGTCAGCGCGGAGATTGGGCTGCTGTTCACCACCCTCGTGCTGATCACCGGCTCCATCTGGGGCAGGCCCGTGTGGGGGGTCTGGTGGACCTGGGATGCCCGCCTGACGACGACACTGGTGCTCTGGTTCATGTATCTGGCCTACCTGCTCCTACGTTCCTATTCCCAGGAAGGCGGTCAGGCGCCGCGCTACGCCGCTGTGTTGGGCATCGTCGCCTTTGTGGACGTGCCCATCGTGCAGTTCTCCGTCACCTGGTGGCGGACGCTGCATCCGCAGTCGGACATACTGGCCCCTGGCCACCTGGCCGGTTCGATGCTTGCCGGTATGTTCATCTCATTGGCGTCGTTTACCTTGCTGGGCCTGGCGCTCTTTGTCCAGCGCTACCGGATCGAGAGCATGCGCGACGAAGCGCGGATGCTGCGTCAACTGCTAGAAGAAGCGGAAGGATAACGCTATGGGCTACCTGGTCGCTGCCTACCTCATTCTCTGGTTGGGAATGTTCGGCTATCTGTTCTGGATGAGCGGCGCCCTGCGCGGCTTGCGCGCCGAGTTGAGCGAGTTGCGCGCCGCCCAGCAGGAGCGAACTGTCGAGGTACACGAGGAGCCAGTCGTGCCTCCGGTGGAGTCGCGGGGTCGGTGAGGCGGAGCGCGGTGGGAACAGGGCCGCGACTGCGGGCCCACAAGTGGGCGCCCCCGGCCAAGCGGCGGGGGCACTGCGGTGCCTCCAGATGCGAGCGACAGCAGTCGCCCGGCGAACTTGGCCGCAGACCGCAGTCGCGGCCCTGTTTGGGTGCGATCTTCCTCCTTCTCACCTTATTGTCCTCCCCTACGACCGCACTGGCCGTCGGCTCAGCCCAGACCGTGCCGACAAGCGTGGCCGGGATGGTGGCTAACCATACCCGTGGCGCGGACGCGGTGGGCAGGATGGTGGTGACGCTGCGCGTTTACCGGAACGAGCAACTCCAGACGACGCTGCAGGGCGAGACAGACCGGACTGGCCACTACCAGTTCAATGGCCTGTCAACCAACCCTGCCTACCAATATCTCCCTGTGTTGCAATACCAGGGTGTGACGTACACTGGCGCTGCCGTTCGGCTGGCGGATGCCAAGAGCGACGCCGCTCAGGACGACATTGCGGTGTTTGAGACGACGGCCCAGGACCCTGGCCTGCGTTACGAGAACGCCACGCTGGTGCTGGGCAGCGTTGAGCAAGCGGCGCAACACCTCAGCTTCTTGGAATTATTGACCCTCAATAACCCCTCTGATCGCACGTATGTACCAGCGGCGCCGACGCAGGGCATGGCAACCGGCCTGCTGCGTTTCTCCTTACCCGCCGGGGTTGACGATATCGGCGTTCAGAACGGCCTGGATTCCAGTCAACTGATTGATGTCGATGGCGGGCTGGCCAGCGTCGCCCCGATCGCGCCGGGGCTGCACACCATTTCTTTCTCCTTCGCCGTGCCCTACCACAGCTCCGACTTTTCCTTTGCCTGGAATGTCATTTACCCGTCGGCCTCGGTCCATGTGCTGGAGCCAACGGGCGGTCCGCCGCTGACTGCCGGCAGTCTCAGCGGTGCGCCCGACCTGGCCCTGCAAGGGCACAATTTCCGGGTCTTGAGCACTGGCGCTGTCGGCGCGAATACGATCATACCGATCGTGCTGAGCACCTTGCCGGAACGGACGCCTATGCAGACGCTCCAGGCGGCGTTGCCCAACGGCAAGGTCGTGCCGGTGGCAGCGTTGAGTATCGCTGCACTGGCGGCGCTGGCGCCGGTGATCTATCTGCTCCGCCGTCGCCGTTTGCGAGAGCCGTTTCCGGAACAGTCGGAGGAGGGTCTTCTCGACGAAATCGCGGCTCTGGATGAGGCGCACGAGCGTGGGGATCTAGAGGAGGAGGCGTATGAGGAGCAGCGAGGCGCGTTGAAAGCGCTCCTCGCGCGGCGGATGACGGGGCTGCGTTCGTAGTTCACCCGCCCTTAAAAGGGCGGGCTACGATCACAAAGCACCCTGAAGGGCGCTACGGGGAAGATCGTGTACTGCAAACATGAACGTTAGGGGTGCTGGGTGGGGCCTCGGGGCTCGTCGGCCTTTCCCTCCGGGCGGGGGAGCGGAGAGATCGAACGCCTCCGCACGGAACGCCTTCGCATCGTCGAGCATTTCCGTAATGGTGGCTAACGGCGATTCCACTGAGGCCGGGCCGATCGTCCGGCATTCCATTGTCCGCTGCCCCGGCTCTGCCTACAAGGTGAGAAGAACCTGAGCGGTAATGTCGGACATGCCACCGCCTCGTAGCGCCCTTCAGGGTGCTTGGTGATCGTAGCCCGCCCTTTTAAGGGCGGGTGACCGGCTGCGGCGGATCCGATACGCATCGGTCCCTGCTCCGTATACTCTACGGTAGCTCTCGCGCTCTGCTCAACGCCGTTAGGAGGCTCTGCTGAGCCAGGTTGTCTCGCCGCCGGAGCAGGTTGCTGCCGCGCCGGTCGCGCCGTTGCCCCGGAATGCACGCCGGTTCCAGCGGTCGGACTTGCTCTGTGTGCTCGTCCTGCTCGTGCTGCCCTGTCTGTTCTTCTGGCCGGCGCTGATTGGGCGGGCGGTGTTGCTGCCGCTAGACAACTTGCTGCTGATGCAGCCCTGGCGGTCGCTCTTGCCGGGTATTGATCCTGGCTTTACCACGCCGCACAACGCCCTGATCGGCGACATGATCGTGCAGAATCTGGGCTGGAAGCGTTTCCTGGCTGATCAGCTTCGGCACGGCCATCTGCCGCTCTGGAATCCGCTGCTGCTGGGAGGGGCGCCGTTCCTGGCGGCGGGTCAGTACCAGGCGCTCTATCCGTTGGGCGCTTTCTTCCTGATGCTGCCGGCGGCCTGGGCCTACGGTCCCTACACGGCGTTGCACCTGGGCCTGGCCGGCGTGTTCACTTTTGCGTACCTGCGCCTCATCGGGGAGCGCCGGCCGGGAGCGATGGTCGGCGCCGTCACCTTCGCCTTCTGCGGCAGTTTGGTGACGAGCGTCGTGTGGCCCCAGATGGTCGGCGGCATGGTCTGGCTGCCGGCGGTACTCGCGTGCGTTGAGCTCGTGGCACGGAGCGGGGGGATGAGGAGCGTTGGGGGTGAGGGGAATCCAGGTTCCCTCTCCTCATCCCCCCGCCCCCTCATCGCCGTCGTCGCCGGCGCGGTTGCCATTGCGCTGCAGATCCTGGCGGGGCACCTGGAGATTAGCTTCTACGTGCTGTTCACCACGGCGGCCTACGCTGTGTGGCGGTTGGCGCCGCTGTTCGCTCGGCGGTACACCTGGCGGGCCGGCTTAGGGCAGACTGCACTGCTTTTGATGATGGGGTTGCTCGGTATCGGTCTGGCCGGCGCGCAGTTGTTGCCTTTCGCCGAGGCGATCAGCCGGAACTTCAGGGAAGGGTCAGCGACGCTGGCCGATGTGCGGGGCTGGGCACTGCCGTTGCGCCAACTCGTCACTTTCGTCGTCCCCGACTTCTTCGGCAACCCGACGCAGCACCAGTACCTGAACATCTTCAGCGGACAGGTGGCGCCGGTGGGGCCGGCGGCTGACGGGTCGCCGACTTCACCGCCAGAGACCGCCTTCTGGGGCATCAAGAATTATGTCGAAGCGGCCAGCTACGTCGGTATCCTGCCGTTGCTGCTGGCGCCGCTCGGGCTGTTCGGTCGGCGCAATCGCTGGGCGGGCTTCTTCGCCGGAGCGGCGGTGGTGGCGCTGCTGCTGGCCTTCGGCACGCCCCTCTATGGCGTGCTGTTCCGAGTGGCGCCCGGTTTTAGCCAGATTCACACGGCCTTCCGCTGGGTCTATGTCTATGGCTTCGCGGTGGCGGTGCTGGCGGCCATGGGTACCAACTGGCTGCTGGAGCGTGCCGCGCAGCCCCGGCTGGGGCTGGGAGAACGCGTGTATGCCGGCCTGGCGCTGGTGGCCGGCCTGGCCGCGGTCGCGGCGGCGCTGGCGGCGCTCGTGCTGAAGAGCCGGCTGGCCCAGATCCTCCAGGGACACATAGCGGCTGACGCCGCCCGGCCCAAACCCTGGTTCCTGGCGGCGCAGTTGCACGATGGGCAGGAATGGCTGTCGCTGGTCTGGGCACACGGCGCCTGGGCAGCGCTGATGTTGCTACTCGGGGCGCTGTTGCTGGTAGCGGCGCTGGCAGTGCGGCGGCCGGCGCTGCGGCGCGCCCTGGCCTACGCCTTCCCGGCGCTGGTGGCGCTGGACATGTTTGTCGTGAACGGCTCCTTCAACACGATGGCCGATCCGCACCTGCTCGCCATGGTTGCCACTCCGACGCACGGTCAACCGGCGACGACGATCCCGCCCAGCATAGCGACGTTGCAGGCGCTGGCGCAGCGAGACCTGCCGTTTCGCATCGCCTCTTTTGGTCCCGAGGACGTGCTGCCACCGAACACGGCGATGCTCTACGGCTTGCAGGATGTGCGCGGCTACGACACGATCGTGCTAAAGCGCTACGCCGACTTCTTGAACCTTATTGAGCCGCAGGCGGGCAACCTCAGCCTCTACAGTCAGACGACCAAGACCTTCACCAACCCGGCCACGTTACATTCCCCGCTCTTTCGATTGCTCGGCGTGTACTACGTGCTGAGCACCAGCCCGATAGTCGGCAACGACGTGCAACTGGTACAGTCCGGGCCGATCAACGTCTATGCAGTGCCGGCGGCCCTGCCGCGCGCGTTTGTGGTCGGCACGGCGCAGGTGGTGCAAGACAAGGCGGCGGCGCTGGTCGCGCTGCAGCAACCCGGCTTCGATCCGGCGCAGCAGGTGATCGTGGAAGGTCCGGCAACCGCGAGTTTGGCCTCGGCGGCGACCAACGCGAACACGCGCATCACCGACCACGCGGCGGATAGCGTGACCCTCGACGTGACCACCAGTGGCGCCGGCTACCTGGTACTGACCGATACCTACTTCCCCGGCTGGACTGCGCAGGTACGCCCGGCCGGCCAGGCGAACGCCGAATGGCAGTCGACGCCGGTGCTGCCGGCGGATGAGACCTTCCGGGCGATCCGTCTCGCCCCCGGACATTGGACGATCCGCTTCGCCTATCAGCCGCTCTCCTTCCGCGCCGGCCTGGTCATCTCCTCGCTGGCCGGCGGCGTGCTGTTGCTGCTGCTGGCCGCCGCCGGCTGGGGCACGCTGGGACGCCGGCTAGACTGGCAGGGCACGGCGGCGCGGCGAGTGGCCAAGAACATCGCCAGCCCGATGTTGAGCAACTTCAGCAATAAGCTGCTCGACTTCGCCTTCAATATCTTTACTGCCGCGCTGATCGGTCCTTCCGGCATCGGCCGCTACACCGAGGCGGTTTCCATTTACGGCATCCTGGGGACCTTGCAGGACTTTGGTCTGGGTACGATCACCGTACGCGACGTGGCTGCCAACCGGACGCTGGCCGCTCGCTACTTCAAGAACACGCTGGTCGTGCGCTGGCTACTGGCGCTGCTGGTGCTGCCCCTGGCCGGGCTGGTGGCGGCGATCGGTTGGCTGCTCCACGCCTACGATGCGCCGACCCTGGCGGCCCTGGCGCTGCTGGTGGCCGGTTTCTTCCCCGGTTCCCTGGCATCGGCGGCCAGCACGCAGTTGCGGGCCATCGAGCAATTCGAAACCGGGGCCTTCCTGGAGGTCGCCGGCAACCTGCTGCGCATCTTGCTCGGCACGCTGACCCTACTGCTCGGCTGGAACATTGTCGGCCTGGCGCTCACGTCCCTCATCGTCAACGTCTTCACGGCCGTCGCCTTTACCTTGAACGTGGACGCGGCGGCCCTGTGGCGCACGGCGCGGATGGACGGCGCCTTCTGCCGCTATCTGGTGCGCGAGTCCTTCACGTTGATGCTCAACAACATGCTGAACCTGGTCTTCTTCCGCGTCGACGTCATCCTGCTGAGCTTCCTGACGAATGCCAGCGCTGTGGGCTACTACAGCATCGCCTATAAGTTCATCGATGGCGTCGGCTTCGTCTCGGCTTACCTCACCGGCGCCATCTTCCCGCTGATGGCGCGACTGGCGCGCGAGTCGCTGGTGGAGTTGCGCAATCTCTATCTCTTCGCCATGCGCTTGCTGATCGCCATTGCCTTGCCGATCATGGCGGTGATGGTGGTGCTGGCCGATCGCATCATCATCCTGTTCTATCCGCAGTTCCCAGAGTCCATTCCCGCCCTGCGCATCCTTATCCTTTTTCTGGCCTTCAGTTACGTCAACGGCGTGACGCAGTACGCTTTGATCGCGGTTGGCAAGCAGCAGCGCATCACGAAGGCGTTCGTCGCCGGCGTGGCCTTCAACGTGGTAGCGAACCTGATCTTCATCCCGCACTTCGGCATCGAAGCGGCGGCAGCGGTGACTGTGCTCTCCGAAGTGGTGCTCCTCGTGCCTTTCCTCTCCGGCATGTGGCCACTGCTCTGGCCACTGCCGCTGGCGCAACTGACAGCGCGGCCGGGCCTGGCGGCGCTCGGCGCCGGCGCCGTGGCGCTGGCGCTGCACCACGCGCCGCTATTGCTGGCACTGCCGTCGGCGTTGGCAACCTACCCCGTCCTGCTGTTGCTCCTGGGCGGCTTGCCGGCGGAGGAGCGCCGGCAACTGGCGGCGCTCTTCGCCCGTCGGGTTGCGCCGGTGGCCGAAGCGGGATGAGCACCGTTGACGTATCGGTGGTCATCGTCACCTGGAACTCGGCAGCGTTCGTGGGCCTCTGCCTGGACGCCTTGCAATGGAACACGCACTGCTCCTTTGAATGCCTGCTGGTGGATAACGCCTCGACTGACGACACCGTGGCGATGGTTACGCGCGACTTCCCGTGGGTATCCGTGCTGGAGCCGGGGCGCAACCTCGGTTTCGCCGCCGCCAACAACCTGGCGTTGCGGCGCGCCATTGGCCGCTACCTGCTATTGCTCAACCCGGACACGGAGGTTCAGGAGGGCGCCCTGGATGCCTTGATCGACCTGTTGGACCGGCGGCCGACGGCCGGCGCAGTCGGGGCGCGATTGCTCAACACCGACGGCACGTTGCAGTATTCTACCTACTGGCTCCCCAACGCCGCCACGCTGGCCTGGGAGTACTTCCTGCGCGACGGGCGCCGGCCCAACGACCCTCGCGCCGGACGCTACGCCGAGGCCGACTACGCGCGCGAACGCCCAGTCGAAGGCCTCCTCGGCGCATGCCTCATGGTGCGGCGCCAGGCTGCCGAGCAGGTCGGCTGGCTCGACGAGCGCTTCGCCCTGTACTGCGAAGAAGTGGACTGGTGCATCCGCCTCCGCCAATCGGGTTGGGACCTCTGGTACAGTCCCGAGGCGCAGGTGCTCCACCACAGCGGCCAGAGCGCCAGACTCGCGCCGGCACGTAGCTTCCTGCTGCTGCAGCGTAGCCGGTTTCGCCTGTACAGCAAGTGGTATTCGCTGTTGCAACGCTTGCTACTTGAGGGCATAACACGCGCCGGGATGCTTTACCAGATGATCTTCTGGTTGAAGCAGTTCCTGCGGGGGCGGGTGACCTGGAAAGAGTGTCGGGAGCGCTTGCTGTTGTCGTTGCGGGTGGTGGCGTTACGTCCGTCGGGGCACTAGGATCGGGTTAGGTCTAGCCGCTGCTCGGCGGTGGCGACTAACGCGGCAATGCGGGCTAGAACGCCCCGCGGGTTGCTCAGCACTCGTTGTCCTGGAAGCGGTAGACACGGAACAGGCCCCCACTCCAGCGTAGCCAGAGTGGGGGGCCTCCCCGCCGTTACCCCTTGGCCGACTGCTGGAACTCCTGCCGTATCTGCTCCCCGCCGCGGCTCTTCCAGCCCGCGATAGCGGCGTCCAGCGCACTCAACGGCTGGCGGCCGGTGATGATGGCCGTCATGCTGTCGAAGCCGAACTGGTTTAACTCAGAGGCTTTGGCCACGTTCGTTGCTGAGTAAAGCGGCCAAGACGGGTCGTTTTGACCGATCTTGATAATCTCGGTAGCTAGCTTCTGGCCATATTCCGCTGCTCCCGGTGATTGCGGGTAGAAGAAGACGGGCAACGGCCCCATTATGTAGACCAGGTCACCTTTTTCGCTGATCCCCTGGTTGGTGAGGGCCGGTACGCCGTTGGCATCCAGCTTGTAGTCAACGTCTTTGACGCCGTAGCTCAGGAATTGCCACTCGTCGCTGCCGAAGGGCGAGGCGAGGTAGTCGAGGATGCGCAAGAGCTCCGCGACGCGTGTCTGGCTCTTACCGACGGTGGCTGGAATGGCCGTGAAGCCGAATGACCCCGGCGTGTTATACGTCATGGCTTTACTGCCACCCGGCGCCGACGGCATGAGACCGGTCAACACCGCGTTGGGGTTGGCCTGCTTGATCTTATAGTACACAGTGCCCGCCAGTTTTGGATCGACGAAGTTACCGAACCCCTCGCTGTGCAGGCCTGTTTTGCCGCCCAGATAGGCGTTCTGGGCCTGGGCGAAGGTCATCGACGCTGCGTCGGGGTCATACCCACCGTCGGCATAGACCTGCCGCAAGAAGGTGAGCCCCTGAAGAAATTCGGGAGTTTCGATCTGATTCGTGAGCGTGCCGTCGGCGTTCTTTCGCCAGTTGAAGGGTGTGCCGAACATGTTGAAGGCGATGGTATTGTCCCAGCCGGTCCAACTCGTGCCGTAGCGCCCCATACCCCAGGTGTCGGCCTTGCCGTTTCCGTCCGGGTCATTCTTGGCGAAGGCAACCAGCAGGTCATGGACATCGGTAGGACTGGTAAAAGTCTCCTTGCCCACTTTCTTCGCCCAATCCGCGCGGTAGAATGGAATGTTGCCACTGCTCTGGATTGGCTTCGGTACGCCGTAGACCTTGCCTTTGAATTTCACGTTATTCCAGGTAGCAGCGGGGATCTTAGCGAGATTCTTGTATTGCTGAACCGCGTTGCCGGTGACGTAGGGCGTCAGGTCGAGGAACGCTCCCTGCCCCATTGCCTGGTACTGTGGGGCGGCGTTCTGGCCGGGATTGAGATAGAACAGGTCCGGCAGACCACCGCCGGCAATGAGGGCGGCGGACTTCTGACCGTAGCTGGGTTGCGGCGTAATGATCGGCTGCCAGGTCACGCCGAGACGCTTGTTGAGCTCCTGCCAGTACTGATTCTGGCCCATCGGCGTCGGCGGCGACTGGTAGGCGATCGTGAAGGCAGTAACCGTACCGCCCTGGCCCGGCGTTCCACTGTACGACTGGAATGGCGCCGGAAGTTTATTGTAGGCATCCGGCACACCCGGCGCCGTCGAGGGAATCTTGTCTGCTCCTACCGCGCTCCCCGTCGAGGCCGCCTGGCTCGCTGATGTGGCCAGGGATGTGCCGGTGACGGCACTGGAAGTTGTAGCGGTGACGGCGCTGCTTGTCGCTGCGGGAGCCGTCGTTGCTGTGGAGGCAGCCGCCGCGCTGACGCTGCTTGATGTGGCCGGGCTGGCAACGCTGCTGGTGGCGCTGGCGGCGCTGCTGGTCGGTGCGGCGGCGCTGCTGGTCGCCGCCGCAGTGCTACTGGTGGTGGCGGCCGACGCCGAGCTGGTCGTCCCGCTGGTGACTGTGGCCGTGCCGCAGGCGGCCAGGCCCACGGCGCCGAGCAATCCCACCGCGGCGGTGAGCAATGCGCGGCGGGGGTGCCGACCTCCCTGGTCGGAACCTCGATTGGTGGCCGGGTTCTCGTGTTCGTCCACGGGTTCGTCCTTCCTCAACACTGTCTGCTCGTGATCGCGGGCTACCACAGTTGGTTGCCCACATCAATCGCGGCGCGCGTCATTATCAGTCCATTGCGGCCTTTCTTCTTTCGGAGCTGTTACCCCTTGATGGCGCCGGTCAGCACGCCCTTGGTGAAGTACCGCTGCAAGAAGGGGTAGACCAGCAGAATCGGTACGGTGGCGAGCACGATGATCGCCATCTGGATGGTTTCCGTCGGTGGCGGCGGCTGGTTGGGGTCCAACTGCGCCGCCGAAGCGAGCGCGCTGCCCTGCAGCACGTATTGCTGCAGGACAACCTGAATCGGCCACTTGCTGGCGTCGTTGAGGTAGAGGATGGCGTTGAAAAAGGCGTCCCAGATGCCAACGCCGTAGAAGAGTGCGACCACCGCCAGGGCGGCGGCCGATAGTGGCAGGACCAGCCGCCAGAGCACCTGCCAATCGCTGGCCCCGTCCAGACGGGCAGCCTCCAGGAGTTCCTGGGGAATGTTCATGAAGAAGTTGCGCAGAACAATCAGGTTGAAGGCACTGATCAGCCCCGGCAAGATGAGGGATTGGTAGGTATCAATCATGCCCAGACCTTTGACCAAAAGGTAGCTGGGGATAAGGCCGGGCGAAAAGAGCAGGGTGCCGAGCACCATGAGGAGGACGGGCTTCGCGCCGGGCACGCCGGATTTGCTGAGGCCATAGGCCAGCGCGATCGTGAAGAGCATCTTGACGGTGGTGCCGATCGTGACCAGGCCAACGCTGACCTCCAGCGAACGGACCACCACGCCGCCGCGCAGTAGCGCCTGATAGGCCTCCAGGGTGGGGTGCTGCGGAAACAGGATGAGGCCGCCGCCAAGGATGTCCCGCTCGGACGAAAAGCTGACGGCGAGCACATACACGAAGGGGAAGAGCACGGCAACCATGACGGCAGCGAGCAGGACGGCCTTGGCCAGTTGCATCGGCAGGCTTGGCGCCTCCATCCATACCGGCCGGCCGGCGGCCCGGCGGCGAGTGCGACCGCGCGCAACCGGCTCCGTTGCAACGCGCAAAGGTGCAGGCGGCGCGCCGGCCCCGGGCGCCGTATCGGTCAACGCCATCGTCGTCCCCTTCGTTGGGGCGGGTTGTTACCCGCTTTCAATAGATGCCGGCCTCACCGAAGCGCTTGACCACCCAGTTCGCCGAAACAATGAGCAGGGTGCCGACGACGCCACGCACCAGGCCGACGGCGGCGGCAAATCCCCAGTCACCGTCCTGAATGCCTCGGAAGTAGACGAAGGTGTCGAGGACCTCGGCGGCCCCCGGTCCCACGGCGCCGCGTTGCAGGTAGTACTGCTCAAAGCCGAGGGAGAGCGCCGCGCCGAGGCGGAGGATCAGCAGTAGCACGATGATCGAGCGGATACCGGGCAGCGTGACGTGCCAGAGCCGCCGCCAGGCGCTCGCGCCATCCATGACCGCCGCCTCGTACTGATCGGCGTCAATCTTCGTGAGTGCAGCCAGGAAGATAATTGTGCCCCAGCCCGTCTCTTTCCAGATGCTCTGCAGAACGACCAGCGGTTTGAAGATGGCCGGGTTATTCATGATATTGATGGTGGCGAGGCCCTGGTTGCGGAACATCTGATTGATGAAGCCGGCGCCGCCGAAGATCTGCTGGAAGAGGGCGATCACGATCACCCAGGAGAGGAAGTGCGGCAAGTAGACCACGCTTTGCATGCTGCGCTTCACCCGGTTGCTGAGGATGCTGTTGAGGACGAGCGCCAGGATCAGAGGCGTAGGGAAGGCGAACACCAACTGCAGGAATTCAATCTCCAGGGTGTTGACGAGGGCCAGCCGGAAATCCGGGTCCGTGAAGAGCTGGCGGAAGTTATCAAGGCCGACGAACGGACTGCCGCGGATGCCCAGGAACGGCGAAAAGTTCTGGAAGGCGATGATGTTGCCGAGCAACGGTACATACTGGAAGATCAAGAAGTAGAGTGCCCCGGGGACGATGAAGAGATACATCCAGCGTTCGCGCAGCAGCCGCTCTTTGAGCGTTGGTCCGCGCCGCGTGTTCCCAGCCGGACGCGCCAGGATAACCTGCTGCTGGATTCCTGGCGTCATCGCCATGGCTTGCTCCCATCCAAGCTGCACCAAGCTGGTCGACCGCTGTGTATTGCCCAGATACGAGGCCAGGCGATTGCATCGGTCCAGCAGCGCTTGCCGGTGGAGCTCGTGGTCCGGCAGTTCTGCGCCGTGCCGCTCTCTTGCCGAACAGTCGCCTTTTTTGTCACCCCTTGATCCCTGTCGTGGCGATGCCCTGTACGAACAGCTTCTGGGCAAAGAAGAAGACGATCAGGCAGGGGAGGACGGTCACGACGGAGGCGGCCATGAGCCAGTTCCAGGAGGTCGTGTCCACATCCTGAAACAGGCGCAGCCCGATCGACAGCACGTACTTGGACTGGCTGTTGAGGTAGATCACGGGATAGAGGAACTCGTTCCATTTGCCGACCATGGAGAAGACGATCACCGCGGCGAGTACCGGTTTGGAGAGGGGCAGCACGATTCGGAAGAAGATCCCCATCGTGCTGCAGCCGTCGATCTTGGCAGCGTCGTCCAACTCCAGGGGCAGGCTCAGGAAGAACTGCCGGCAGAGGAAGATGTAGAAGGCGCCGCCACCCAGCCAGGAGGGCACGATCAGCGGCAGCCAGGTGTCGATCCAGCCGAGGTGCCGGAAAATGAGGAAGACCGGAACCAACGTCACCTGCTCCGGCAAGAGCATGGTGCTCACCAGGAGGAGGAAGAGCCCGTCGCGACCCGGCGCGCGCAGCCGGGCGAAGGCGTAGCCGACGATCGAGGCGGTCAGCACCTGCCCCAGGGTGCTGCTGACTGTCACGATGGTCGTGTTGAGATACCACTGGCCGAACGGCAGGGCGGTCAACGCTTCGCGATAGTTGGCCCAACGGATAGGTGACGGAATCCAGCGCGGCGGGTAGAGAAAAATGCTGCCCGCGTCGCGCAGTGATGTGGCGACCATCCAATAGAACGGGATCAGCATGGTGATCGCGCCCAGGATCAAAATGAGGAAAGAGATAGTGCGCACGATCATGGACGCGCGATGGGTTCGCCAGCGTGACGCGCGCCGCACTCGCGACGGCGCCAGAGACGCTCTGGTAGAAACGCTGCTCATCGGCCTTTCACCCCACCCTCGTAGTACACCCAGCGTCCGGAGGAGCGGAACACCAGCAGCGTCAGCACCAGCACAATGATGAAGAGGATCCAGGCCAGGGCGGAGGCATACCCCATCTCGCTGAACTGGAAGGCGACCTGATACAGGTAGAGCACGTAAAACAGCGTCGCGTTGTTGGGACCGCCGTTCGTCATGACGTAAGCCTGGGTGAAGACCTGGAAGGAGGCGATGATGCCGATGACCAGGTTGAAGAGGATGACGGGCGTGATCAAGGGGATCGTCACGGCGAAGAACTGCCGAAGGGTACTGGCGCCATCAATCTTGGCCGACTCGTAGAGTTCGGCGGGGATGCCCTGCAACCCGGCCAGGAAGATGATCATGGTCGAGCCTACCGTCCACAGGCTCATCACGATCAAACCAGGTAAGGCCCAGCTCGGACTGGAGAGCCACTGCGGGCCGGGCAAGCCGACCATGTGCAGCCCGTAGTTCAAGAGGCCGAACTGCGGTTGGAGCATCCAGACCCAGAGGAGCGACACCGCCACGCCGGAAACGACGGAGGGCAGGTAGTAGACAGTTCGGAAGAAGCCGACGGCCGGCACCTTCTGGTTGAGCAGCATGGCAAAGAAGAGGGCGGCAGCCAGGCGCAACGGCACGCCGGCCACCACCCAGATCGTCGTCACGCGCAGCGATTGATAGAAGAGCGGGTCGGCGGAAAAGAGTCGCTGGTAATTGGCAAGGCCCACCCAGACCGCCGGATTGACGATGTTGTACTGGGTGAAGCTCAAGTACAGGGAACTGAGGACGGGACCGATGACGAACACCACGAGGTTGACCAGCCAGGGGGCGATCAGCACGTAAAACAACAACGCCTCGCGGCGGGCGAGCCTGCCCAGGCCGCGCCGACTGCGTGGCTGCCCGCTGCTCCCTTGGCGTAAGGCGGGAACTGAGATGTTCGCCACGGTCACCATCCTCTCGCAGTGGGCCCTTCCGGCCGCGCTCTATTTCGCCACCACGTAGGGCTGGAAGATGGCGTTGATCTTGGAAGCCATATTCTTGGCGGCCTGCGCGCCCGATTCTGAATTCGCCATCAGCGCGTCAATCTCGCTGGTCATAATCTTGAAGAACTGCGGCTTGATGTTAGGGTGCGGATCGTCTGACAACCCTCCCTTCAGGGCGGTCTGGAGCAGGGTGTTTTGCCAGGGTTGCAGGGGCGAGACCTTACTGAAGTCGACCCCACTGTTCGCCGGCATGGAAGTGGCGGCGCTGAGCGTTGCCTCACCCTCCCCGGCGGTGAGGTATTGGAGCAGCTTCCAGGCGTCCGCCGGCGCCTTCGTCTTGGAGATAACCTGAAAGCCGTTGGGGCTGAGGTTGGAGACGCGCTTCTTGCCCGTGGGGATCGTGGAGATGGCCCACTCGAAGGCTTTGATCGGCTTGTCGACGACTGCTGCACTCTTGTAGCCGCCCCAGACCATGCCGACCTTGCCGGTCGCGAACATGGCGTCGGAGCCGCCCATGTTCGCCGACAGCGTCGGCGCAACCTTGTACTTGTAGACAAGGTCCTGGATGAACTGGAATCCCGCCTGGCCGTTCGCATCATCCATCACGGCTTTGCTCGGGTAGGTAGCACTGTCCCAGAAGTAGGAATCGAACAGCCAGCTAAGAGGGCTTTCAGATAA
>DHIZ01000097.1:0-12969 GCA_002404055.1 Chloroflexi bacterium UBA4733
TCGGCGCGGCCATCCAGGCCGGCGTCCTCAAGGGCGACGTCAAGGATGTCTTGCTTCTGGACGTTACCCCGTTGACGCTCGGCGTGGAGACCCTCGGCGGCGTCATGACGGCGATGATCCCTCGCAACACCACGATCCCCACGCGCAAGACGGAGACGTACACCACGGCGGCGGATAGCCAGCCGAGCGTGGAGATCCACGTCGCTCAGGGCGAGCGCCCGATGGCGGCGGAGAACAAGACGTTAGGCCGCTTCCATCTGGATGGCATCCCACCGGCGCAGCGTGGCGTGCCGCAGGTCGAGGTCACGTTTGACATCGACGCCAACGGCATCCTGAACGTTGCAGCGCGCGATAAAGGCACCGGCAAGCAGCAGACGATCACCATCACGGCCTCCAGCGGCCTCTCCAAGGACGAGGTTGACCGGATGGTGCGTGAAGCGGAGCAGCACGCCGGCGAGGATCAGCGTCGCCGCGAAGAGATCGAGGCGCGCAACCAGGCCGATGGCGCCGCCTACCAGGCGGAGAAGACGCTGCGTGACAACGGCGATAAAGTGTCGGCCGAACTACGCAGCGAAGTCGAAGGCAAGGTAGCGGCGGTGCGTTCGGCCCTCCAGGGGACCGACACTGCGCAGATCCGCAGCGCTGCCGAGGAGCTGACCGAGTCGATGCAAAAGATCGGTCAACAGATCTACCAGGAGGCCGGCGCTGCCGCCGGCGCCCAACCCGGCGCCGCCGAAGGCCAGAAGCAGCCGGGAGACAGCACCGTCGAGGGCGAGTTCCGCGAGGTGTAAATGCCTCGGATTCCAGGGTCGCTTGGCGATACTGAGATTTTGCAAGGACCGGGGAGATGCGCTACGGCATCTACCCGGTCCTTGTGTGTGAGCGTATGTCGGGACGAGAACATGACGCATTGTTCTCCACAAGGCTGTACGTCGTCGGGTCGTCATCGCGACGGCGAGCAGGGAGGGCCTTCGATTCCACACGATCGCTTGGACCGTACAATCATGGGTAGCCGTCATTTAGTGTGCCGGGCGAAAGGGTGGCATGAGCAAAACAAGGGCAGGCCCGATTCTGCGCGATCCTGCCGTCATGAGCGGCGTTCCCGTGTTTGCGGGTACTCGCGTGCCCGTCTATACGCTCTTTCGTTACCTGGAGCACGGAACGGTCGATGAATTTGTGGATGAGTTTCCTACTGTTACGCGCGAGCAAGCGCTGGAAATACTCGCGCTGGCAGGTAACAGGATACTAGACATAGTCGCTTGAGATTGCTACTAGATGAAGCCTTGACATCCAAACTAAAGCGCGAATTGCCGGACCACGAGGTTTTCACCGTCCAGGATATGGGCTGGCGTGCCAAAATAGATGCTGAACTGCTGGTACTAGCTGACCAATCGTTCGATGTGCTGCTGACAACCGATCGCAATATGCAGTATCAGCAGAATATGGGCAAGCTGCAGCGATTAGGCTTAGTTGTGCTGGTCGTGCCGGAGGCGAGTATTTTCGCCTTGCGCCCTATGATACCGAGAATCCTGCTCGCCTTGCAGCACGTTCGCCGGGGGACTACCACGGAAATTGCCTAACGGCGGCAACAGCGGATTATCTTCCTTCTGTTGTTAGCCGATCGCCAATGATGCTTCCCTGCCCCCGCGCGAACTCTTCGGCAGCCAACGGTTTGCGTCCTTCCAATTGCAGTCGATACACCGCCAGCAACTTGTCACCAGTAGCAACGAGCAGGGCCTTCTGTTCCCTCACGATTCGCAGGCCCTGGACCGTGCCGGGAGGCGCCTCTGCCTCGGTTGGCAACGCTCTCGCGCTGAGGATGCTCAGGCGGCGGCCTTGCAGATAGGTGAATGTTCCCGGCCACGGATCATAGGCGCGAACGTGACGCTCCAGGTCGCTGGCGGGGAGATTCCAGTCGATCAGGCCATCTTGGCGAGTGAGCAGGCGCGAGTAGGTGGCGTTTTCGTTGTCCTGGGGTTGAGCCGTGATCGTGCCGGCTACCCAGTCGTCCAGTACTGTCATGAGTAATTGTGACCCGAGGTCACCGAGCCGCGCCGTGAGCGAACGGTTGGTGTCGTCCGGCCGGATGGGGACGGTGATCTGTTTGATCACCGGGCCGGCGTCCATCGCCGGCGCCAGCTTGATGATGGTAACGCCGGTGACGGTGTCGCCTGCCAGGATGCTCGCGGCGACCGGCGATGGCCCACGATGGCGCGGCAGGAGGGAGGGGTGGATGTTGAGCCAGCCGGCGGCTGGAATGCGCAGCACACGTCGCGGCAGCAGTTGGGCATAACTGGCGACAATGCCAACATCGGGCGCCATTTCCCGAAGCCAGACAACTGCCGCATCATCCCGCCACGATTCTGGTTGGAATACAGGTATGCCGGCACTCTGCGCAATAACCTTGGCGGGGGACGCTGCGCGCAGTTTGGAGCGACCGGACGGTCGGTCCGGCTGTGTGACGACGCCGACAACTTCCCAGCCTGATTCGGGGCGCCCAAGGAGCGCGTACAAGGCGGGTACAGCGATATCACGGGTACCCATGAGGACAATGCGCACGATGGGCTCCTCAGCGCGCGCCGGCGATGGCGGTGGCGGGATCGAGTCGTGCCGCGCGTAGCGCGGGGATCAGGCCGGCGAGACCGCTGAGTGTGGTCACCGCCACAATGGTCAGCAGAATCAGGCCCGTTGGCACGTTGAACGTCAGCGGCGGCCCGCCTACAAGCTGAGACGGGATGAGGCGCAGGGTCAGGCGGGCCAAAAGGAGCGCGACGCCGCTGCCCACGATACTGCCGATCAACCCCAGCAACAGCGACTCCATCAGAAAGAGGGCGCCAACGTGCCCATTGCGAGCGCCGACCGCTTTCATAATGCCGATCTCTCTCGCCCGCTCCGTCACCGCCGCCAGAAGCATGTTCGTGATATTGATGACGGCAAGAAGGAGCCCCACTAGGGCGATGATCGCCGCCACCAGCCGAGCGAGACTGAGCGCGCTGGACAGGCTCTTGCTGAGCGTGTCGGTCGTTTCGATATGGAGCTGTTCGGCCTGGATGGCCCGGCGCACTGCGGCAACCTGCTGCACGTTGGAAACCTCCACGATGGCGGCATCGTAGGATGGCGCCGAGCCGTCCGGGTTGGGCGCGACCATCGCCAACCCGGTCGCGTAGGGCACATAGGCGAACGGCGCTCGGCCGTCGACGACGCCGACGATCTGCAGCGCCACCGGCTGACCGTTCGCGCCGCCATTGCCCTGCGGAGCGAACGTGACTCGTTGACCGACCAGTCCGGCAATGCTCAGCGTCGTAGTCGAGGCGCTGCGGCTCGTGGCGGCGCCATTCGAGGCGGCGGCGCTGCCCGGCGGTGGCCCACTGTTCAGGGCTTCCAGGAAGCCCGCACTGACCACCAGCGCATGCGCATCCGTGGCGGTGAAGAGGTGACCCGCCAGGAGCGTGGTGTCCGCTCCTGCGTTGATGTAGCTGGGCGGTACCGGGCGCAATTCCAATGGGCTGGTGATCCCGGCGAGGGTGATGTTGCCGCCGACCTGTACCTCGGCAAAGGCGTCGCGCACGTGCGGCAGCGCTCGCAGGCGTTGTAACAGTGCCTCGTCGATGCCGGGCGGCGGACCTGACGTTGCTGAAGACGATGGCGCACTTAGCGGCGGATCGACGTGCAAGATCGTCGCCGGTTCATAGCTGCCGAGCTGTGCTTGCAACTGACTCTCGAGTCCCGAGGCGACGCTGAAAAACAGCAGCAAGCCGGCCGTGCCCACCACTACCGAACCGAGCGTGAATGATGAACGCAGTCGACGGCGCAGGAGGCCCTGGACGGCGAGTTGGAGGAGGCGTGTCAGGAGCACACTGCTTGCTCCTTTGGGACGATCCGTCCGCCGACGATGCCGACGCGCCGGTCGGCCCGCCGGGCCAGTTCACGATGGTGGGTCACCAGGATCAGGGTCTTGGTGAACTCGTTGGCCAGGCCAAACAGCAACGAGATCACGTCGCGGCCGGTCGCCTCGTCCAGATTGCCGGTAGGTTCGTCGGCCAGGATCAGTGTGGGATTGGTCACGAGCGCGCGGGCGATGGCGACGCGCTGCTGCTCACCGCCGGAAAGTTGAGCGGGCAGTCGGTTGGCTTTCTGATCCAGGCCCACGATCTCCAGCAGGTGGGTGACGCGCGCCTGCCCTTCGCGCTGGTGGACGCCGCCGAAATACAGGGGAAAGAAGACATTCTCGCGCACCGTGAGATCAGGCAGCAGATTGAATGCCTGGAAGATGACCCCGACATCGTGATTGCGGAACCGGGCCAGGGCCCGCGAGTTCATACGCCGGAGGTTGCGACCGGCTACCCGCAGCTCACCAGATGCCGGACTCGTCAAGCCGGCCATAAGGTGGAGCAGCGTGCTCTTGCCGGCGCCGGACGGGCCGATGAGGGCCGTCACGCCACCTTGCGGCACCGATAGTGTCACATTATCCAGTGCGACGATGCGCTGCTGCCCATGCACATAAGCCTGGGTCAGCCCCCGCGCTTCAACGGCTGGCATAGGCTCGGCAGCAATAGTTAGCACACTGGGCTGCTGACTCATCACCCCTGCCCCTCCGCTGAGTGCCTGTCCATCCTCACGTAGCCGCCTATCAGTGTAGTGGGGAGTAGTACCAAAAGTCTTCCGCTATCGCCCAATTGGATGCGTCATAGGCTTGCTATGGCAACGTGAGAGCCGGATGAGTACGGCCGGAGCGCCTGCGCTCCGGCCGTGTACGTCGTGGCGCCGTGCTGACCCGGCTCGGCGCCACGACGCTCCATCAACCGCCGGCCGAAGCCGGGTGACGGTAGCTGATCTGGCCGGCGCGGACGGTGAGGTCGCAGCACAGCCGTTGGTGCGCACGCCGGCGCTCCCCCATGCTGTCGGTGAGGAGGAAGTCGCCGGCTTCCAGGCGCAGAGCTGCCAGATCTGCCGGCGCGCCGACCTCCAGCCGCCCCAGGTCGGGACGCTCCAGCGCCGCAGCGGCGTTCCGCGTGCAGCAGCGCACCACCGCCTCCAGACTCATACCCAGCAACAGAAACTTGGAGAGGGTTGTGGGAAGATCGTAGACCGGGCCGGCAAGATTCTGGCTGTGTACGTCGGTGGAGATGGTATCCGGAAGTTCGCCGGCATCCAGCAGCCGCTCGGCGCTGGCGAAGGCGAAACTGCCCATACCGTGTCCGATATCGAGCACGATGCCGCGCTGGTGCGCCTCGCGCACGTCCCGCCGCAGCGCGCCCCGGTCATCGATGATGCGGTTGGAACGGCCCGTGTGGCAATGGGTGAGGATATCGCCTGGTCGCAGCCAGGCGAGGACATCGGCCAGCTCGGGCGGCCCGTTGGCGATGTGAACCATCAGCGGCAAGTGCAGTTCGTCGGCCGCTAGCCGTGCTCGCTGCAGCGGTTCGACCCCGTTCGGCCCGACCGTGTTGACGTCGATGCGGGCCTTGATGCCCACAATCACGTCCCGGTTGGCATCTGCCAGACGAATGGCCGCGTCGACGTCGGCGTACTTCAGGTTGGCCAGTTCATACGTTTCGTGGACGAGGCCGATGCTGGAGATGTTCAGGAATGCCAGCGTGCGCGTCTGGTTGGCTCCGGCGATCCAGCGCCGGAAGCCGGGGAAGTTGTAGGCGCCGGCACTGCCGGCGTCGACCGCAGTCGTGACGCCGCTGCGTTGGCAGACGGGGTCAAGGTCGATTCCCCAGAACGTGGCGCCCCAGTAGCCGTGACAGTGCAGGTCGATCAGACCGGGCGTTAGCGTCAGGCCGCCGACGTCGACCACAGTCGTACTGTCTTCCCGCCGCAAGTCGGTACCCACGGCGG
Source organism: Chloroflexi bacterium UBA4733 (assembly GCA_002404055.1). The sequence continues at coordinate 5,845 of DHIZ01000097.1, forward strand.
CTATCTTGCCCTGCCTGATCGCGACGTCGTGCCGCTTCTGGCGGCCGGTGGCCGGGTCCAGCACCGTGCCGCCGGCGAGCAGGAGGTCGTGGGGAAGTACAGCAGCCATCATACTCTTCTCATTACTTTGCGCAACTCAGTCAAGGCCCACACCCGCCAGCGCAGCTTGCTGGCGGAACTGCTTGCTGGCGATCTCGAAGTACTTACCACGCCTGGCAATCAGCTCACGATGGGTGCCGCGCTCCACGATTTGCCCGTGGTCGATTACCAGCAACAGGTCGGCATCAATGATGGTGGAGAGGCGGTGGGCGATCACAAAGGAGGTGCGACCGGTCAAGAGCGTCTTCAGCGCGTCCTGGATCAGCAGTTCGGTACGCACGTCAACGCTGGAGGTGGCTTCGTCCAGCACCAGCACCTTCGGGTTGGCAAGCAAGGCACGAGCGAAGCTGAGCAACTGGCGCTGACCGACGGAGAAGTTCTGGCCGCGTTCCATGACCGAGGTGGCGTAGCCATCGGGCAACCGGCTGACGAACTCGTGCGCGTTGGCCAACCGGGCTGCCTGCTCGACCTCGTCATCCGTCGCGTCCAGGCGACCGTAGCGGATATTGTCGGCCACGGTGCCGGAGAAGAGAAAAGTGTCCTGAAGAACAATGCCCATCTGGGAGCGCAGCGAGTTCAGGGTGACGTCGCGGATGTCGATGTCGTCTATGGTGATAGACCCCGAGTCGACGTCGTAGAAGCGGCTGAGCAGGTTCATGATGGAGGATTTACCCGCGCCGGTCGGGCCGACCAGGGCGATCGTCTGGCCCGGCTCGGCCACAAAGGTGACATCCTTTAGCACCGGCACGCCCGGAAGGTAGCTGAAGTCGACATGGTCAAAGCACACGCGACCCTCCAGGTACTGCAAAGACCGCGCCTGGAGAGCCTCCTTCACCTTCGGCTGTTCGTCCAGCATCTCGAAAATGCGTTCGCCGCCGGCCATTGCCGCCTGGAAGGTGTTGTAAATCTGCGACAGGTCACGGATCGGTTGGTAAAAGCGGGTGACATAGGTGAGGAAAGCGACGACAACACCAAGCGTGAGTTGCTGCTTCAGCACCAGGTCGCCGCCGACCCACAGCACGATCGACGTGGCGATGATGCTGAGAATGTCCACCGCCGGTAGAAAGCTGGCGGAAATGGCCACCGCCTTGATGTTCGCCTGGCGATTCTCCTGATTGACCCGGTCGAAGTTGCGCTCGCTCACCGCCTCACGGGCGAACGATTGCGTGACTCGCACGCCGGAAAGGTTCTCCTGCAACGAGGCGTTGACATCGCCGATGCTCTGGCGCGTCAAACGGTAGGCCTGTTTGGAGCGAATGGTGAAGACGACGGTCGCCACCACCATCAAGGGGAGGATGGCGAAGGAGAGGAGGGCCAGCCGCGCGTCCAACAACAGCATCACCACAATGATGCCGATGAGCGTCAGCACATCGCTGAGCAGGTTGAGGAGGCCGCTGGAAATGAAGTCGTTGACGACGGAGACATCGTTGGTCACGCGCGACATGATGGCGCCCGCCTCGTGCTTGCTGTAATAATCCAGCGACAGTTCCATCAAGTGGCTGGTCATCTGGAAGCGCAGCGTATTGAGCACCTTTTGACCAACCAGCGAGACCCAGTAGGTCTGCTGCGCCGCCGTCAGGAAGGCGCCGACCTGCGCCAGCAGGAACAGCAGCATGGTGATGACCAGGCCGTGGATATCGTGCTGCGCGATGTTCTGGTCGATGGCGACCTTGAGCAGGTATGGCCCGGCCAGGCCGAACAGCGCGCTGGCCACCACCATCAGGGCAGCCCAGGCGACCGCGGCAGTATACGGGCGAATGTAAGCCAGCAATCGTCGCCCGATCTTGGCGTCGAAGACTTTGCCGGTGACGTCGGTATAATTGGGTGATCCACCGCCGCCGCCACCACCGCCTAAGCGCATGCTCATGAGGCGGCCACCGCCGTTGCCACGCCTTCCAGCGCTTCGCCTTGACGTACTTGAATACGGTAGAAGTCGGCGTAGATCGGGCTATCCCGCAGCAACTGGTCGTGACTGCCGCGAGCGACAATGCGCCCGCCATCGACGACCAGAATCTGGGTGGCGTTGCGTAAGGTGGCCATGCGCTGGGCGATCACGAAGGTGGTGCGTCCCTCCATCAGGCGCGCGAGGGCCTGCTGGATCAGAAACTCCGTTTCCATGTCCACGCTGGAGGTAGCCTCGTCTAACACCAGGATGCGAGCGTCCAGCAGGAGCGCACGGGCGATGGCGACGCGCTGGCGTTGCCCGCCGGAGAGTGTCGCGCCGCGCTCACCGACGATCGTGTCGTAGCCGTCCGGGAACTCCATGATGAAACCATCCGCCCGGGCCGCCTGGGCGGCGGCAATCACGGTGTCCATGGGGGCATCCGGACGGCCGAAGGCGATGTTGTCGCGAATGGTGCCGGTGAAGAGCATCGGCTCCTGTAGCACAAAAGCAACCTGGCGGCGAAGGGATTGCAGGGAGACGTCGCGGACGTCGTAGCCGTCGACCCTGATCCGGCCGCTGGTGGTGTCGTAAAAGCGGGGCAGCAGGTTGACGATGGTGCTCTTGCCCGACCCGGTGGGGCCGACGAGCGCCACGACCTCGCCCGGCCTGGCCAGGAAGGTGATGTCCTCCAGGAGCAAAGCGCCACTGCGCGCGTAGCGGAAGCTCACCTGATCGAAGTACACTTCGCCCTTAGAGCGCGGCAGCACGATGGCATCCAGCTTTTCCTTGATCTCCGAGGGCGTGTCCAGGATCTCAAAGATACGCCCGCCGCTGGCGACCGCGCGCGAGATGATGCTGGCGAAGAAACCGAGCTGGCGCACCGGATTGATCAACTGCAGCAGGTAGGCGTTGAAGGCCACCAACGTGCCGATCGTCATGTTGCCGTGGATCACCTCAGCGCCGCCGTAGCCAAGGACCAGCACACTGCCGGCTGCCGACCAGAAGTTGAGCAGCGGCATGACGATGGCGCTGGCCTTGACCTGGACAATGTTCTTGTCCAGCAGCAGGTCGTTCTGCTCGGTGAAGCGTTCGCCCTCGAACGGTTCGCGCGCGAACGCTTTCACCACCTTGATGCCGGTGACGATCTCCTGCAGCACGGTGGTGACCGCCGCCAACTGCTGCTGGATCTCGATGAACATCGGGCGCACGATGCGGTTGTACTGGGCAATGGTGATGATCAATGGCGGCAAGGTCGCCAGGGACAGCAGCGCCAGTTGCCAGTTCAGGCTGAAGAGCACGATGATGACCGTGGTGAAGACGATGGCGAAGTTGGCCATGTTCAGCAAACCGCGTCCGGTGAACAGGCGCACCAGTTCCACGTCGCTGGTCATGCGCGTCATGAGTTGGCCGGTTTGCGAGCGGTCATGCCAACTGAAGGAGAGGTGCTGCGTGTGGCGATACAGGGCATTGCGGAGCTCGTAGGCGACGCCCTGCGATGAGCTTTCTACCAGGTAGGAGCGAAAGAAGTCGAAGACCGCACGGCCCAGCGTGATGACAACAATGATGATCGCGCCACGATGCAGGTACGCCACGTCGCCTTTGCCGATGCCGCGGTCGATCAGTCCTTTAATCATGGCGGGCACAACCAGGCTGAGTAAGGCGCCTAACAGAAGCGACAGGTAAGCGAAGAAGGTGCTGACCCAATAACGCCGAAGGTAACTGAGGAGGCGTAGCAGTATCTTCACGGATGGGCCTCTGCCGCTGGCAACTGCCTGGGCGTTGCCTGCTCATTGAGACCGATGCGAGATGCTACCTCATCGATCTGTAGGAATTCCGTTTCGGCCATTGCTCTCGCTCACGTGAACGTGAGAGATGCTACCACATCCCTCCACGCAGCGAGCCAGGACCCGGCAGTAGGACCGTCGGGGGGGCGTCGCGCTGCTGCGTGGTATACCACAATTGTTGTGTTCGAGCGCGCACGCCGGAGCGATGCAGCAGTGCAACGGAAGTTGACTGAGGAGACGTTCATGTACGAAATTCCCGCCGAGTACCGAATGCCGATCGCCGTCGCCCTGTTTGGCGTTGCCTTGATCTTCTGTGTCACCGCCTATTTGCACATGGCGCCGGCCCTCGGCATGTTTGCCGGCATCTGCCTCGTGTCGGCCGCGCGCATCGGCTACGCCGTAGCCCGCGAGCAAGGGTTCCTCGTCCGCCTGCCCTGATGGAGAGGCGACCAGCGCGCTGACCCGGCCGGCGATGTCCGCCATGGTATCGTTGAGCCACAACTGCAGAATCGCCTTGATGAGGACCAGTACCCCGACAGCGCCCGCTCAGAGAAGGCCGGCCGTTGGCTGCAAGCCGCCACGCGCGCGTCGGGAGAACACCACCTCGGAGCAGGTTGCGATGGACTTGACCCGAGGGTGAGGTCATAAGCAGCCCGTAACGGCACGATACCGCCGGTAACGAGCCGTGCTGCCCGTAGGCAGGTTGTACGGGAAACGTGGTGGAACCGCGTGAGCATGAGCGCTCTCGCCCAACGTGGGCGAGAGCGCTTTTTGTTGTGATAGCGAGGAGGATCAGCGATGGTAACGGGTGAGGCTGGAAGCGAGCGGGCGGGCGCAACGGTGGCGACCCGAGATGGCTCGCCCCTCTTGCGCATGCGTCACTCGACTGCGCACATCATGGCCCAGGCGGTGCAACGTCTGTTTCGGGGCACGCGGTTCGGCATCGGTCCGGCAATCGAAGACGGCTTCTACTACGACTTCGACTCGCCGCACACTTTTTCGCCTGAGGACTTCGCGACCATCGAAGCCGAAATGGCAAGGATCGTCGTTGAGGATTACCCCTTTGTGCTCAGCGAAGTCAGCCGCGAGGAGGCCCGCCGCTACTTTGCCGGGCGCAACGAGGTCTATAAGGTCGATTTGATCGACCGGTTCGCCGAGGATGAACGTATCACCTTCTTTACTGATGGCGACTTCGTCGACCTCTGCGCCGGGCCCCACGTCGCCAGCACCGGCAAGGTCGGGCCCTTCAAGCTGCGCTCCGTCGCCGGGGCCTACTGGCACGGCGATGAGCATCAACCGATGCTCCAGCGCGTCTACGGCCTCGCCTTTGAGACGCAGGAGCAGTTAGATCGCCATCTCTGGCTGCTGGAGGAGGCGAAGAAGCGCGATCACCGCAGGTTGGGTCAGGAGCTCGATCTCTTCACTTTTTCCGACCTCGTTGGCGCCGGGTTGCCGCTCTTCACGCCGCGCGGCACGCTGATTCGGCGGTTGCTGGAAGAGTTCGTGCAGTCGCTGCAGGAGCCCCTGGGCTACCAGCGGGTGACCATTCCCCACATCACCAGGAGCGAACTGTACAAGGTGAGCGGTCACTGGGAGAAGTTCAAGGAAGATCTCTTCCACGTCTCAGGCAAGAGTGGCGAGGACTTTGCCCTGAAGCCAATGAACTGCCCGCACCACACGCAAATCTACGCAGCCCGCCAGCGTAGCTACCGAGACCTGCCGATCCGATTTTCCGAAGTGACGACCTGCTACCGGGATGAACTCCCCGGCACGCTGCTCGGGCTATCGCGGGTCCGCTCCCTGACGCAGGACGATGCCCACGTCTTTTGCCGGCCGGAGCAGGTCATGGAAGAAGCTTTAGGCATCTATTCCATCGTCGAAGGGTTTTACCGACCCTTCGCTATGCCCTTGACCGTGCGGCTGTCACTATGGGATGAGGCGCATCCAGAAAAGTACCTCGGTGATACCCAGACCTGGACGACTTCGCAGGAGCAGTTGCGGGAAGTGCTACGAGCCAAACAAGCGACGTGGGTCGAAGAGGTTGGTGAAGCCGCCTTCTACGGTCCGAAGATCGACTTCAACGCGACAGATGCCCTGGGACGCACCCTGCAGTTGGCGACGCTACAGCTCGACTTCAACCTGCCCGAGCGCTTCAATCTTACTTTCATCACGCCGGAAGGGACGCCAGCTCGTCCCGTGATGCTGCATCGGGCCATTCTTGGGTCGGTGGAGCGCTTCATGGCCATCCTGATCGAGCACTTCGCCGGGGCCTTCCCGCTTTGGTTGTCACCAGTGCAGGCCCTGGTCATCCCAATTGCAGATCGCCACAACGAGTACGCGGAGCGGGTGGCGAAGGAGTTGTTGGCTGCCGGCATTCGCGTCGACGTGGATGACCGACGCGAGGGAATGCGCGCCAAGATCCGCGACGCCCAGTTGCAGAAGACGCCCTACATGCTGATCGTCGGCGACAAGGAAGTACAGGCGGAACAGGTGGCCGTGCGCGTCCGCAACGGCCAGGACCTTGGCGCCAGGCCGATCGCGGAGTTCCGCGAACTGGCATTGCGGCTGATTGCGGAGAAGAGTTTGGAGCTGACGTAAGTGGGGGTAGGGCCGCCCCTGTCCCTACGCCGACGGCACCCCCAGCGGCAAGAACACGGTCATCGTCGTGCCCGTACCCGGCCCGTCGGAGATGGCGGTGATGCGGCCACCGTGCGCGTCGACAATGCCGCGGCAGATGAACAGGCCCAGCCCTGTGCCTTCGACCCGGCGCTCAATCGCCGCCTGCGAGCGGAAATAGCGCTGAAAGAGCCGGGCGTGATCCTCGGTACTCAGACCGATCCCCTGGTCGATCACGCGGAGGATCGCCATGTTTTGCCTTTCCTCGATGGTCACCCGGACAGTCCCTTCAGGGGCGTACTTAAGGCCATTGGAGATGAGGTTTTCCAGGACCTGCTCGATTCGTTCGGCTTCCCAGTTGCCGACCAGGGAGGCGAACTCCGTCGCGATCACCACCCGCCGCTGGGCCTCCTGACCCAGCAACTTCACGGCATGGTGTACGATGGCGATGAGGTCTGCCGGTTGCCGTTGCGGGCTCATTTGGCCCGCTCTGACGCGAGTGGCGTCGAGCATATTATGGAGGAGCCGTTCCATGGCGGAGGTTTGCTCTTGCATCGTCCGCAAGCCTTCCGCCAGGCCTTCCAGCGTCAGCCGCTGTGCTGCTGCACGCCGACTGAGCAGTTGAACTGTCCCCTTGATGCCGGTCAATGGATTGCCGAGGTCGTGGGCGGCGATGGCAATAAAGTCGTCCAGCGCTTCTTCGAGCGCCTGTTGGTAGTAGTTGAGGGCGACGCCGGTGGC
>DHIZ01000097.1:13058-13548 GCA_002404055.1 Chloroflexi bacterium UBA4733
AGCAGCCGGAACTCGACAGTGACATCGGCCGCCGTCAGCCCTTGAGCTGCTCGCATTTTGGCGTGCTCGCGGGCGTCACGAAGGTAGTCGGGATCCGTGGCGGGAGTTTCCGCGAGCTGGTCCAGATCCTCCTGCGCGGCAAGCAGTTCGAGGAGACGATCAAACACGCGGGGAATGTGGTCGGCAATCGCTCGCTCCCGTCGGCCGAGATGGAACGGCTGCGCCGCCACCGAGTCGAGCCAGCCATCCAGGATAGTGTCGCGTGCCGACCGCAGAACGTCCACCACGCGTCGGAGGTCCGAATGATCGACGAACGCCGAGAGGCGAATCGTGTCCTGATGTTGCAATCCGCCGGCCTCAGACATGCGTCCTCGTTAAACCCTTTCAGAAACGGCTGCGGTGCGAACCATACTGTTTGTTTAAGCATACGGCGCACTGGCTCTGCCTGGCGGGCGAGTAGCCCGGATAAGTGCGCCACAAGTTTTCGCGC
>DHIZ01000097.1:13755-29003 GCA_002404055.1 Chloroflexi bacterium UBA4733
CTGCGAAACTCTGTGGCGCACTTAGCCCGGATGGCGTGCTACGATGGGACCGCAGTTTGAGCGGGAGGAATAGGTACCAATGGCAGGTAGGTTGCATGGCAAGGTTGCCCTGATTACCGGCGCGTCGTCGGGCATCGGGCAGGCAACAGCGCGGCTCTTTGCGGCAGAGGGAGCGGCGGGCATCGGTATAAACTACGGCAAGTCGGAAGAGGGGGCACGCAGAACGCTGGCGGACGTCGAAGCCGCCGGTAGTCGCGGCTTGCTCCTCCAGGGGGACGTTGCCGACGAGGGGCGCGTGCGGGCCATGGTCGACGCGGTGGTCAAGGAATTCGGCCGGCTCGATATCCTCGTGAACAACGCGGGAACCACATTCTTCGTCGACCTGGCCGACCTGGAAGGCATGACGGAAGAGAAGTGGGATCGCATTTACGACGTTAACGTCAAAGGGCTCTTCTGGTGTTGCCGTGCCGCCGCCCCGGCGCTGCGGCAAGCCAAAGGGCAGATCATCAATGTGTCCTCCAAGGCCGGCATCACGGGCAGCGGCAGTTCGCTCGCCTACGCCGCTTCCAAAGCGGCGGTCATAGCGCTTACTAAGGGCCTGGCGGGCGTGCTGGCGCCGGATGTGCGCGTCAACACCGTGGCGCCAGGCATGGTCGATTCGCCCTGGAACACCGGCCGCGAGTCGCGCGTCGCCGGCGCCGCCAAGTCCAGTCCGCTGCGGCGGGTTGCCACCCCTGAGGACATCGCGTCCGTCATCCTCGATGTTGCCGCCGGCTTCTCATTGGCCACCGGTTCAGTGATCGTGATTGACGGCGGAGCGGGGGGACTGTAAGGGACCTCACCCCCTGCCCCTCTCCTGGACGGAGAGGGGAGACGACGGGGGCTGCGCTCTTTCTACTCCCCTCTCCGCTCAGGAGAGGGGTTGGGGGTGAGGTCCGCGTCGTCCTGAGGACGGTAGCCGAGTTTCTCGATGGTGTCGGTGATGTCCCAGTGGCGACTGCTGTTGCCGGAGATGGCGTAGAAGACGCCGAAAGGTAGGGTGCTCTCCAGCGAGAGTGTTACCAGTTGGGCGCAGTCGCGCGGGCTGAGCCACATCCAGCGGCTGATCTCGTCGCGCGGCTGCGGCAGGAACCAGCCGATGCGTAGGCAAATGGCGGAGATGCCGTAGCGGTCGGCATAGTGACGGGCAAGGTTCTCACCAAAGGCTTTCGATACGCCGTAGAGCGAGTCCGGCCGCACCGGCTGGGTGGAGTACACGGGCCAGGCGCCGTCCCGATCGTACATGCCCATCACATGGTTGGTGGTGGCAAAGACGATCTTCTGTACTCCCGCCTGACGGGCCGCCTCGAAGACGTTGTACGTGCCTTCGATGTTGTTGTCGCGCACGCTCTCCCAGCCCGCCTGGGTGCTGGGATTGCCCGCCAAGTGGACGACCGCCTGCATGCCCTCCAGGGCCGGAGCGATCTCGGCAAAGCGGGAGATGTTGCCCTGCACCACATCGTCCACCGGGGGCTGTTCCGGGACGGTTGGGTGGTAGTGCAGGCGAAGCGCAAAGCGATCTTTAAGTTGCTCCGCCAGGCTGCTGCCGATGCGGCCGCCTGCGCCGGTGATGAGTACGCGCTTCTTATCTGGCATACGATTCCTCTCTGACGGCTGTCTCCCAAAGTTCGTCCACCGCACGACGTGCTCGTTGAACAGCCAGCAACGCCGCGCTCAAACGTTCCTGATCGGCCGGAAGCAGTTTTAACCGGGTGGCATGGCGAGCTGTGCGCCGCTCCAATGCCTCCAGATCGGCGCGCAACGGAGCCAGCAGTGCCCGACCATCCTGTTCGCCCAGGTGTAACCTCGGCAACTCCACAATGCTATCCCTTCAATTTTCACCGCTGGCGTCTCGTTGGATGGGGGCCTCCTACCTTTCGCTGCGCTCCAGCGTGTCGAGCCGGCGCTCGGCCTCTTCGATAGTCAGTTCGCCGGTGCGAACGGCTTCCAGGATGCGCAGACGCTCTTGCGCTGCGCTTCGGGGCGCCGCCGCTGCAGGGCCTTCGGACCCCGGCTGCCAGGACGGCGTGGGTGGAACCGGCGGTGTCGGCGGCGTTGGGGACCACATCGACCGTGCTTCGGGGCTGCGCGGTGGCTCCGGCTCGACGCGGATGCGCTGGGACGGCGGACGTGGGCCGGGGCCGGCTGACCGACCCGGGCGGAACGGTGGATTCCCGCTGCCGGGCCCGCCCGGACCCGCACCGCGCCCGCCGAAGCCCAGGTCGCCCAACAAATGCTCCACGTCAGGCCCCAAACTGTCGCGCAGCGTGTGCAAGGTCTGACGGACGGTATCGCTGACTGTCTGACCGACCTCCTGGCTCACGCGGCTGGTTTCGCCGGCCAGGTGTGCCAAGTTGGCGGCCTCCGTGACATAGCGTTGCGCGCCTTCGGTGGCACGCGCCACCCAGCGGCTGGCCTCGGATTCGGCGCGGCGGGCCTCACGTTCGGCCATGCGAGTGGCGCGCTCGGCCTCGTGTGCTGCGCGTCGAGCGATGCGCTCGGCCATCCCCTCGTAGCGTTGCTGGAAGTGGCGGGCCTGACGCTGCCCCCAGGCCTCCGGGTCGCCAATGCCACTCCAAGCCGCCGCCCAGGCGCCCGGGTTCCAGGAACCCCAGGGGCCTTTCCTGCCCCAGGAGGCGTCACCGCGCTCCGCCGCTTCGGCGCTGGAGGGGTCCCGCGGCACCACGCCAATGCTACCGTTTGCGTCGACCTCGAGACGAGCGCCGCCGTTACCCATTCGACCGTTCACCTGGTGCTCCTCGCGTTGCTCATCCTGCAGCGTCAGGGCGACATTGATCTCAGCGTCGGCACGGAGTGCCAGCGTCAGATCCGCTGCCGGGTTCAGCGCCAATAAGGCGTGTCCGGCGGTCTGGAGGCGCACCGGCGTTTCCGCCAGTGGCGCTCCGGCGTAGTAGATACTTCCGGATGCCTGGATATTGATTGCGCCGGTACAGTCGATGACACGAACATCCCCGTTGACGCCAGGCAACACGACAGCGCCGGACGAGCGGGTGAGCGTCGCGCCGCCCTGGATTTGTTCAATGTTTATTGTCCCGGTCATCTCTTCCAGTTGGAGATTGCCGCCCAGGGTACCGGCCGTCACGTTGGCGGCAGAATCGCGCAGTCGCAGCGCTCCGCCGACCTGCCTGACACTCAACTCGCCACCGATACGCCCCCCTTGGACGTCCCCACTCACTGTGGCGGCGCGAGCGCCGGCCGCGCAGTCGTCGAGGCGGAGGTTGCCGCCGACCTGCTCCAGTTGTACGGCCTGCCGGACCTCGCGCAACTGGGCGTCACCGCCAATTGGGGCCTGTACCGTGACACGACCGCGGACGTCCTTGAGGCGGAGATTCCCGCCAATCTGGCCGCCAAGCAGCACGTCGCTCTCCACGTCTTCCAGCGAGACATCGCCGCCCGTATCGCCGGTCACCTCCAATGCCCCACCTGCATCGCGCAGGCGCAGGTTGCCCCCGACGGACTGGAGCGTGACGTTCCCAAGCAACTCGCTGAGGTGACAGTCGCCGCCAATGTTGCCGGTCAGGTGGATGCTGCCTTGCACATCGCTCAGCCGCAGGTTGCCACCTGAACCCGCTGCCATGACGCCGCCTTTGATGTCGTGCAAGAGCAATTCACCGCCAACCGGGGTGGTGATGGCGACGTGACCGGAAATGTCTTGCAGGCGGAGGCCGGCGCCGGCGTCGGCCACGGCGACGTCACCTGCCACATCGTGGACCTGGGCATTGCCGGCAATGCGCTCCAGGTTGCACGAACCGGCAATATCGTTGAGGCGGACGGTACCGGAGATGTCAGCGAGGCTGACGCGTCGACCGATGCCGCCGCCCTTGACATCGCCACTGCGGCTGCGGATGTCCACCGCGCCACCCACGTTCAAGAGCTGGACGCTGCCATCGCCGCCCTCGACCGTCACGGTTCCCTGGCAGCCGCGAATGGTGACGGTGCCAGTGACATTTTGGGCCGTCACCTGACTGCCGTCGCGGATCTCCACGGCGCCCTGGCGATCGACGATGGTGAGGGAACAGCCTTCGGGCAGGCCCAGTTCCAACACACCGGCATTGGTGATGACCAGTTCTTCCCCTTCGGTGGCAATCGCCGGCTGCTCACCGGACCGTGGGCGCACCATCAACCGTCCACTGCGCCCGACCGTGAGCGCTCCCCAGCCACCCTGTACGCGCACGCCGCCGCTCGGCGTCTCCAAGCGTTCGTCCATTAGTTGACACCTTCCGTTCCTGGCGCTTGCCGGCGCATGGCATCGAGGCGAGACAGCCCTTCCTCGATACTGATCTCTTTGCGCTCCACCTGGCGCAGGATGCGCAGCCGCTCGTCCGCCGGCGGCGATGTCGGTTGCTCCTGGTCCGACCGGTTGCTGGGCGGTGGTCCATACAGTCCACCTGGCGTTGCGCCCTGTCCGGGCCGGAAGGTCTCTGCGCCGGCGCTGTCGCCACCGCTCGTTTGGAGCAGGAGCGAGCCGCTCATCGACGAGAGGCGCACCTTCGGGCCGCCGCCATTGACGGTGGCGTGCCAGCGGCCGCGCTTGCTCTCCAGCACCTGCGCCGGCAAACTGCACGTCACACTGCCACTCATGCTACTCAGCAACGCATCGCAGCCGAACGTGAGCGGAACGGTCAGACGCAGGTTGCCGCTGACCGTCTGCACCTGCACGCCTTCGCTCAAGTGGCCGTCTAGCGTGGCTTCGGTGCTGCCGCTGACGCTGTTGGCGGTGATGCCGGTGGTCTCACCCTCGCGCACGATCAGGGCGCCGGAAACGCTGTTCCAGCGCACCGCACCGCTGTTGCGGGCGATCAGGGCGTCCCCGGAAACGGTGTTCAGCCGGAGGTCGCCGGCGATGTCCGTCGCTGCGATCTTCCCGGAAACCGTGTTGGCAGACTGCGTGCCGCTGAGCCCGGCCAGTGACACGTCGGCGGAGACGCAGGAGATGTTGGTGAGCGTGCGCATGGGCGCCTCCACGCTGATGCGCACTGCAGGCGGTCCCGACCGGCGCTCGAACCAGCCCATGATAGCGGTGTCCGAGAGGACCTTGACGTTGACGCGGTTGCCCTCCTGGTTCAATTCCAGGGGCAGGCGCTCAACATCTTCATCGGAGATCTGGTGATCCGGGTCCACTTCAATTTTCAGGCGAATCGTGTTCGTCTCCGTACCGGTGACGCGCACGGCGCCACGCACGTTGTTGATATGCAGCTCGGCCGTCGCGCCGACATCGTAGCTGCGTTCGATCAGGCGTCCGGTGACTCGTTCCTGTGCCATCGCTCCTTCTCCTATCCCTTCAACCCAGCAAGCATTGACATTGCCTGCTCCGAGCTGATCTTGCCGTCGCTGAGGTCGGCCAGGATGACGCGCCGCCGCTCGCGCTCCCGGTCGTCGCCGAGATCCAGCGTCCGCAGCAACTCGTCCAACCGGCTGCGTACCGTTGGGTAGGAGATACCGAGCGCCTCCTCGACATCTTTGATCACGCCACGGGCCCGCAAGAAGGCTTCCAGGAACTGCATCTGCTCCCGGTTCAGGCGGGCAAAACGGTCCAGCACGAACCGACCTTCCACGCTGGTCCGGCAACTCGGGCAATGGAGCCTGGTAACCTCCATCGCCTCGCCACAGGCGGGGCACCGCCCTAGGACTTCGTGTACCATGTGTACTCCTCTTTTGGATGATCTTGATTCTGATATTCACAAGATAAACTATTTGAGAGCTATTGTCAATAGGCCAAGGCAAAAAAGAAGGGCGCCGGCCTCCCGCACGGGAGGCCGGCGCCCAATCAATGGGGCGCCTCGGCGCCTAGGGCGCCTGAAAAGTCACCTTAGCGGCGTCCTGCGATCCTTTGGCATCGGCCCAGCCGCTGCCGGCGCCGGACTGTGGCCGCTTGAACTCGCCGACGTGCTGGGCGGCGGTGGCGCTTGTGTCCGCCGGTCCGCCGCCCTCAAAGGAAGTGGCGGCGTTGCCGTCGGTGTAGACCTCAGCGATGATCGGCCGTTCCAAATGGGTACTGGCAAACGTCTTGATCAGCACCTCAATGTCGGCCGACGTGGGGTCACGCTGTACCACAATGAGCGCGAAGTGCCAACCGTCGCTCTCCTGAGACTGGGACTGCACCATGAACGGCTCTTGCACGGCGGCGATCGCCGCGTGGGTCGCCAGGCCAATCAGCGCGGCGATGACGACCAGGCCGATCACCCAGCGCAGCCACCATGGACTCTTACGCATTGCATGCTCCTTTCAGTCGGGCGGAGCCTAGAACAAGGCCTCCTGCGACGACGGATCGAAGGCGTGAATGCGCGAAGCATCCAGCACCAGGTCGATGTTGTCCCCGGCGTTTACGTCGGTTCGGGAGTCGAGGCGCGCGGTCGGCGTGTGGTTGCCCGCCAGCAGGTAGGCGAAGATTTCGTTGCCCAGGTGTTCGACCACGTCCACCTTCATGCGGGCGGGGCTGAGCTCCGGCAGGTTCGGCGCCCAGTTGCGGTCGTACATGTCTTCGGGTCGGATGCCCAGGATCACCGAGTTCTTACCGAAGGTCTTCAGCTTGGGGCCAAACTGCGTGGGCACATTCATCTGGAAGGCGCCGGTATCCACGGACATTTGCCCCTCGGTCGTCGTGAGCTCCGCCGGGAAGAAGTTCATCGCCGGGCTGCCGATGAAGCCGGCTACGAACATGTTGGAGGGATGATCGTAGACGGTCTGCGGCGTATCCAGTTGCTGCAGCACGCCGTCCCGCAGCACGGCGATGCGACTGCCCATCGTCATCGCCTCGATCTGGTCGTGTGTGACGTAGATGACGGTCGTTTGCAGGCGCTGGTGCAGCTTGATCAACTCGGCGCGCGTCTGCACGCGCAGCTTGGCATCGAGGTTAGACAGGGGCTCGTCCATGAGGAAGACCTGTGGCTCACGGACGATGGCGCGGCCAAGGGCGACACGCTGGCGCTGGCCGCCGGAGAGCTGCTTCGGCTTGCGCTGCAGCAGTTCGCGGATACCCAGGATTTCGGCTGCCTGGTTGACGCGCTGCTCAATCTCCTTGCGCGGCGTCTTGCGTAGCTTGAGGCCGAAGGCCAGGTTGTCGTAGACGCTCATGTGCGGGTAGAGCGCATAGGACTGGAACACCATCGCGATGTCGCGATCCTTCGGGGCAACGTCGTTGACGAGGCGGTCGCCGATGTAGATGTTGCCGTCGGAGAGTTCCTCCAGCCCGGCGATCATGCGCAGGGCGGTGGACTTGCCGCAGCCGGAGGGGCCGACAAGGACCAGAAACTCCTTGTCCTTGACGGCAATGGTGATATCGTTGATGGCGACGACTTCGCCGAAGCGCTTGGAGACATGATCGAGGGTGAGACTTGCCATAGTGGGCGGACGCTCCTTTATGTACATGCCGGTAAGACACCGGCAACGAAGGCAGTGCGCCTGATCAGTCGATCAGGGAAGCACACGCCGGCAAAAACAGAACTTTTCGGCAAAAGCCGCTCTTTGCTCGGGGCGACGTCGACGGCCGGCCCGGTCTCCTCCCCTGGAGGTCGCGTCGCCAGTCGATAGGCACCCTCCGTGTTGCGGGACCGCCCGGAAGGGCGACCGCCGGGATGGGGCGCTCAGCGTGGAATGCGAGCGCTTATATATACGCTATCACGCGCTGCGCAACCTGGCAAGTTGGGGTGCAATTTGGGGTGTCCCCCAAAGTTTTGCGCTGGATGCTTGGGGCCTCCCGGCGACTGAAGTCGCGGGCTATTCGAAGCGAAGTCCGCCTACGCGGACTACCGGAGCCGCCGAAGGCGGGTACCCACCGCAGTGGGTGGTTGCTTACTGTAGCCCGCGACTTCAGTCGCCGGGCGCGGCGGAGACGCCGTTAGCAAGCAGGACGCGCAATACTATGGGGTACACCCAGCAATTTGTGTCACTGCGAAGGCGCGTGCGTGAACGTGGCATACTATGACGCGGTGTGCATGCGGCGGAGCGGCGCCGTGACGAATTGTCGACGAGGAGCGGATGGCACGGACGCCGGTTCGACCGCGGGCAGCCGCAACACCATCAGCACGATCGGCGCATCGGCGGCTCCCAGGTACACAACCTCGCAGGGCGCGGCGGAAACTGCGTTTTTGGTATGTTCCCTTGTTGCTGGCCATACTCCTGCCCCTGTTGCTCTGGGCCGGCGCCAATGTCGCTCTGGTTATCCTTGCCAATAGAGACCTCGGAGCCATCGCTACCCAGGCGGTCGAAGCGGCAACGCCTGCCCCGGATCAGCCGCTACTTGATGCTGCAACGAATCTGGTACAGACATCTGCATGTGCTCCTGCCCAGAGCAGTATCCAGGCGCAGCCTGCCTTTGTGGGGGCGGACTGGACAGCTCGCCGCAGTGAGGCCGACAGCCACGCCTATTATGTCGCGGCGGCTGACCCGATAACGCAACACCTGCTCGGCATCTGGCAGGTAGAAGGAGGTCAGGTGTTGCGTCTACAAGATGACCATTGCCCGGGCCTGCCAACCGGTACACCGGACCGCCTGGCGGAGGCAGCGGTGCTCTTTTCGCCGCACCGGTTAGGAACGGCCACCGGACAATGACGAGCATGGATGATGGAGAGGTGGTAATCCCTTGGCAGTGATGGCAACTGCACCGGCGCGGCGGGTGCTGGTGGCGGACAAGATCGCCACGGAGGGTCTGACACTCTTGCGGCAGGTCGCAGATGTTGATATTCGCACGGGCATGTCTGAGGCGGAACTGCGTGCGGCGATTGCGCCCTACGATGCGTTGGTCGTGCGTAGCGAGAGTCGCGTCACGGCCGCCGTCATTGCCGCGGGGACGCACCTGCAGGTGATTGGCCGTGCCGGTGTCGGCATTGATAACGTGGATGTCGACGCCGCGACCAAGCAAGGCGTGATCGTCGTCAACGCGCCGACGGGCAACACGGTGGCAGCGGCGGAGCACACAATGGCGATGCTGCTGGCCGCCGCTCGCCACATCGCCCCCGCCAACGCCGCTCTGCGCGCCGGACGGTGGGAACGCGCGCGCTTCGTCGGCACCGAGTTGCGCGGCAAGACGCTTGGTTTGCTGGGACTGGGGCGTGTGGCGTCCGAGGTCGTGCAGCGCGCCCGAGCCTTCGAGATGCGCATCCTGGCCTACGATCCCTTCCTGTCACCGGAGGCCGCCGAGCGGATTGGTGCTCGCCTGACCGACCTGGACGAGGTGTTGCGCGAGGCCGACTTCCTCACCATCCACACAGTCCTGAACGATGTGACTCGCGGCATGATCGGCGCACAGCAATTGGCCGGCATGAAGCCATCGGCCTATATTGTGAACTGTGCCAGGGGCGGCATCATCGACGAACCCGCCCTGCTGGCGGCCCTGCGGGCTGGGGCGATTGCCGGGGCAGCCATCGACGTCTTCGCCGAGGAGCCGGCGGTCGACAACCCGCTCGTCCAGGAAGCGCGGGTCCTCAGCACGCCGCACCTCGGCGCCTCGACGGCCGAAGCGCAGGTCAGCGTCGCCGTCGACGTGGCCGAGCAGATAGCTGCGGTCTTCCGGGGCGAAACCCCGCGCTACGCCGTCAACGTGCCGATCTCCGGGGCAGCGGCAGCGGCGGTCCGTCCCTACATCCCTGTGGCAGAGGTGTTGGGTCGCCTGGTGACGTTGCTGGCCGACGGCCAGTTGCGCTCGCTGGAGATTCGCTACGCCGGCGATCTGGCTGAGCAGGAAACGGGGGTACTGCGGTTGGCCACCCTGGCCGGCCTGCTCGGACCAATCAGCGCGCACCGTGTGACCCTGGTCAACGCCGGAGAGGTCGCGCGCCAGCGTGGCCTGCGGGTAGTGGAACGCCGCGAGCCGGAGCCGCCTGGCCCCTACGTGGGGCTACTCACGGTCCGAGCCATTACCGATGGCGAAGGGGTGGAAGTGGCCGGCACCCTCGTCGGTCAGGATGTCCAAGTCGTCCAGATCGACGGCTACACCGTCGATGTGCGCCCCAACGGCGGATACTGGATCATCGGCCGCCACACCGACCGGCCGGGCATGATCGGGCGGATCGGCACGCTGCTGGGCCAGGCCGACGTCAACATCTCCTTCATGCAGGTAGGCCGCCGGGAAGCGCGCGGCGAGGCGCTACTGGTGTTGGCGGTGGACGAACCGATTTCGGAGGAGGTGCATCGCCAGTTGCTGGCCGTTCCTGATTTGCACCGGGCCAAGGTGGTGCGGCTGTAGAGAGGTACTTCTACAATTCCGGACCGATTGCCTTGGCCACCGTTGACGGCATCGCTGCCTCGTGGCATAGTGTGTACTAGAGAAGCTAGTACAGCGAGTTGGCGAAGGAGGGACAGTGGGAGCGACAACTACGAGCTTACGATTGCCGGAGGACGTTCGGGATGTCTATGACACGCTCGTCGCGGCCACGGGCCGGTCGCGCAATGACCTGATGGTCGAGGCGCTGCGCGTCGTCGGTGAGCGGCAACTTCGAGAGATCGCGCTGGTGCAGGAGGGCCAGCGGCAGCATCGCGCTGGTTTGGGTATTTCTCTTGCCGTTATGCGCGCCGAGTTGCGCGCCACGGGCATATTGCCGGACGAGGTGGAAGGGGCCGCCAGCGATACAGTGCGTAGCGCGCCGTAGCACCCGATGGAGGTCATCATTGCGCCGGCCGCCGGAAACGACATTCGTCAGGCACACGCCTATTATGCCGAACGCAATCCAGAGGCGGCCGCGCGGCTCGTGCGATCGATCTTGGACGCCATCAGCGGTCTGACACTCTTCCCGTTGATCGGCCGTTCCGGTGTTGTGCCCGGCACGCGCGAGCGCATCCTGACACGATACCCGTACAAGATCGTCTACGAGATCAATGGCGACAAGATCGAGGTTGACCGTGTCCTCCACACATCTCAGCGCTGGCCAGAAACAACTCGGGAATGATGTCCTGACCCCCAAGCGTGTTAGAACTGTGTTAGAACTTTGGAGTAACGGAGGGCTGGCCACTATGTGGCAAGCTGCCGAATGTCCTAGAATAAATGCTGCGCCCTCCTCCGCAGTCAGCGTGGCCGGGACGCCTCGGCACGGCATGACTCGGCGCGGGGGCTGCATCGAAGGAGGTAGCGGCAATGTCAGTGGTAACCTGGTTGACCATGGTGGCGTTCGCTTACGGCGTGGGGCTGTTCTGGTACGATCTGCTCCCCGGCAAGCTGCCCGAGTTGCCGTGGCGGGTGGCGGCCTATCCCTTCATCCTGATGGTCATCGGCGAAACGTTCGTGGGGGTGGGACCGCAGTTCATGGGGACCTTCCACGTCGGTACCGCCGTGATCGCAGCTTTGGTGGGTGTGGTCATTGATTGGCTCATCACCTACTTCCGCCATCCGCAGGCGATCGCCGTACCGGAGTTGCGCCAGATGCCGGCAGGCAGCTAAACCCAATACGGTTTAGATAGGCCCGAACAGCACCGCGACTGCGGGGCTACTACGTGGGCCCGCAGTCGCGGCACCGATCTTTCGCAACAGCCACGGCACTAACTAACGAAACCGTATTGAGGCTAGCCTTCCGATCGTGACCTACCGGAGTTGCCCTGGCACAATGATCGGCGGATGGGAACCATGGACCGCGTGTTTCGTGATCGAACTGAGGCCGGGCGCGCGCTGGCCGAGCAACTGGCGCCGTACGCCGGCCGGTCTGATGTGCTGGTGCTGGCCTTGCCGCGCGGCGGCGTCCCCGTTGCCTACGAGGTGGCCCGTACGTTGGACGTCCCGCTGGATGTCTTCCTGGTGCGCAAGTTGGGTCTGCCGGGGCAGACAGAGTTGGCGATGGGAGCGATTGCCAGCGGTGGGGTACGGGTGCTGAACGAGGACGTCGTGTGGGACCTCGACATTCCCGCTGCCGTGATCGACCGTGTGGCGCACCAGGAGCAAGAGGAACTGGAGCGCCGGGAACGCGCCTACCGGGATGGGAGGGCGGCGCCCGAGGTACACGGACGAATCGTGATCCTGGTGGACGACGGGCTGGCCACGGGGGCAACGATGCGCGCTGCCGTTGTCGCGTTGCGGCAACAGCGGCCGGCCCGTATCGTCGTCGCCGTGCCTACGGCGGCCACCGACGTCTGCGCCGGGATCCGCGCCGAAGTGGACGAGGCCGTCTGCCTGATCACCCCCGAGCCGTTCTACGGGGTCGGTCGCTGGTACGAGGACTTCTCGCCGACGAGCGACGCGGAGGTTCGAGCGTTGCTACAGCGTGCTGGGCAAGAGCGCTCGGAGCGGGAGCACGAGCCCTCCCCGAAGCGACTGGTGCCAGCGGGGCCGATCGCCGAGTAGCCGCGTCTGGCCACTGGAGTTCCCTGCGCACCAGCGGGATGGCAGCCGCGTACTTCGCGGCCGGCTCTGATCTGGTTCGGTACACTGGTGTCAGCAACACTCGCGCAGAGGAGGCGTACCGCACTCGCGCGAGCGAGGCGGGAGGTAGGCCCATGGAGGTGTCCGTCACCGACTTTGGCCCCATCGCCAGGGCGACGGTGCGCTTACGGCCGCTTACGATCCTTTTTGGGCCAAGTAACAGCGGCAAGTCATATCTGATGACTCTGGTGTACAGTCTCTTTCAGGCTATGCACAACGGTGTCCTACCGCCCGCGAGCTACCACGCTGATATTCTATCTCCCGTGAGACGGACGGTTCTCGGCCCGGGTCGCAGCAGGCTCTACGAGAAGATTTACGGCGGCAACTCCGCTGTTGACGAGATACACCGGGAGGAACTTGCGCAGTGGATGGCCGAGGCGGGTAAGGCAGGGCAGAATGCGCCCGTCGCATCGCTGCCTCGCTACCTTCAGGAGCGAATTTATGGTCTGGCCGACGCCTTTCTCGACGACTACGCCGACGTGATTGGCGACGAGATTCAACGCTGTTTCGCGTCCGACCTGCAGAGCCTTGCCGGCACGGGAACCGGCACCCGTTCTTGCACAGTCCGGTGGCAGACTGGTGATCCGCCATGGTCAATGCTGCTTGCCCTTGACGAACATGGCGTCAAGGTACTCCAGCGGTCCTGCGACCTCTCAACCATGTCACTCGACGCCCGTCTCATAGCAAGTAGGCGTGCTGCCGCAGCCAGCAGGGCGCAGGGCCGCACTGTGGCCGACCAGTTCAATTCGCTTTGGATTGAGCTGGCGGGCCGCATGGTCGGCGATCTCGATCAGGGATCGCACGCCGGTTATTATCTGCCGGCGGCACGAAGCGGTATTCTGCAAGGCCATCGCGCGCTCGCTAGCGCACTGATCCAGCGCTCCACTCTTGCCGGTGTCCAGCCGCTCGACGTCCCTACGCTGTCCGGTGTCATCGCCGACTTTATCAGTCTGCTAATCCTTATGCCCAGCCGGCGCACGAGTAAGCTTGTGCCGCTCGCCAACGCATTGGAGCGCGACGTCCTCGCAGGTACGATCTCGATGCGGGCCCTTGGGTCTGGCTATCAGGAGATTTCCTACGAGACGAAAAAGGGGACGATTCCGTTGCATCGGACTTCATCAATGGTTTCGGAGCTTGCGCCGCTGGTCCTCTTGCTCAAGCACGTGGTTAATGACGGTGATCTGCTCATTATTGAGGAGCCTGAGTCCCATCTACATCCTGGCAACCAGCGCAAATTCGCGTCGATTATCGCCCAGGTGGTTCGTGCCGGCGTGCGCGTGCTGCTCACGACACACAGCGACTATTTCGCGGGGGAACTGAGCAACTGCATTCGGCGCAACCGTATGGCGCCCAAGTCGCCCGACCGTCTTGCCCCGGAAGAGGTTGGCGCCTATCTGTTCGTGACGGATGAATCCGGCGGCGGCAGCACGGTTCGCGAGTTGACGGTGACAGGTCAGGATGGCATCCCCGAGGACAACTTTGAGCAGGTCGCTGAAGAATTGTACGACGATACTGTGCAACTCCAAGAAGGCGTGACGTATTAGCGGCAAGGCCGGAGGCCGGCTGGCGGGACCGGGAACTTGAAGGCTACCGTGTCACGTCGTCAAGATGAACAAGCAGCGCATCCCCTCACCTTTTAGTCGTCGATCCCCCAGTCCGCCAATCCCAAGGGCAGCGGCGCCGGGCGCTGGCAGGTGCTCTGCAGCGTGATGTGGCGATTTTCCGCTGATGCCTCGTGCATTGCTGTGATGGTATCTACCACGTGGTAGGCCATCTCACCGCTGGCGCGGTGTGGTCGGCCGCTGCGGATGGCCGTCACCATGTCGGCCACGCCGACGCCGCGGCTGTTGCCGGTGTAGCCGAACTGGTTCTCCACCGGCGTCAACTCCGAGCTGTCGGCCTTGCGCAGGTAGAGCTGGCCGCCGAAGTTGTTCGGGTCAATGCAGCGCAGCGAGCCGCTGCTGCCGTAGATCTCGATGTGCGGCAGGTTGGTGCCATAGACGTCGGCGGTCATCAGGAACTGGCAGACGGCGCCGTTGGCAAAGTCCAGCAGGCCGGCGACGTGGCTGGGGGCGTTGACCTTGCGCATCTGGCCGCCTTGCTCGCGCTCCGGCCAGGTGACGTGCGCCGAGGCCGTCACGCGCCGGATCGGCCCGATCAGGTTGATGGTGGCATTCAGGTAGTAGGGGCCGCGGTCAAAAGCCCAACTGCCGCCATACTCGAAGAAATCTGTCAAGTAGAAGCTCATGTAGCCGTCTTCCTGTGGTCTGGGGCGGGGCGTGGCGCGCGCGTGCAGGTTGATGAAGGCGCCGACCGGATCGCCGATGGCGCCGTCATCGATCAGCTTGCGCGCCGTCTGCCAGGCGCCGCCGAAGAACGTATCAGGGGCCCCACCCACGCGCAGCCCTTTCCGGGCGGCGGTGTCGATCAGTTTGCGGGCGTCCTCCCGTAGTACCGCCAGCGGCTTCTCGTTGTACACGTGCTTGCCCGCCTCCAGCACGGCGAGGCCGACCGGACCGTGGACGCGGTGCGGCGTCAGGTTGATGATCAGTTCAACCTCCGGGTCCGCCAGAATGTCCTCGACGCTCAGCGCCCTGGGGACCGCAAACTCGGCGGCGCGGGCCTTCGCGGCGTCGAGCCGTGTGTCCGCCACGGCAACGACGTCGAAGGCGGCGAATTGCTTGCTGTTTTTGAGATAGGCGGCACTGATCGTGCCGCAGCCGATGATGCCGACTTTCGTGGGGGGATGCGTCATGTTTGCTCTCCTTTATACAGGGGGATGGTAGCACGAAATGGGTAGGACGACTGCCGATGGACCAAGGCGGAGTGCGCCGCAAAGTTTTGC
>DHIZ01000097.1:29247-34902 GCA_002404055.1 Chloroflexi bacterium UBA4733
CGCTTCCTATGCAAAACTTTGCGGTGCATTCACCAAGGCGGGTACGTACCGCAGAATCGGGCCTGGTAGGGGCGGCCACAAGGGCCGCCCCCTGCGGTCCTTGGCCGGTCGTTTGCAACCTTGCGCGGCGTCCTAACACGCCGCCACACTGCGCGCCAGGTATCTCGGTGCGCCGTAGCGGTTGGAGATGTACGGGTCACCGTGGCGCTCCATGAGGGCGTAGAGGCGATCTCGTAGGTCGGCAACCACAGACGCCGCCGTGGGGTCGGCCACGATGTTGCGCATCTCGTGCGGATCGCGCTCCAGGTCGTACACCTCGTCGGTGTCGAAGCCGTTGAAGACGTACTTGTAACGTGGACTGATCAGCATGCGCTGCGTGTAGAGGAACTCACCGCCGTAGTACATACAGAGGATGTCGTCGGACCAGTCGCTCCGCGTCGGCTCCTGGAAAAGCGGGAGCAGCGAGCGTCCGTCGGCGGGAGTGATCGGTGCAGCGCCGGCCACGTCGGCGAAGGTGTGGGCGAGATCGTGCAATTGGACGAGATGCTCACTGATGGTACCGGCCGCGATGACGCCCGGCCAGCGGGCCACCAGGGGTACACGGTAGGTCTCTTCATAGGGTTGCCAGCCCTTGATGAACTGGCGGTGGGCGCCCAGCATGTCGCCGTGATCGCTGGTGAAGAGGACGAGCGTGTTCTCAGCCTGCCCGCTGCGCTCCAGCGCCGCCATAGCGCGTCCAACCTGGGCGTCCACCTGCTCGCAGTAGGCCCAGTAGCGGGCGATGGCGGTGTACACCTGAAGTTCAGTCAGGCCGGCCCACATCTCAGCGTCGCGGCGGTTCATGTAGGGCTTGCCGGCAAAGTCGTCCTGCCAGCTTGCCGGCAGTGTCACGTCGGCGGGGTCGTAATGGGCAGCGTACTGCGCCAGCGGCACGTAGGGGTCGTGTGGCTCAACCACGTTGATGGTGACGAACCAGGGCTGTGACTGCCGGCCGTACCGTTCGATCATGTCGATGCCGTGACTGGTCTCGAAGTACGGGCGCGTGGCCGTTTCCGGGTTGTTGTCGATACCGTAGAAGAGGAAAGGCTGGGAGCCTGGCCAGGATTGCATGCACTGGGACTCGATGTTGGCGGAGCGATTTTCCACGCCAAGGTCGCGGCAATAGGCGCGGAAGTCGTCCTCCAGACCGAGCGGTGCACGGGCGAGCGAGGCCTGGGAGCAGCCCGTGGGTGTACGCAACTCCTGGAAGCCGAAGTCGAGCGGGTTGCGGTCCCAACTGGCGTGCCACTTGCCGACGTAGCCGAGCTGGTAGCCGGCCTCGCGCAGCCGCTGCGGATAGGTCTGCGTACCCGGAAAGAGGTCGGAACGCGTGCGCTCCGGCACGTGGACCTGGTTGAAAATGCCGTTGTGAAAGGGAAACTGGCCGGAAAGCAGGCAGGCGCGGCTGGGGCAACAGAGCGCGACCGTGGCATAGGAACGTTCGAAGCGCATGCCCTCCGTCGCGAACCGGTTGATGTTGGGCGAATGCGCCGGCGAGCGGCCGCAGACGCTCTGCCACTGCTGCTGATCGCTCACGAAGAGCAGTATGTTGGGTTGGTTGGCCACGATGCTCCTTTCTACCGGTCACTGCGGACCGCTGTCACCGCATCCAGAAGGATAATGGTTTCTGGACCGCCGCGCTAACGGCAGCACGTCGCTCCTTGTCAGAGCGTACCGATTTGACGCGCATATTGTAACTGTGCGCCCTCACGGAAAATTCGCCGTGTGCCTCCTTATTCTGAAGCTGCCATTGTCAACTGCCAGCGTCCTTCTGCGGCGGCTTCCCGGACGCGCAGGATGACCCGGTACACGGCTTCACCCCACACTGCGGCGAGCCGCTCGTCGTCGATCGCAATGCGTTCGACGTTAACATCGAATTGGTGTCCATCATAGTGAATGTAGAGCGGTCGGTCGGCCCCTGCGCAGCGGAGCAGGCCCGGTGTCGCGCTGTCGACCGCACCGCGCGTCATGATGTGCAGCGCCGCTGCGGTCGCGGGACCGCTCAGGCGGTAGGCATCTTCCAGCACCACTTGCGGATGCGCTCCCCGTTCCAGTCGCAGCGTGCGTCGCCATGTGGCAATCGCGGCTTGCTTCGGGAAGGCGCCGGCAATGTCGAGCGAGAACTCCACCAGGTCGTCATCGGCACGGTACGACACGTCGCTGGCGGCGAATGGCGCGCCTTCGGCCTGTTCGATGCCATTGATCACCGGCAGGTTGTGGTAACTGCTGCGCATCGTCCAGATGCTGTAGCGCTCGGCACTGAACGTCTTTCGCGTATAGGTTTCCACGCCGATGTCGATCAGGACCGGTTGCCCGTCCAGCGCCACGATGAACGATCCGACGTCGTTGTGGTTGTGGCTTTCCGCGTTAGTACCGCCCTTTGCCGCCACGAAGAGCCCGTCGGCGCTTCCTGCATGCTCCCTTGCGGTGAACACCTGGATGCCATCCAACCAGGCGTCGCGCATCAGCGGCGGCGTGGGATCAGCGCCGGCTACGGTGCTATCGAAGATGGCCGGGAGCAGACGGGTGAGGGCGCCGTCATTCCGCGTCAATGCACTGCGGAGGAGGCTGTTCCGGCGGTTTGCCGGCTCTTGCCCCTCTGCAGGCGCGGACGGCGGGTCGTTGAGCGTCGATTCGACGATGAACGCTCCTTGCTGCATCAGCGAATGGTCGCCGGTACGCTGGCCGTAGCGATAGATCAGATCGCCATTGGGCGTGATGCTGGCGGCGCCGTCAGCGAAGTTGACGTACCACGAACCGCTACTGTGGGTGTACACGATGTAGCGCCCAATCTCTTCGACCAACGGCAAATGGAAGGCGTCCAGGTGACCGTCGCTGGCGCGGTAGAGCAGGTCGAGGTTATCGAAGAGGCTGCCGCCGGCCCTGCCCCAATAGGAGGTACCCTCGTCACAGCCTCCGTCGCTGTGGTAGGTCGCCAGGAAGGCATCCAGGCCGGTAATGATCTGGGACACCGTTGCAGCGCGCACAGCGTCGTCGGTCTCCGTGAGCAGGTTGATAGCCAGCACGTTGGAATGAATCCAGGGGTTCCAGTTGTTGGTGCGTCGCTCCTTGCCCAGCCACCACCAGGTGTCGATGGTGCGATAGGGGACAAGGATGCGCTCCCGCAACTCGCGCTCGATCCGATCAGGCACCACGGGTAGGTCGGCTGCCAGGCGCGCGCCAAGCAGGTACCAGGTCCAGGCAAGCAAGGCGCCGGTCTCGGCGGCAAAGAGGTCGATTACCCGGTAGGCGGTGTCCGGCAGGCCCAGCGGTACGGCGTGCTCCCGGCGATGACCGCCGTTGAAAGGCGGGCGGCCGCTAAAATTATGCGCCGACACGCCCCAGAAGCTCTCCTCGCAGATTGCCCAGATGCCGTTGATGATGTCGTCCAGAAAACGACCCACACCTTCAACGCATTCGCCGAGCACCAACGTCAGGAGCGCCTGCCGACGCAGGCGATATGGCCGCTGGAAGCGCTCACGATCGCCGTTGCGATGGAACTCCAGAAAGAGCGTCGCCGGCAACTCCGGCCAGATCATACCGAGGTATTGTTCGGCGCTACGAACGGCCTGCGTCTTCGCTTCCGCCGGCAGGGCGTTCCAGGCGCCTCGATCGCCGCTGCTCGGGTAAGGCCGCCAGCGCTCGCGCGGCAGCAGCACGTTCTTCACCAGGTCTGGTGGGAACAAGCTGGATAACACGTCAGATGGGATAGTGTCGCCGGCCATGCAAGGTCCTTCCAGGCGCGCAGGTACAGGACGGACTGCCGCCTGTGCGCTATGGTAGCGTCACGAGCAAAGTCATGTTGCGGTACGTCACGACAGGTGCGTTACACTGGCCGGAGCGCTGCGATCCACCTTCTTTCCGGGCTTGAGAGGAATGCCTTGTCCACCGAACGTCCCAACATCTTGCTTGTTTTCACTGACCAGGAAACGGCATCAACCGCACGACCAATGGCACGGACCCCCAACCGCGACGTGCTGGCCGCGCGGTCCATCGTGTTTTCTGAGGCACTGTGTACCGCCCCGCAGTGCTCGCCATCGCGTGCTACCCTGCTCACCGGCCTGTATCCGCATCAGAGCGGCGTGGAGACGAACCTCGATGCGGTCTTTGCCCAGGAGCTGTCCCCAACGATTCCGACGTTCGGTAGCCGGTTGCGGGCTGCGGGCTATCAGACTGCCTATTTCGGCAAGTGGCATCTTTCGGCGGCGGGTCCGGGAAGCCATGGTTTCGATGTCGTTGGGCCTGCCCAGGGCGATGATCGCATCGCCGCCGCTGCTGCCGATTGGCTCGCGGCGCGACCGCCCCAACCCTGGTGTGCCGCCGTCTCGTTCCTCAACCCCCACGATATCTACCGGCTCAGCGCGGACCCCAGCTACCCGATCCGGCCCGATGCGACGCTGCCGGCGAACTGGCAGGATGATCTGTCGACAAAGCCGCGAGCGCAGACTACCTATCTGCGGGAGGACCAGGGGAAGCCTTTTGCCAACGCGACAGCCGAGCACTGGCTTCGCTACCGAAGCGCCTACGCCGACCTGCTGGGGCACGTCGATCGCAACCTCGGTGGCGTACTCCAAGGGCTGAAGCGTGCAGGCGCCGTTGATAACACCGTTGTCATCCTGACTTCGGACCATGGTGACCTCGTCGGTTCGCACGGGTTGCCCTTTAAAGGGCCGTGTCTCTATGACGAACTGCTGCATGTGCCGCTGCTGCTTTCCTGGCCCGGCTACGAAGCGTCGGAACATTGCGAACTGGTCAGCCTGATCGATCTTGTCCCGACCATGTTGGATGCCGCTGGTTTGCCGCCCGATGTGAAACTGCCTGGCCATTCATTACGTGCGTTGCTGGACGGCGAGGGCAGCCAATGGCCGGATTGGGCTGTGATGGAGTATCTGGCAAAGCAGGGTTGGGCCAACCCGATCCGCGGGCTGCGCCAGGGACAGTGGCAGTACAACGAGTATTTGTGGGGCGGTGAGGAACTCTACGATCGGCTCGCCGATCCGGTTGAGCTTCATAATCTGGCCGACGACCCCGCCCACCGAGCGCAGGCCGATGGCCTCCGAAAGCAGCTTGAATACTGGCGGCGAGCGAACGCCGATCGCCGCTGGGAGGACGAGCGCCCAGACGGCGTTTAGCTCACGCACGCGGCGCGACGCCGTGTAAAACCCCATAATAACGGATACGCCATTTGATACACTACTGGCACTTGGAAACATTGCGCCGGGGAGGCGCGGAGGCAGGCCCCCCCCCGCCCGCCCCCCCCGCCCGCCTCTTCCCGCCGGTCGAGCGCAGCCTGAGGACCGCGACCCCCGAGTCAGCGCCGCTCGACAGCGTGGAGGCGTATAACTTTGTGAGCGAAGCCGGGCCGGTCCTGAAGGAGGCGGGCTTCGGTGTGCTCGTACCAGGCATGGACAACCGCCTGAGTCTACGACTCAAGCTCTCGTCACCCGCCACCCCGTCGCCGCAGGGCGGTGTCGCCGGCTTCGGCTGGAACGAAGTGGTCTCGTTCGACTGGGAGATAGCCATAGGCGACCAGGTGCTCTCGCGGCGCGAGTTCGAGGCGCTGGTCGCGCTCAAGTCGCCGCTGGTGAACGTGCGCGGACAGTGGGTGGAGTTACG
>DHIZ01000327.1:0-9138 GCA_002404055.1 Chloroflexi bacterium UBA4733
GCCTGGCCGGCATCTTCAGCGCCCTGACCAACGTCGATCTGGACGCCCGGCTGGTCGTCTTCGACACCGCCGATCTGGCCGAGGAGCTGCGACCCCTCGCCATCGGTCTGATCTCCAGCCACGTCTGGACGGCCGCCCGCACCGCCCCGAAGCCGCGTTTGCTGGTGATCGACGAAGCGTGGTCCTTGCTCCGCTATCCCGCCGGCGCGGAGTTTCTGGAGCACCTGGCCCGCCGCGCCCGCAAGCACTACCTGGGGCTGGTGACGATCTCGCAGGACGTGGCCGACTTCCTGGGCGATCCCCACGGCCGCACGGTGCTCGCTACCAGCGCCTGCAAGCTGCTCTTGAAGCAAGACAGCAGCACCCTGGCCGCCCTCTGCGCCCACTATCCCCTCTCGCCGGAAGAGCGGCACTTCCTGCTGCAAGCCGGACGCGGTGAGGGCTTGTTCCTGGCCCGAGGCAGCCGCATGCCGCTCCGGATTGAGGCCTCCACGGCAGAGGACCGGCTCTGCACCACGACGCCACAGGAATTGCTGGCCCTGGCCGGCGCCGGCGGACCGGCACCGGACGGAGCAGATCCCAACCCGGCATTCGCGCTGAACGGGGCCGTCCGATGATCCCCGCAGACCGGGTTGCGCCCGCAGGCCGGCGGCTCGATCTGGCGCTGGCAGCAACCGCACGCCGCAGTAGGCAAGCTAGTGTGCGAACCGGCCCTACGCGCGACTGTCGTCGCTCTGGGCCGGCCCGCACCGCTTGCCAGGGGCCACGCCCCTGGACCCCGAAGGAGGAAGCCGATGTCCCCGCATCTGCCACCCCGCCATGCCCAGGAGCGGCGGGCCTATCGCTTGGAGCTGCACCTGACGGCGGCGGAACGCGCCGCCCTGGTGGAACGGGCGGGCGCCACGACCTGCCCTTCGCTCGCCGCCTACGTGCGGGAAGTGGCGCTCGGGCGCATGCCGGCGGCGGCGATCCCCGCCGTCAACCGCGACACCACCCGCGAGCTCATCCGCGTCGGGACCAACCTGAATCAGATCGCCTACCAGCTCAACAGCGGCAACGTGGCCACGGTCGAGTTAGGCCGACGGCTGAGTGGGGAACTGGTCCAGGTCGCCGAGCTGCTCCGCCGGCTGCGGCTGGACCTTGCCAGCGCCCGATGATCGGCAAGATCGCCATCAGCGGCGGCGGCTTCGGCGGCCTCTGCCGCTACGTCATGCGGGAGCGGCCGCAGGACCTGCGGGCCCGGGAGCGGGATGGCCGCTCGCCGGATCACGCCCGCATCGTCGGCGGGACGGTGGCGGGGAACAACGCCTACGCCCTGACGCAAGAGCTGGAGTGGGCGGCGGCGCTCAACCGCGGTGTCTCCGAGCCGGTGTTCCACGCCAGCTTGCGGCTGCCGGAGCAGGAGACGGGGCGGCTCAGTGATCGGGACTGGGGGGAGATCGGGCGGGAGTACGCGGAGCGCATGGGCTTCGGCAACGCGCCCTACGTCGTGGTCTGCCACGGCCAGGACCACGCCCACATCGTCGCCAGCCGGGTGGACTTCGACGGCGAGCGCGTCGACGCCTGGCGGGACCGCTACCGCTCCCAGGACATCCTGCGGGACGTGGAACGCCAACGTGGCCTGGAACATCCCCCCGAACGGACGCCGGCGACAGAGCGCGACGCCGACCGGCAGGTGATGCGGGAGGCCATCGACCGGGCGATCGGGGCAGGAGACGGCACGCGGGCCGGCTTCGACCGGGAACTGGCGCGGGACGGCCTCCTGGCCGAGTGGAAAGAGAGCAACAGGGATGGGCGCATCGTCGGCGTGCGCTTCCGCTGGGACGACGCCCTGGAGGAGGAGCGGTGCGTCAAAGGCTCACAGTTGGGCAAAGACTACGGGGGTCGGGCGCTGCACGCGCGCATTGCCGAGCGCGACCGCAGGCGGGAACTGGAGCGAGACGACGAGCAGTTGCCGGGCCGGGGCGGCCGGGAACGCTCATCGATGGAATGGGAGGACTGACATGCTGTTGACAGTTGTGCGCTGGGTGACGTTTCTGGCCCTGGTTGCCGTGACGACCTACTACGTCCTCCAGACGGGTGGCCACCCCGAAGGGGTCGCCGTGGCCCGCGATCGCATCACGATCGCCGCCGTGCTGTGGGCGCTCACGCTCCTGCGCAAGCGGCAGCCGGCGACGGCGGTGGGCCTGCACGGCACGGCGCGCTTTGCGACGAAGCGCGACTTGAAGGGCTTGCTGGTGTGGGGGAAAGAGCGCCGGCCGGGGGCCTTCGTGCTGGGGGCCTTCGGGCGCCGGACCCTGGCGCTCCCGCCCCAACTGGCGACGCACCACGTGCTCGTCGTCGGCCCGGCCGGCAGCGGCAAGAGCCGCGCCGAGTTCATGCCGAACTGTGCCAGCGCCACCGGCAGCTTCGTCGTCACGGACCCGAAAGGGGAGCTGTGGGAATACACCAGCGGCGAGCAGCCCCACGCCTGGCGCTTCGCGCCGCGCGAGCCGGAGCAGAGCCGGTGTTGCAACTGGATCCCGCTCTGCCAGGACCCGCGCACAGCGGATCTGCTGGCGGCGGCCGCGATGCAGACGGACCGCCCGGGCGGGGGCGATCCCTTCTGGCCGCTGGCGGAAGCGCAAGTCTGCAGTGCGCTCTTTGCGCACACGGCGTCCCTGGGCGTCCCGACGCCGGCGACGGCCTACGCCCTCCTGACGCAAGGACCGCGCGGCCTCCTGGCGGCGTTGCGGGAGAGCCCGGCGCTGGGCGCCCGCCAGTGCGCGGCGATGCTGGGCGACCTGCGGGTGGAGTTGCTCGCCTCGATCGTGTTGGGCGTGAGTAATAAGCTGGCCTGGCTGAAGGAGCCGGCCGTCCAGCGTTTCACCAGTGCAGAGTTGACGGCGCCGGACTTTCGCATCCTGGCGCAGCAGCCAACAGCGGTGTATTGGGTCTTGCACGAGCAGGATGTCGCCCTCCTGCAACCGCTGTCCAGCCTGTTCTTCACGCTGCTGCTGGACCAGCTCGGCAGCGCCAAGCTCCCAGAGCCGGTGCTGCTGATGCTCGACGAGTTTGCCAACCTGGGGGTGCTGCCGCGCTTCCCCACAACCATCAGCGTGGCGCGGGGCCGGGGCCTCGCCCTGATCCTGGGGGTGCAGGCGCTGTCGCAACTGGAGGGGCTGTACGGCCGGCACGGCGCGGAGACGATTCGGGTGAACTGTATGACCAAAGTGGTGCTGCATGGCCTGGACTATCGCGGCGCCGAGGAGATCAGCCACAGCCTGGGCGAGCAGACGGTGCAGCACCAGCAGATCGGCAGCGACGATCGGTGGAATGAGCAGCACGTCTGCCGGCCGCTGTTGACGGCCGATGAAGTGCGGCGCCTCGACGCGGACGACATGCTCGTGCTCGTGGGTAATCGCCATCCGGCCCGGGTGCGGAAGCAGTGGTACACGGCAGCTCCAAGCACAGCCCAGCACAGCAGCCTGGGCCCGGCGCAGCGCTGGACGCCACCCGAAGGCGGGGACGGGCCGGGAAACGGTCCGCGCCCCGCGCCAGAACCGCGCCACCTGGCCGGGCGGGACTAGCCGGCCAGCCCCTGGGCTCCCCCGCTGACTGCCACAACCGCCATGGAGGTACCGATGACCAGCACGCCCGACCCGCTCTTGCGCCTCATCCCGGACGCCGTGCCGGCGGAGTTGCGCGCCATTGCCCGCTGGGTCTGCTGGAAGGCGCGGCCAAAGTCGAACGGCAAGCTGGACAAGCTGCCCTGCAGCCCGCACACCGGCAACGTCGGCGACGCCCACGATCCGGCGGCCTGGAGCAGCTTCGAGCAGGCGGTGATCGCCATGCGCCGCTACCGGCTGGACGGCGTCGGCATCGTGCTGACCGAAGACGATTTGCTCGTTGGCATCGATCTCGATGGCTGCATCGATGACGCCGGCGTCATCGCCCCGTGGGCCAGAGCCATCATCGCCGAGCTAGACAGCTACACCGAGCGTAGCCCCTTCGGCCGTGGCCTGCGGCTCTTCGCCTTTGGCGGCCTGCCACCGGGCCGGCGCAAGGTGGGCGACCTGGAGCTCTACGACGACGCCCGCTTCCTCACCGTGACGGGGCATCATCTCGTTGGGACGCGGGCAACGGTGGAAGAGCGCGACTTCGAGCTGCGTGACCTCCACGCGCGGCGTCTTGGTAGCCAGGCCGGCGAGACTGGCCCCGTCATCGCCGCTCTCAACGAGGTTGACGACGAGCCGCCGGTGCGTCTCGACGCAGCGGGACTTGCTGCCTGGCGGGGAGAGCGCATGGTCTGCAAGGAGGACGGGAAGGTGGACCGTTCCCGCACGCTGTACGCCCTGGCCTGCCTCCTCGCCCGCGCCGGCGCCACGGCGCGCACCGTTGCCGCTGCGCTTGCCGAGCGCGATCGTTCCCTTGGACTGCACAAATACACCGACCGCCGCGACGGCGGCGAACTGGAGTATCAACGGATCGCCCGGCGCGCCGTGGCGGCAGGCGCGGCCTCACCGGTTGCGGAGCCGCCGCTGGCTGGGACCGGGCAGCAGGCGACCATCGCCCGGCTGGAGGCGGAGGTCCGCCGGCTGCAGGAGGAACTGGCGGCCTTGTGGGAGCGGCACCGGGCGTTCCTGCAGGTGCTCCAGAACCGCAGCCTCTCGGCGGGGGAACGCCAGGTGGCCCTCGCGGTGTTCATCGCCGTAGCGGCGGAGCAGAGCCACGCGGAGGAACCGGACGGCTTCGTGCGGGTGCCATTGGGGACCGTAGCGGAGCAGGCGGGCTGCTCACCGCAGCGAGCCAGTGTCCACATCGGCGTGCTGGAGAGCGCGGGTGTCGTCGAGAAACGCACCCTGCGGCGGTGGGTGGAGGTGGCGGATCGGGAGACGGGAGAGATCACGTCCCGGATGCAGTCTGAGCAGTATCTGCGCTTCGTGCGGCCGGCGGCGGAGGCGCTGCAAGCCCTGACGACGATTGCGCCGGAGCGAACGGTGTCCACGGAGGAGACGCCCAAGCCGAAGACGTGGGGTGGGCACCGAGGTGGGTGCTCCGAGCATCCGGACGCTGGCACGGTCACGCGTTGGACACGCGAATGCCTGGCCTGTGGCAGCGTGCTGGAGCAAGGGGAGCGCCGGGACGGCGAGGATGCCGTAGGGCTGACCTTTCAAGATGAAAGATCAGCGATCGCGGACGGCACAGATGAACTGGCAACGGAGGATGCCGGCGGGCACGTGCTGGCCGCGCGTGATGCAGGATCAGATGCAAATGTGCGGCCGTACCATGGCGTCCCCCCTGTACACACCATAGGCCATCAAGATGCAAGATCAGGTAGTGAAGCTGGCGCCGGCGGCACTGGGTGAGCGAGGAGGCGTGATGACGACGGCTGAACTGCGCGAGGCCGCCCGCGCCTTCGGCCAGGCGGTGGATATGGCGGCGCGGGGAAGCGGCAACGTCAACGAGCGGCTGGTGCTAGCGTACAAGCACTATTTGGTGAGGCTGCCGCCACTGACGGTCGCGGTCGCGCTCCTGTTCTGCACCATGCTGGTCCTGGGGATGGGCAACGGCGCCGTGTTTCAGCTCGTACCGCAGCGCTTTCGCGCCGACATTGGCGTGGTCACCGGCATTGTCGGCGCTGCAGGCGGCTTCGGCAGCTTCCTGCTGCTGAATCTGCTGGGATCGCTCAAGCAGCTAACCGGCAGCTATACTGCCGGCTACCTTGCCTTTGCCGGCTGCGCCTTGGTAGCCTCCATCGTGCTACGATTGTCCGTGAAGAGCTGGCGGAGCCGGCTTCCCGCGCTGCATCCGGCAGCCTCATTCGGAGCTACAGCACTGGCGGATTGATCGGCAAGGGCAAAACGGTAAGGGCGCAGCATGGGCGGCTTGATGGGCAAGCGTGTCGCCACGCTCGAAGCCCGCCGGTCGAGCGAACTCGGTCACCTGCTCACCGCCCGCGGCGCCACCGTGCTCGCGGCACCGGCGGTGGAGGAAGCCCCCCTCGACAATGACGCTGCAATCGCCGCAGACTTCGACGCATTCAGCGCGCAGCCTCCCGCTGCCTTCATCTTGCTGACCGGTGTGGGAACACGGCTGCTCTTCGCCGCCGCCGAGCGCACCGGACGCGGCCCGACGCTCGGGCGGGTGCTCTCCGAAACGGTCCTGGTCGCCCGCGGACCGAAACCTGTCGCCGCGCTCCGTGCCGAGAATGTGCGGGCGGATCGTGTCGCGGCGGAGCCATACACATCGGCCGAGGTTCTAGCCCAACTGGCCGGGCTCGATCTGGCCGGTCGAACCGTCGCCGTGCAGCAACACGGCGGTTCTAGCCAGGACCTCTACCGAGAACTGGAAGCACGGGGGGCAGCGGTCCGGTCACTTACGCTCTACCGTTGGACGTTGCCCCGAGACACCACTCCCCTCGCCGCATGTATCGTCCAGTTGTGTGCGGGACAGATCGACGTTGTCGCATTCACCAGCCAGGTCCAGGTGACCCATCTATTTCAGGTCGCCGAAGCGCTCGGGTACGTCGGACCGTTACGCCAGGCATTGAACGACGACACACTTGTGGCAGCCGTCGGTCCGGTCTGCCGGGCGGCCCTGGAGGAACACGGCGTGTACGTGGGCCTGGAGCCGCCGCACCCGAAGATGGGGGCCCTCGTCGCCGCCCTTGCTGCCCACTTCGAGGCGATAGATGACCGAGCAACACCTGCCTGCTGATTGCAACTCTGGGGAGCGATGGGCAGCCAGTCCTCTAAGCATGTGGCCATAACTTTGGCATGGGTCGCTCCAGAGGAGATCGGCTGCAAAAGCATGCCTTTGTTCTGGCTACGTGTTAGTCCCGTCTCCGCTGCGGCGGTCGCGTCAGAACAATTGTCTTCGGTGTAAGCGCGAGCAGACTCAGCAGCGCTGATGCTCACGAGCGTTCGGAGTGCCCCAGACGATTGTCCCACCAATGGAACCGAAGAACGACGAGAGCCAGCGGTCCAAAGACTGGCCGATCGTATGGCAAGTCTCTAACGAGTAGGAGACAAAGTAGCGGTGGGCGCCAACGACGTAGCCGAAGTACCAGCGCTTGTCGGCGGGCTGGTAGTTTCTGTCGACGAGTCCGTACAACGGCCTGCTGGGATCCGCACACCGACCAGTCGTTGCTCACCGCACGGCCCACCCTCCCTCCGCAGCACTCCGTTCCGCTACAGGCAGGACCCCTACGGGCTGCCCCAGGCCCTCCGCTCCACTCACGCGGCGCTCCGGTCGGGAGCGCCTTCCCGCCACGCACCCGAACCGCCTGGAAAGCGGCCACGGCCGCCCTGCGGGCGTCGGCGCGGCGCGCCACCGAAGGTTCCACCCGACCACCACAGCCAGCGATGGCTGAGTGCTGCGACCGACCAGGGTGCAGCCGGTGGTGTTGCCGGTGGGCGCAGCGGCGACTGTTCCAGAGCGGCGGTCGGAGGCGAGCCTGCGCGATTGGCTGCGGGCGCTGGACGAAGACGAAGCATTATGACGCCGGCGGGCTGCGCGGCACCCTCCCGTGGTATGGTCGGAGCGAACACCAGCAGCGCAGGACGGAGGGCTGAGCTTGATTGCTCGGGACACGATTGATCTGCCCGCCGCGTGCGCCTACTGTCCGGCGCCGGTGGCATACCGCTGCTTGCCTTGTGGTCAGCCGGTCTGTGGCAGCCACGCCATCACCTGCCGAGACTGCGGCTGCCACTGCTGTCCCGAGCATGCGACCGTCGAGCCAGACGCGAGTGGACCCGTTGTCGATGGTCGGCCTGGCCGTTGCGCCGACTGCCGGCGCGCTTCCTGACGCTGGCCATCGACAACGGCGCACGTGCTCGTTATCGGTCCGGCTGTGGCTCACCGCACGGCCCACCCTCCCTCCGCGCCGCTGCGTTCCGCTGCGGGCCGATCCCTACGGGCTGCCCCAGGCCCTCCGCTCCACTCACGCGGCGCTCCGGTCGGGAGCGCCTTCCTGCCACGCACCCGAAGCGCATGGGAAGCGGCACGCTGCGGCGAGCCGCCGAAGGCCAAACCGAACCATCGGCAATCACATCGAGCTATCATCGCATCCGGCCTACCTAGGGAGCGGCCCACTGCGGCGAGCCGCCGGGGACAGGCGGAGCGGCGGCACTGCGTGCCAACCGCCCACGAACAGCGGCCCTACGGACCGCAGCAAGGGAGTGCTGCGCACACCCGCGCCGGGGCACGCCGGGGACCCCTGGCCCCGGCCTCCCCTGCGACACGGAGCGCACTGCGGCGCGCCCCAACCGGAAAGCGCAGGCTCAGGCCCGGCACCTGCACGCGGGGCCTGCCCCCGTTCCGCACACCGGCTTGCCCTTGCTCTTGCAAGCTAACGCAGCCGGGAGCCACCGCAAGGGTGAAGGTCGCTGCGCTCCCCGCGCCCGCGCGCCCTTGCGCCGGCGCCACCCGTCCGCGTTTTCACGCTTGCCGCAAGGGCGGCGCCGGCGTACTGCACGGGGGCAGGGGACCATCCCATTATCCCAACGAGGAACCGCCGGAATAGCGGCAACCTCATGGGAGAGTAGCCGCCACCCGGGCAGCCGGCCAGGGCCAACGAGCCAGCGAGGAAAGGAGATACACCGTGCTCGGTAGAAAGGCACCGGCTGCTGGGAACGGCCCGCAATCGCGCCAGGATGCCGTTAGGACGGCTGCTCCGCCGCCGGCTGGCCCGATGGTTCGTCTTGCGCCGGCGTCTCATCCGGCCGGTAGACGAGCAGATCGCCGACGCCGCAGCCGAAGAAGCGGCACAGCTTCTCCAGCGTGTCGAAGTCGATACGGCGTGTTGCCCCACGGTAGAGCCCATAGGCAGTGTTGTAGGCTACTCCCGCCTCGCGTGCCAGGTCCGTAATCCCCATCCGTCGCGCGCCCATGAGGATCGATATCCGGTTCTCAATCATCGCCGTGTCCTCCCCGCTACAGCATAGGGTACCGGAATGATTTACGCAACATCCTGAGTAATTCACGCCCCTACCTATTGACTTTTGGCTCTCTATGCCGTATGATCTACTCAACTAACTGCGTAAATCATACGGCATAGAGAGCCACCAATGACCATCGCCACCATCCCCAGCCGGACCAGCAGCCAGACCTATACCGTCACCCTGCTGGACAACGACGCCGCCAGTTGCACCTGCA
>DHIZ01000327.1:9361-9490 GCA_002404055.1 Chloroflexi bacterium UBA4733
GCAGGGGAGCCGGTCTGTCGGCTCCCCACCGGCCAGACACCGGCAGCCGCAAGGCTGGGCGTGAAGGGAAAAGGCAAGAACCAATGCAAACCGTCACCATCTTCGCCACGATGCAGCCGGACACCGAGG
>DHIZ01000386.1:0-5006 GCA_002404055.1 Chloroflexi bacterium UBA4733
GGCCTGGGCAATCCTGGCGCTACCTACGCCCGCCAGCGCCACAATGTCGGGTTCATGGTGATCGCCGAGTTGGCCCGGCGCCACGGCGTCGCCGTCACGGAGCGCAAGAAGCAGGCAGTTCTGGGCACGGGGGGCATAGCGGGGCGGCGAGTCATCCTGGCGATGCCGCAGACCGGTATGAACGGCAGCGGCAAGAGCGTGCAGGCGTTGCGCGAATTCTACCAGCTTCCACCGGAGCGGGTCATGCTCGTCTACGACGATATCGACCTGCCCTTCGGTCGTGTTCGTGTGCGCCCGAATGGCAGCGCCGGCGGCCACCATGGCCTGGAGTCGATCTTCGCGCTAACGGGTACGATCAACTATCCGCGCGTGCGCATCGGCATCGGCCGTCCGGCGACGCGTGACGAAGTCATCGACTTTGTGCTCTCCCCCTTTCACCCGAGTGAACAGGCGGAAGCCGAAGCCGCCATCGCTGCGGCCGCCGACGCGGTGGAACGTTGGATAGCGAGCGGCACAGGGGATGAGGGGACGATGGGATGAGGAGTGTACGAAACGGCGGATGGCGGATGACCGAGAGCAGAACATCTTGACGATGGCGCGTACCGGCGGGGGGGCCCTTCCCCTCATCTCCTCATCTCCTCATTCCCCCGTCGCCTGGCCACTGCCGGAGGCGGTGGAACGCTTCTTAGGCAATCCCAGTGGAGGGCGCGGACTGCTGGTGAACGGCGTGCTGGACGCTGCCCGATCGTTCGTGCTGGCGCAAATGGCGCGGCGAATTCGGGCGCCGTTTGTGGTGGTGGCGCCGCCCGGCGCTACTGCCGCCCGCTTGCAGAGTGAGTTGCAAGCCTGGCTGGGGAGCGAACGACCGGTGCTGCTCTTTCCGCAGCAAGATGCCCTTCCCTACGAGCGGCTGATCTCTGATCCAGCCATTGCCGGACGGCGCATTGCCTGTTTGCTCGCCCTCGTCGCCGGTGAACTGCCTGTCATCGTGACCACGCCCATCGCCCTGTGTCAGTCCACGCTCAGCGCCGAGGACGTGCGTACCAACAGTCGGCGCTGGCGGCCGGGCGATCGCTTCCCCCTGCAGCAGGTGCTCGCCGGCTGGCTGGAGTTGGGCTACGAGCCGGCGGCTCTGGTGGAAGAGCCGGGCGCCTTCAGTCGGCGCGGCGGGGTCATCGACATCTTTCCGATCACTGCTGATACACCGTATCGCCTGGAACTGTTCGGCGACGAGATCGAAACGATCCGCCGCTTCGATGCCGCTACCCAGCGCTCGCAGGATGCCGTGGAGGAGTTGCTGATCCCACCGGCCCGCGAGGCGCTGCCCAGGCAGGGGCCGCGTGCGGCCGAGCAACTGGGCGGGCTGGGCGTGGCTCACCTGCGACCAGACGTGCGCGAACGCTGGGAATTGGACCTTGAGTCGCTGCAGGGCGGGCAGTCGGTCGACGGCATCGAGTTCTTTAGCGCGTACCTGCAGGACCTGACGGGCCTGCTGGCGCACCTGCCCTTGGACGCTGTCGTAGCCCTGCTCGACCTCACGGATCTGGATGCGGCGGTGCAGCACCACAGCGAGCAAGGGGAAGAGCAGCACAGCACCGGCATCACCATCGGCGATATCCCGGCAGGCCTGCGCCGGCCCTACCTGACCTGGCGGGAGCTGTTAGCCCCGCTGCAACGCCGCCGTGCGCTGCTGTTGGAGACGGGCGCAGCGCCAGCCTTCCAGATCGGTGGCGACCCGGTGGTGCGCGAACTGGCGCGGAGTCTCCCCGACTTCCAGGTGGAAAAGGCGACGGAAGACCTTGCCCTCGTCACTCCCCCAATGTTCGCCGGGCGATTCAAGCCGCTGGTAGACCAGTTGGCAGCCTGGTTGGCCGCCGGCGTGCGGGTGGCCGTGTGTACGCCCCAGGCCGAACGCGTCTACGAGCTGCTGGAGGGGTTCAGCGTCCCGGTGCGTCAGGCGTCGGCGCTGGCCGACCCGTGGCCCACCGGCTTCGTCACGATCGTCAAGGCGACGTTGCACGAAGGTTGGCGCTCCGAGGCGGCCGGTCTCGTGCTGCTGACCGATTACGAACTCTTTGGCCAGCAGGCGCAGGCGCGCCGCGAGCGGCGGCCGGCGGTGGATCGCGCCTTTCTGGCCGAACTGCAGCCGGGCGACCACGTCGTCCACGTGGATCACGGCGTCGGCCGCTTCGTCGGCGTGGTGTCGCGCGACTACGGCAGCGGCAAGCGCGACTACGTGATGCTGGAATACCACGGCGAAGACCGCCTCTACGTGCCGACCGACCAGTTGGACCGTGTCACCCGCTACATCGGCGTCGGTGAGGGGAACCCTGCGCTCAACAAGCTCGGCACTACAGAGTGGGCGCGCGCCAAGGCCAAGGCTCGTGGCGCCGCCCACGACATTGCCGAGGAGTTGCTGAAACTCTACGCAGTTCGCGCCTCGCGCAAGGGGCACGCCTTCTCCCCCGACAACGAGTGGCAGCTCCAGATGGAGGCGGCTTTTCCCTACGTCGAGACACCAGATCAGTTGCGGGCCATTGAGGAAGTCAAGGCAGACATGGAGACGCCGCACATCATGGACCGACTGGTCTGTGGCGATGTCGGCTACGGCAAGACCGAAGTGGCCTTGCGGGCGGCCTTCAAAGCGGCGATGGACGGCCGGCAGGTGGGCATCCTGGTGCCGACGACGGTGCTGGCCGAGCAGCATTACCTCACCTTTACGCGCCGGCTGGCCGCCTTCCCGGTCAAGGTCGAACTGTTGAGTCGCTTCCGCACCACGGCTGAACAGAAGCAGGTGATTGCCGCGCTGGCGGACGGCACTATCGACATCGTCATCGGCACCCACCGCCTGCTGCAAAAGGATGTCGCCTTCAAGCAACTGGGCCTTGTCGTGATCGACGAGGAACAGCGCTTCGGCGTTGCTCACAAGGAGCGGCTGAAGCAACTGCGCCAGGAAGTGGACGTGCTGACGCTCTCCGCAACACCCATCCCGCGCACGTTGCACATGTCACTCGCCGGCGTGCGCGACATGAGCGTGATCGATACGCCGCCGGAAGAACGCCTGCCGGTCAAGACCTTCATCGCCCAGGAGGACGACCGGCTGATCCGTAATGCAGTGCTCCGCGAGTTCGAGCGCGACGGTCAGGTGTACTTCGTCCACAACCGCGTGCAAACGATCGGCGCAGTGGCGGAGCGGCTGCGCGGGTTGATCCCGGAGGCGCGCATCGCCGTCGGCCACGGCCAGATGCCACCGGAGCAGTTGGAGCGGGTGATGCTCGAATTCTCCGACGGCAAGGCCAACCTGCTGCTCTGCACCACGATCATCGAGAGCGGACTGGACATCCCTAACGCCAACACCATCATCATCCACCGGGCGACGCACCTGGGGCTGGCCCAACTCTATCAGTTGCGTGGGCGCGTCGGGCGCAGCAACCGTCGCGCCTACGCCTACCTGCTCTACGGCAACGAGGAGCAACTGCCGGAGCTGGCCGAGCGCCGACTGCGCGCGGTGTTCGAGGCGTCCGAACTGGGCGCCGGCTTCAAGATCGCCATGAAAGACCTGGAGATTCGCGGCGCCGGCAACCTGCTGGGCGCCGACCAGCACGGCCACGTCGGCGCCGTCGGCTTCGACCTCTACACCAGGCTGCTGGCGGAGGAGATCGACGAGCTACGCGGTCAGGTAGTGGCGGCGCCTCCGCAAGTCACTGTCGACCTGCCGATTGGCGCCATGCTGCCGGACGCCTACATCGGCGACCAGAGCGTCAAGATCGACCTGTACCGCAAGCTGGCGGCCATCACGACCGTGGACGAGGCGCAGGCAATCCGGCAGGAGATCACCGACCGCTTCGGCCCGCCTCCTGAGCCGGTGGACAATCTATTGACGATCCTCGAACTCAAGGGGATGGCGATCGCCATGGGCATCCCCAGCATCACGGTCGTGGAGAACGACCTCGTGGTGAAACTATCGAACCGCCAGTTCGCTCGCTCCGCGCTCTACCGCGCCTACGGTTCGACCCTGCGCCTCACGCCAAACCAACTGCGCCTGCCCATTGCCAGGCTCGGCCCGGAGTGGCCGGGCAAGGTCAAAGACCTGCTGGTAATGCTGGCGTAACTCCGCCGGTCTTCTCCAGGTCGAGCACGACGTTACCGGGGCCGTACTCTTTGATCGCGTAGGTTTGGGCGCCTTCGAATCGGCGTACAATCTCGGCAAGGCGGTCCGCTGCCGTGACAATTTCCGCGGCGTAGCCGCGCATATCCTCGGCGCTTGCGCTCTCTTCAGCGAGCAGGGCAGCATAGCCCATGATGCAACTGAGCGGCTGGTGCAGTTCGTGCGGCAGGCTGCGGCCAATGACGTGCAGGGCCTCTAGCCGGGCAGCCTGGGCAGCCTGTTCAGCCTCCAGCGCTCGGAAACGGCGCTCCAACTGCTGGCGGCCGACAGCGCGGCGTACCCCCTCAGCAAGGCGAATCAGGTTGAAGGGCTTGCTGAGGTAGCCGTCGACCCCAAGGTCGGCGGCGGCGATGGCGCTCTGCGCCGTTTCCCAGCCAGTCATGACCACCACCGCCAGACTGGGCTGAGCCTCCCGTGCGCGTTGAATCAGCGTGAGTCCGTCGATTTCCGGCAAGCCCAGGTCGGTTAGCAAAAGGTCAGCCGGGGAAGCCGCTAGAAAGGCCAGAGCCTCTGTGGGACCGCCAAAGGCGTGGGTGATGCAGCCCTCCGCCAGCAGGGCACGCTGCACGACCGAGCGCAAGGCGCCATCATCCTCGACGATGACGACCGTAGCGTCCTGTAACCGGCCGTCCATTGGTGTCGTCCTCGTGCGGCGTGTTGGTGCCACTCATAGTTGGTACGGCGGTAGTGTAGCCGATGGTGCGGGGTGATGGCTGGCGAAGAGGCAGGGACGAGTGCGTCGCAAAGTTTTGCACAGCAAGTGAGCATTGTGATGCGCCGCGATTTTCAGGGCCGCGACTGCGGTCTGCGGCCAAGTTACCGGGGCGACTGCGGTCGC
>DHIZ01000386.1:5191-6441 GCA_002404055.1 Chloroflexi bacterium UBA4733
CCGATCGCAATCGCGGCCCTGTTGGTACCGACGTGGCGCCGCCCATAATGAGACCGCATTGGACTTAACCCGCTGACGCGCCGCTCCCTGCCTTCCAGGCTGCGATCAAGCGGGCGATCGGGTTGTCGGTGATTTCTAGCGGCAGGGCGACTTGCGCGCGCCGGTAGATCGACTCGTAGCCGGCAAGGATCACTTCCAACGCCTGGCGGCCGTTGCCCCCGCTGTTGCGCGGCTCGCGCTTTTCCTCAATGGCAGCGACCAGTTCGGCCACCGAGGCTTCGAAGTGGACCATGCCGTGAATCCCCTCCGGCATGTCAGGCATTACCCAGTCGGCGTCACCGCGGCCGCGCAGGCGCAGGTGGGGACCATTGGTCATGCCGAGCTCGATCCGGCCATCGTTTCCGAGGAGCCGGATAGCAGGCTGACCTTTGATCGGCACGCCAAGCTCAATGTAGGCGCGCACGCCGTTGCGGAACTGGTAATGGGTGATGGAGTGATCCTCCACCTCCACGCCGAAGAGCGAGCGGTCGGTCTGGCGGTCGGCCATCGCCATGACCCATTCCACCGGCGCCTGATCCTGGAAGAAGAAGAACATGTCGATCCAGTGCGTCCCCCAGTCCAACAGGTTGCCGCCCGGCACGTAGCCCTCCAGCCGCTGCAGTTCGCCGATGCGGCCCGCCTGCAGCAGTTCCTTGGCAAGGCCAAAGGCGCGGCCGAGCCGCCGCTGGTGGTCGATGGTGAACGTGACGTTGTTGCGGCGGCAAGCCTCCAGCATGGCGTCGGCCTCCGGCAGCGACAGCGCCATCGGCTTCTCGCAGAGGATGCCCTTGGGCTTGCTGTTGGCCGCGTCGATGCAGATTTGCGAGTGCAGCCCCACCCAGGTGCAGATGCTGACAATATCCAGGTGCTCCTTGGCCAGCATCTCGCGGTAGTCGAGATACCCGGCAGGTACCTGGTGGCGTTCCTGAAAGCTGTCCAGATTCTCCTGGCTGATGTCGGCAGCGGCGACGATCCTGGTTCGCCCGTGTACCTCGTACCCTTTGGCGTGGTTCTCCGCGATACCGCCGCCTACCCGACGGCCGTCCGGTCCCACGCCCGGCTTGCGCCCGCAGCCAATGATGCCAACCCGATACTCTGCCGCCATGCCGTGTGTACCTTTCCGCTCTGCGTGTCTCGTGTGCTGCGGGGAGCATACTACACGGGGGCCGGGGGCCAGGGCCAATGCGGTTTAGTTGAGGCCTGGTCATAAA
>DHIZ01000386.1:6668-14769 GCA_002404055.1 Chloroflexi bacterium UBA4733
TTTATGACCAGGCCTCGTTTAGTTAGGGCAGGGGACCTTTGATTGGAAGTCTAACAGGGCCGCGATTGCGATCGGCGGCCAAGCGACGGGGGGCGACTGCGGTCGCGTTGCGGGCCAAGGACGGTAGATACAGGCGACCGCAGTCGCCCCCCGTCGCTTGGCCGCCGATCGCAATCGCGGCCCTGACCACTAGCCCTCCGACGTAGTGCTGCCTTATCTAAACCGTATTGGGGCTAGGGCCGCACGTCGCTGCCTCTGGGTCTCGACAATGGGCCCGTCTGTGGAATGCGAAGCGCTCAACTGTCGCCATCGTCCCTGGCCCCCGATCCCCGGCCCCGCGCCCGTAGGGCGCATTTGCCCCTGCCGGTTAGCATGAGGGCAGAGAAAAGAAAGGTTCAAGCGCCACAATGGCAGAACAGACAAATCATCGACAGGTCATCATCATCGGCTCAGGTCCGGCCGGCTATACGGCGGCGCTCTACACGGCGCGCGCCAACTTGCAGCCGTTGATGATTGGCGGTTACTCCGCCGGTGGCCAACTCATGCTGACCAGCGACGTAGAGAACTATCCCGGCTACCCCAAGGGCATTCAGGGACCGGAGATGATGCAGGACTTTCGCGATCAGGTCGAG
This sequence comes from Chloroflexi bacterium UBA4733, assembly GCA_002404055.1. The sequence goes on from DHIZ01000386.1 coordinate 7,301, forward strand.
CGCTTTGGCGCCGAGGTGCTGGACGTCGACGCGATGGAAGTGGACTTCAGCAAGCGCCCCTTTACCGTCGTGACGGCCGAGGAGACCTACACAGCAGAGAGCATCATCATTTCCACCGGCGCGGCGGCCAAGTGGCTGGACGTGCCGGGCGAGGAGTTGCTGCGCGGACGCGGCGTGTCGGCCTGCGCCACCTGCGACGGCTTCTTCTTCCGGGAGCGGCGCATCGTCGTCGTCGGCGGTGGTGACACTGCGCTGGAGGAGGCCCTCTTTCTCACGCGCTACGCGACCACGGTATCCGTGATCCACCGGCGCGACAGCCTGCGCGGCAGCAAGCTGTTGCAGCAACGGGCGCGCAATAACCCGAAGATCGACTTCATCTGGAACAGCGTCGTCGAAGAGATCGTTGGCGAGGACAAGGTAACCGGCGTCCGGCTGCGCAACCTGGTGACGGGCGAGCGCAGCCTGAAGGAGACGGAAGGCGTCTTCGTCGCCATCGGCCACGAGCCCAACACGTCGATCTTCAAAGGGCAACTCGACCTGGATGCCGGCGGCTACGTCTGCATGCCGGACCCGGTGACCACCTACACCAACATCCCCGGCGTCTTTGCCGCCGGCGACGTGCGCGACCACCGCTACCGGCAGGCCGTAACGGCTGCCGGCGACGGCTGCAAGGCCGCCATCGACGCCGAGCGCTGGCTGGAAGAGCAGGGTATCGCTGAGCCCGACCGCGAGTTCGAGGTGTACTCCGAACCGGAGTTCGCGGTGCGAGCTCGGTAGGCGCCCGATTCTGGTCGCCTGCCGCTCGGGGCGTGCGACCACCACTCCCTCCGCTCGATTTGGTAGTATCACCGAGATACTTTTGAAACGATACTCTCCGTGGAGGGGCGATGGCAGCGTACACCAGGCGTGTTCAAGCAGTTCTGAGTGACGATCAATACGAGACGTTGTCTCGGCTCGCCGGGGAACGACATACACCGGTAAGCGTTCTTGTCCGCGATGCTATCGAAACGGTGTACTTCGAATGCGCCTAGCGGCAACAGCGTCTCGCCGCTCTAACAAGGCTTCTCGCCTTGAACGCTCCAGTCGACGATTGGCCGGTCATGGAAGAGCAGATTATCCGTGGAGCAACAGAGTGCTTACCAGCGAGCTGATAGTCCCGTACTGCTTGACGTCAACGTGCCGATGTATGCCGCGGTTCGGAGCCACCCATACAAGGAGCGCCTCGGCCACGAGCGGCTCGATACCACCCAGCTCTACGTCCACGAAGCCGGCAGGAAGAATGCGCGCAAAGTGATGGAGGCCACCAGCCTATGAACAACCGGTTTGTCCGTCCACCACGGCGCTTGCAACGACGAGGTGTTCGGCTCGATAACGTGCCGCTGGTGCCCGAAAACCTCCTGCCTCACAAGGCGCAGTGGCAGCAACCGGCCAACGAACCCCCGTGTGGTGATGTGTTGATCGTGCTACAGTTAGGAATAGTTCGCTCCGAAAGCTCTTGGAACGGGTGGCTGTCGCGTTCATTGCCAAGGGGTACGCGGTCACGACTTTGCCCGTCGCGGGCTTTCCTTAATCTTCGAAAAAGCAGTTCGCACTGCTGCGCGCTGCTCAGGCCGCCACAATTGGGACGCATTTAGCCGTACGACGCACCATTTAATTCCACGTGAGGGCTTGGATTGTTTGCCCAGCGAATCCGGCGTCACCGCTCAGCCTGACATCGAGTTGAATCGTCCGTAGTCTACCTTGCAGACCGAAATAGTATTCAAGTGCTTGGGACGCCTGCACAGGATCGACCGTCTTGTAGAACGTTACTGAACGCGCGGTTCCCCGTAAGTCTAATACGACGAACGTCTGAGGACTGCTAAAGTCGAGGGTGACATCCACGAGGTGGGCCACGTCGCACTTCGGTTTTACCTCGTGTGTTTGAGGGTCTCTCACAATAGAATAGTTTAAACCGTATCCGATCGTGACCACGACCTTGCGGCCATCAACGTAGTTGCCCATATACCGTCCTGACACCATGTTCCAGCGCGAGCCGTTTGACAATGTGTATATTTTCTCACCACCGCTGACAAGGCAGTCGATCTCGTCTCTCTCCATGGCGGTCGTGGGACCGCCGGGTGGGATCGGCGGGAATTGCATGGTGATCGGCACCGGCGGGGGGATCACCGGATGCGCTTGCTCATACTGACTGAGCAACGAGGAGTAATCAGACGCTGCGTTGCCAACGCCGGTCCCAGAAGCGAGCGGAAGGCCCCTCGCGGTCGCCAACTTATCAGGGTTGGCCTCGAAGCCAAAGCGCTCGGTGTTCAGCCGCTTCTGTAAGCCATTCGGCCCGTTCACCCATGTCGTGTAGCCGTCCGTCGCCGCTGTCCAGTTGTCCGCCTTGCGCCACACCAGCAGGATCGGCTTGCCGTCCTTAATGGAGACCGCGTGCTGCAACCCATCGCCGTTCTGCGGATTGTGCCCTTCATTGTCGGTGGGGGCCAGGGCCATGTTGTCGGTCAAGAGCAGGTTGGTGATGGTAGCAAAGCCGAGCTGGAAGCTGTAGGCGTAGGTGCTGCTGTCGGCGTGTACATCGGCGGTAAAGCAGGGTCCGGCCAGAGCGAGGACGAGTGCGGGAAGGAGGAGGAAGCGGCGCATCGGGTACACCTCGTCTCGGGAAGGCGGTCGACGCAGGCAGTATAGCGAGGCGCGGGTAATAGATGCAAGCCACTGCACTACAAGGAGTGCGCCGCAAAGATTTGCGCAGCAAGCGAGCATTTTAGCGCGCCGTGATTTACAGGGCCGCGATTGTGATCGGCGGCCAAGTCAACGGGGCGAATGCGGTCGCTCTGGTGGGGAATGGCGGTTACGGTGGTGGCCGGAAGATAGAGTGGGGCATCGAGACGCCGGGGATGCGTGACCGCCCTCACGCTCACAAGCGACCGCCCCCCTCCGCTGCGCTCCGTTACACCCCGTCGCTTGGCGGAGGGCGCCCTCTGGGCCCGCAGTCGCCGCCCTGTAACTCGCGGCACTAACGTCGTGCGCTTGTTTAGCAAAACGTTGCGGCGCATCTAACCAGACGCATACTCGTGGCGTCAAAATGCTGGCCTCAGCGAGTTCTTACACTATCAATCGACTGGTGGTAACATTGCAGGCCACGGTCGCGGCGTCGACGATTGTCAACATTGAAGTGAGTACGGTACAGCCACAGGCGCTCACGGCAGGTTAGGTGATTCATATGCGCTGGTTTCGGTGGCTGATGCACATCTTCCACTTGGGACGCGCCGCCAGCCGGGGTCCGCACCTTTTCACCGGCGATGCACTACGCCGAAAGATCCGCCAAGCCGTATACCGATCGCCGCGCTGGAGCCGCTGGTTATGAACACATGCGTGAGCGCTGAGCGTCGGAACATGGGAAGGCGAGGACGGCGAAGGCAATCCGGGTACTGGCGGTGCTGGAGCGCCACGGCTGGGTGCAGGTGCATCGTGCCGGCTCCCATCGCCGCCTGGAGCGCGCCGGCATACGGCAGACGTTCAGCTACCACGACCGCGATGATCTTGGGACCGGCGCTTTGCGCCAGGTGGCCCGCGACTTCGGCATCCCCCTGGATGAGTCACGCCGAGCGTGAGAGAGGACAGATGACATGAGCACCGAACCGACAGAGGCCCCGGAGGTCGACTACTTCTACGACGAGGAAAGCCGGAACTGGCACTTTCGGGCCCCGGCCCTGGGCGTCACCGGCGGTGGAGACGCGACACCGGAAGCGGCCCAGCGCCACGCTGCCGATGCAATTGCCTTCACGCTCGCCTGCCGGCGTGACGAGCAGGCGGACCGCCCAGCAGGGCCCCGGCGTGCGGTTGGCTGGCGCTACCGTGAGTTCGGGGCCGGAGTGGAGGTTAGACACGAAAACACAGCAGTGGCAGAGATCCCGCAACCAGTGTGCATGCCGCGGCGCCCTCTGGCCAAAGCTCGGCGCGAACTTCGTCCCGATATTCCAAGCGCGGCGCACGGACCTAGGTCCCTGGCAAGCCCTCTATCCTGGCGCCAGGTTCCGCGAACGCTTACCGATGTATAATCGTCTGCGGGAGGGATAACAGATGATGGAGCGAAGAGTTCGTGCTGCTGGGCCAGATAGGTATAGCAAAAACCGGGTACTCGATCCGGTCGCCATAGATGATGTGTCCACATTATATTGTGGGCAGTGGGTCTTGATGCGCGTTACCGCCTTTGACCAGGATCACCTGGCGACACATGGTCACGTTGTGGCGCATGGCGGCCGTAAATACATTGAAGATGCCCTTGCAAAAGTTCCATTCAGCGCCAAGGAGGTAGGAGGGCATCCCTACTACCTTTTCTATGCCGAACTGCTGGCCAGAACCGGTGACGAATTGCGCGCTGCATTAGCAGAAGCTGCGGAGAAGGATGCCATCGGTGCATGGCGCCGGTAATGAACTGGTCATTCAGACAAGATTCTCCGGGAAGAAGTGGTAGATTCTCGTCGCTACAGACATTCATTTCCACATCCCTTCACTTCGCTTGTCACTCCGTTAGCTCCCGCGACTCTCCGCGGCGTCGCCTGAAGGTCCAAAGTCGAGCCAAGCCTTCGCCAAGGTCGCAAAGGGTCATGCTCAGGCGTTGACCAGCGCTACGGCGGCGAGGGCCAGGACGATGCCGGCGCCGGCGCGGCCGGCGATGCGTTCGTTCCAGGCGACGCGACCGACGAGGGTGACGACCAACAAGCCGCCGGCGGCCGTCACCGGGAAAGCGATGATGCCGGGTACCACTGCCAGGCCGCGCAGGAAGGCGGCGAGCTGGCCGATATTGCACAGGCCGGCGAATACGCCGAGCCCGACGGCCGGCCAGGCGATGCCAGCGGCGGCGTTGCGTTCCAGCCGGGGGCGCAAGGGCCAGGTCAAGACCGACAGGAGCGTCGCTGTGCCGTAGGCGGCCGCCAGATAGGCCGGACGTTGGGCCTCCAGGTGCAACTCCGAAAAGGCTTTGGCCGCCAGCAGCCCGGCGCCGGAGAGGAGCAGCGTCGTCGCGATCAGCACCGCCGGCCGCCAGGAGCGCCAGGCAGCCGGCGCCCCACTGGTTGCCGCCGTGCCGAGCAGCGGCAGGGCCAGTGCGGTCAAGATCAGGCCCAACGCTTGCACGGGTGAGGGGAACTCGCTCCAGATAACGATGGAGGCAATCGTCGGAATGAAGACCGAGAGCCGCAGAAACGACGTCATGACGGCCACTCCCGTCATGCTCAGGAGCGCGTACATGAGCAGGAACGTCAACTGGTATTGGGCGCCGTTGACGATGCCAAACAGGATAGCGCCCGGCGATGCGGCGACGGGAGACCGCAGCAGGAGGGCGAGGGCAACGGCAGCCGCTACCGCATAGTTGACAGCTCCGAAGAGCAGGTAATCGAGCTTCTGGTGCCGGGCCACCCGCACCGAGAGGGTGAAGGCGGCGTTGCCGATGATCTGCAGTACCAGGTATCCCACACCGGGGAGCGTAGCACACACGCCCGTCTTGCAGCGCTAACGGGCGAGGATGTCCTGTCGTGAAGCGCGGAGCCTTGCCACCGCCAGCGCGCGTGTGTGAAGATATGCCCATTCGGGCTGGCTGATCCCGGATGGTGGCGGACCCGCCAGGATCAATTGGGCCTTTTGGCGCGTGGGAGGTGATCCAGAGAGTTATGAACGTCATCGTCATCCTCTGTGACACCTTGCGGCGGGACCACTGTGGCCCCTATCACCATGGCCGCCCGCTGAACGAATGCTGGAGCACAGAAGCGCCGCCGTGGGTCGTGCCGACGCCGAACATGGACCGTCTGGCCACGCGCGGCACTGTGTTTGACCAGGCCTATTGCGGCAGTCACCCCTGCATGCCGGCACGGCGCGACCTCTACACCGGTCGCTACGACTTCCTGGAGCGCGGCTGGGCGCCCCTGGAAGAGGAGGACCTCGACTTGCCGCGCCAGGTCTCCGGACCGCCCAACCGTTCTTTGCGGCGGGTGGTCGATGAGGGCTACCGCATCAGTTACCTCGTCACCGACCACTTCCACCTCTGGGAACAAGGCTCCGGCAACTACCACATGGGCTACAGTGGTTTCGAGTTCATCCGCGGCGCCGAGTCCGACGCCTGGCATACCGATCCCCTGGACGGCTTTCCCTGCCCGCCGCGGGACCGCCTCGCCAAGAATGAACGGCATTGGCGCAACGTCCACCACATCCGTCGCAGCGAAGAGGACTGGTTCTGCGCCCAGATCTTCCGGCAGGCGTCGGACTGGCTGGAGCACAACCATCGCTATGACGACTTCTACCTGCACCTCGATTGCTTTGACCCGCACGAACCCTGGGACCCGCCGGCCGAACTGGTCGCCCAGTTCGATCCCGACGCCTACGACGTGGAGGGCTGGACGGCGGCCGCCCCGTATGCCAGGTGGCAGGGGGTGATGACCGAGGAGCAGTTTCGGAGCGCCCGCGCGCGATATGCCGCCAAGGTGGTGCTGGTGGACCGCTGGCTGGGCCGTTTGCTGGACACGATGGACCGCCTGGACCTCTGGCAGGACACGCTGGTCGTCTTCACGACCGACCACGGCACCTACAACGGCGACCACGGACGGATGGGCAAGATGCAGACGCACCTGCACGACGCCAGCGCCCACATCCCGTTCATCATCGCGCACCCCACACTCTCTCACGGCGAGCGCCGGCAGCAGCTGGTGCAACTGGTGGATATCTACCCAACGGTGCTGGCAGCGGTGGGCCGTCCTATCCCGCCGGACCGTCACGGCGTCAACCTGCTGCCGGCGCTGGCAGACCCGGCATCTCCTACGCGCCAGTACGCCCTCAGCGGCGTCTTCGGCAAGAGCGTCAGCCTCACCGATGGCCGTTGGGTGTTACACCAATCGCCGGTCCTTGAGAATCAGCCCCTCCACTGGCACAGCCCGTACCTTGCCAAGTTCAGCCACTACGACCTGGGCCCGTACCAGGATGGCTACCGGCTGGCGCAGACGCCGTCCTGGCCGGAGCCAACCTGGCTCAGCGACACGCTCGCCGATCCCAATGAGTTGCAGAACCTGACCAAGTCGCAGCCTGAGGTGCTGGGGCGAATGCAGCAGGCGCTGAGTACGAAGCTTGCAGAGGTAGGCGCACCGGCCGAGCAACGGACGCGGCTGGGGCTGGATGGCGTCAACTGGGCATCGCCACAGGTATGACGGAAGATAGGACGGACCAAGTGAGCACTCTTGGGGTAAACGAGGTTGCCAGCATGGAGGTGACTGCTGGCGAACGTTCAGGAGCGTGCGAATGGCACGTACACCCGCCACGGCCGCCCTGCGGGCGTCGGCGCGGGCGGGCTACGAAAACAAAGCACGCTGAAGCGCGCTGGGAACTGTGGCGACCGTGGCCAGCCATCCGGCGTTGCTACCGCGAGCCATCCCCGTAGCGCCGTTTACGGTGCTTTGTAATCGTAGCCCGCCCGCGCCGACGCC
>DHIZ01000271.1 GCA_002404055.1 Chloroflexi bacterium UBA4733
CCCGGCAACATCACCGATCCGACCAAGGTGCGCGACATCGCCGCTGAGGCGGCGGCTCGGGACGTGCCCATCCGCATCGGTGTCAACAGCGGCAGCATCCCCCAGCGCAAGGAGCTGGAACGAGGGCGCGGTGCCAGCATCGAGGAGACGGCCGAGCACATGGTCGAGGCTGCGCTGGGCCACATCCGGATCCTGGAAGAGCTCGACTTCCGCAACATCAAGGTGTCATTGAAGGCCAGTGACGTGCTCACCAACATCGCCGTCAACCGCAAGTTCGCGGCCCTCGGCAATCGCTACCCGCTCCACCTCGGCCTCACCGAGGCCGGCCCGGTGGAGTCGGGCAGCGTCAAGAGCGCCATGGGCATCGGCATCCTGCTCGCCGAGGGCATTGGAGACACCATCCGCGTGTCGCTGGTCGGCGAGCCCGAGGATGAGGTGCGGGTGGGACGCCAGATCCTGCAGAACCTCAACGAGAAGGGCAACGGCCCCAACCTCATCGCCTGCCCCACGTGCGGCCGCCTGGAGATCGACATGTTCCCCATGGTGGCGCGCGTCGAGGCGGCACTCCGCGATGTGCGCCGGACCATCAACGTGTCGGTGATGGGCTGCGTGGTCAACGGGCCGGGGGAAGGCATGCACGCCGACATCGGCATCGCCGGGGGACGCCAGAAGGGCATCCTCTACCGCCGCGGCAAGGTGATCGCCTCGCTCCCGCAGGAGCAGCTCATTGACTCTCTGGTCACCGAGCTTCGGGCGATCGCCGCCGAGGACGCCCGGCTGATCGCCGCCGGCGAGCCGCTCCCCACCGGTCTCGGCGATGGCGAGGCGCCACTGCAGTCGCTGCCCATGGCCGTCGGCTGAAGGCAATCGCCCACCTCGAACGATAATATGTGACCCAGCGGGGACAGGCGGGTTCCCGCGGGCTCAGGACTTGCCGCCGCAGCGAGACGACTCTCAGTGAGCACCCTGCGGTACATCCTGGACAACTGGGACACCCTCGGGCCTCAGGTGGTCACTCATCTGAAGATCGTGGCCATCTGCATGGTCGTCGCCGGCGTGCTCGGGCTCGGACTGGGCGTTCTCGCATCACGCTCAGAGCGCTTCGCGACCTTCATCCTCGCCGTCACCAGCACCTTCCTGACGATTCCGAGCTTCGCCCTCTTCGGGCTGCTCTCCATCTGGTTCGGGCTGGGCAACCCGCCGGTCATCATCGGCCTCATCCTCTACGCGCTGCTGCCGATCGTGCGCAACACCCGCGCGGGCATCCTGGCTGTCGATCCGGCTGTGACTGAGGCGGCGCGCGGCATGGGCATGAGCCCGCCTCAGGAGCTGACCCGAGTCGAGCTGCCGCTGGCGGTGCCGGTGATCCTCGCCGGTCTGCGCCAGGCGACGGTGATGATCGTGGCCATCGCCACCGTGGGCGCGGCGGTGGGGGCAAACGACCTCGGCCAGCCCATCTTCGCCGCCCTGACCCGCGACACCGGCACCCTCGAGCAGGTGCTGGCGGGGATCATCCCGGTGGCGCTGATCGGGATCATCGCCGACCTCGTGCTTGCTGCTGTGCAGCGGGCTCTGTCGAGAGGGCGGGTCACGGTGGCGGCGACGTGATCACCTTCGAACATGTCACCAAACGGTACGGCGACGACGACGCGGTGCACGAGCTGTCACTGGAGATCCCCTCAGGCGACATCGTCATCTTCGTCGGACCCTCCGGGTGCGGCAAGACCACGTCGCTGAAGATGATCAACCGCCTCATCGAGCCGACGTCCGGGGTGATCAGCATCGACGGCAGCGACACCGCCAAGGTCGACGTCAACGTCCTGCGCCGCTCCATCGGCTATGTGATCCAGCAGATCGGTCTCTTCCCTCACTACACGGTCGCCGAGAACGTCGCCACAGTCCCCCGCCTGGCCGGCTGGGACAAGGCGCGCATCGCCGCTCGCGTCGAGGAGCTCCTCGAGCTCGTGGGGCTGCCGGCGGCGCAGTACGCCAACCGGCTCCCCGCTGAGCTCAGCGGCGGCGAGCGCCAGCGCGTCGGGGTCGCGCGCGCGCTCGGCGTCGACCCCAACATCCTGCTCATGGACGAGCCCTTCGGCGCCATCGACCCGATCGCGCGCGAGCGACTCCAGAACGAGCTCCTCCGGCTCCAGCAGGTGGTGCGCAAGACGATCGTCTTCGTCACTCACGACATCGACGAGGCCATCCGACTGGGAGATCGCGTCGCGCTCTTCTCGCAGGGCGGCGTGCTGCAGCAGTACGCAACTCCGGCGGAGCTTCTCGCCCATCCCGCGTCGGATTTCGTGAAGGACTTCCTCGGTGAGGGGCGGATGGTTCGCCGTCTCTCGCTCATCAAGGTTCGGGACGCCCCGCTGGTCCCGCTCAACGGCAGGCAGCCCCCCGTCGAGACGGTCGACGCCGGTGCCACCCTTCGCGACGCGCTCGACGCCGTCCTGCGCGCCGGAGACGGGCGCGTGCTCGTGGTGGATGCGGGCAGCACGCTCGGGATCGTGGACGCTGACGTGATCCGGAGGGCATCGCGATGAGCGCGATACCGGTGCGCCGCCCGGGCCATCTCGACCTGGCCCGGCTCAGATTCCTGACCACTCCGATCGCCATCCTGCTGGGCCTGGCGATCTCCTTCGGGCTCTACCAGACGATCAGCGGATCGATCGCCGACGACCAGGTGCTCAACGTCGACTTTCTCCAGGCCCGTCTGGTCGAGCACGTGTGGCTGTCGGCGGTGTCCTTCGCGGTGGTGGCCGCCCTGTTCGTCCCGCTCGGCATCGTCATCGCCGGCGCGGGCCGCGCGCTGCGCCTGCTGGTCTTCCTTCTCGCCAACGTCGGCCAGGCGGTTCCGGGCATAGGCATCCTGGTGCTGCTCTACGCCTTTCTGGGACTGGGCCAGGAGCCGACCATCATTGCGCTTGTGGCGTATGGCGCGTTGCCCGTCCTGCGCAACACCGTCGCCGGCATCCAGAGCGTCGACCCCGCCGCCGTGGAGGCCGCGCGCGGTATGGGCATGACCCGCTGGCAGGCGCTCTTCCGTGTGCAGCTGCCGCTGGCATCGCCGCTGATCTTTGCGGGCCTGCGCACCTCGCTCGTGCTGATCATCGGTACGGCTACACTCGGCAGCTTTATTGGAGGGGGCGGACTTGGAGTGGTGATCGCATCGGGCATCAACATCTCCAACCGCATCATCTTCGTGGGGGCCGTCATGGTCGCCACCCTGGCACTGCTTGCTGATTGGGCGCTTTCATTGGTGGAGCGCATAACGGTTCCGCGACACATCACGGCATGAAGCAGAGGAGACAACGATGAATCGGAAAGCCATAGCAGCGATGGTGCTTGCCGTTTCCGGGACCGTGGCGTCCTGCGGCAGCAGCAGCAACAACACAACAACCAGCAGCGGGGGAGGGGGCGGTCCCAGCGCGTCGTCGATCAAGATCTGCATCCTGTCGGAGTTCCGGACCAGGCCGGACGGCCTCCCCGGCCTCGAGAAGACATACAACGCCGCCTTCAGCAAGGCAACCTATGTCGACATCGGCAACACTGCCGAGAAGACGATCGCCAACGGCCAGTGCACGGCCGGCGAGGTGTTCACCACCGATTCGGCGATCCAGGCCAACAACCTCTACGTCCTCAAGGACGACAAGAGCCTCTTCCCGCCGGACAACGCGGGCCTGGTGGTGCGCCAGAGCGTGCTGCAGCAGTACCCGGCCATCGCCAACCTGATGGCGCCGGTGGCCGCCAAGCTGGATACGGCCACCATGGTCTCCCTCAATGCCAAGGTCGAGATCCAGAACCTCAAGGTGACTGACGTGGCCCAGGCGTGGCTTACGCAGAACGGATTCCTCTCGCCCAGCTACAGCGGCGGCGGCGGCACCAACGGCACAGGCACGGGCTGCGCGGCACCCTCGGGGTCGAGCGGCAACGGAGCCCACGTCAAGATCGGCAGCAAGGGCTTCGCCGAGGAGCAACTGCTCGCCACCATGACCCAGCTCGTCCTGCAGGCCCACGGCTTCACCGTCGACTACACCTTCCAGGCCAAGGACAAGGCGATCGGCCAGGCGCTGACCAGCGGCACGATCGACATGCTCTGGCAGTACACCGGCACCGAGCTGACCGACTACCTGGGCCTGACCACGGGAGCATTCCCGACCGGGCTGGACGCCGCGTTCAACTTCGTGGCCCAGAAGGACGCGCCGAGCGGCCTCTGCTGGACGTCGGAGACCAAGTTCACCGACACCAACGGGCTCGCCATCAAGGCAGCCGACCGCGGCACCTTCGGCGACACACTGTCAGCGTTCGGGAGCTACCTGGCCTCGCACTAGGCCGACATCACCGACGCGACCTGGACGCCCCGGTTGGCTGATCGTCACCGGGGCGTCCGTATACTCGGCCGCCATGACCACTGATCGCAGCCCCCGGCAGATCGCCTCCAAAAGCGAGGATTTCGACCGCTGGTACGTCGACGTGGTGCGCCGCGCCGAGCTCGCCGACTACACGCCAGTGCGCGGCTGCATGGTCATCCGCCCCTACGGCTACGCACTCTGGGAGCGGACCCGCGACGCGCTTGACGCCATGATCAAGCGCACCGGC
>DHIZ01000433.1:0-10641 GCA_002404055.1 Chloroflexi bacterium UBA4733
CACGCCCGCGAACCGCCGCACTGCTCGCGGCAATTCACCACAGACGCTTCCCTCTTTCAGACGACTGCCAGCCCAAGACGCCAGCCGACCCCCGCCAACCTTCCCAGGTCAACCCACGCCGGCCAGCGCCTTCTCCCCATGTCTTCATCATCTTCACTTGCTAAGGTGCTGCCCGTGTGGCGGTCGCCATTTGGCGTCCCTCCACTCAGGGCTTGTCAGCATAACGGCTGGCGGGCGCGATGTCAAGTTTTTTGAACTGAAGATGGAACGCAGGGTGCGATCGCACTGGGTCAACCGAGCGCATTGGCCTGATGCATGCGCGTGACCGGTCGGGCTGGAGCGATTCGAACGCTCGACCCCTTAAACCCCATTCAAGTGCGCTAAGAAACTGCGCCACAGTCCGAATTCTTGACTCGTCGGTTCCGGGTGACGGACGCCGCTTGGCGATCGTTCGCCGCATCCCCCGCCGGCAGCGTAGCAGTGGCTAGACGATCCGCGACGCCTAGCGCGGCGATGGCGGCTTGCTCCGGTGTCATCGCTCGACCAGCCGCCCATGCCGCGGCGAACGCCTCCACCGTTAGTACCGCGCCAACACGCGCCAGCAGGCGCTCATACCGGGTCCGGTCGCGCGGCGGTGAACCCGACCCTTCGCGCAGCACAGCGGCCGACGCCAGAAGCCATGCCGCCTGTTCGGCGGACCCGTGCGCGAGCACCGCAGCGGCCCACCCCTCCAGCCACCGGGCCATATAGACAGTATTTCCCATCTTCCGCTCGAGGGCCAGGGCCTCGAGTCCGACCGCGGCCGCTCGTTCGTGGTCACCTCGCTTGTAGGTAGCCAGGCAGAGGTTGTAGAGCGTGAATGAAATTTGCGACGGCTCACCGAGTTGCCGCTTGAGGGCCAGCCCTTCCTCGTATAGTCCCAGTGCCCGCTCCGAGTCTCCCTGCTCGAGGGCCAGCGTCCCCAGGTAATCGAAGGAACAGGCGAGACCCAGAACGTCCCCCCGCTGGCGCTTGATTGGGACGGCCTCCTCGTACCGGGCCAGGGCCCGGCAGAGGTCACCCTGGTCGTGCGCGACACCGGCCAGACCATCCAACGACATCGCGATGCCAATGAGGTCGCCTTCCTCTTGCCAGCGGACCAGCGCCTCCTCGTACAAGGCCAGGGCCCGTGCGTGGTTGCCTTGCTCGTGCGCCACGACGCCGAGCCCGTGCAGCATCCAGCCGATCCCACCAGCATCACCGACGTCGCGCCAGATGGCGAGTGACTCCTCGTACAGCGGCGTCGCCCGCTCATAGTCGCCGTGGCGACGGAAGACACTGCCGAGATCGTCGAGCGACCAGGCCAGGCTCCGCTCGTCGCCCAGATGCCGCCACAGCACGACCACCTCTTCCAACAGCCGGACCGAATCGTCGTAGTCACCCACGTTGGCTGCCAGCAGCGCGGCGGCCTGCATGGCTTTCGCCCGAGCCGCCGTAGGCTGGCCAGAGTTGCCGGCAAGGGCCCGACGCAGCCACTCCTGCCCCTCGCGCCAATGCCCGCGAACCTCCCAGAACCGATACAGCGATCCAGCCAATCGGAGTTCAGCCTCTTTCGCTCCGGTTTCCTCGGCGCAGCGGAGGGCCGCGCGCATGTTGTCGTGCTCAAGTTCCAACCGCTCCAGCCACGCGACTTGCCGCGGCCCGCGCCACTCCGACTCCGCCCGCTCCGCCAGCGCCAGGCACCAGTCGCAGTGGCGCCGCTGCAGATCCGCCGCCTCTCCTGCTTCTTCCAGTTGCTCGCTTGCATAGGCGCGGGTCGTCTCCAGGAGCCAGTACCGCGGCATCCCTGCCAACTCCGCCTGGACGAGTGAGTGGTCGATCAGCCGCGCCAGCAGATCAAGGACTTGGCGCGCCGCGATCCCGCCTCCCGCACACACCTGCTCGGCCGCCTCCAGGTCACAACCGCCGGCGAACACCGCGAGCCGCCGGAATAACGCCCGCTCCTCAGCATCCAGGAGCTCGCAGCTCCAGGCCAGGGTGCGGCGCAGCGTCTGCTGCCGCTCCGGGAGGTCCCGCGCCCCGCCCACGAGGACGTCAAGCCGGCGCTCCAGGCGCGCCAGCAGCGCCGACAGCGGCAGGACCTTGACCCGTGCCGCCGCCAGTTCGATGGCCAGGGGCAGCCCGTCCAGGCGCCGGACGATCTCTGCCACCGACGGCGCGTCCGCTGCCGTCAGCGCAAAGTCGGGCCGGACGGCCTGCGCGCGCCGGACGAAGAGGTCCACGGCGGGGTTGCGGGCGAGCGCGTCCACGGGCCACCAGTAGGCCGGGTGGGGCAGCGGCAGCGGCAGTACCGGGAACTCGCGCTCACCGCGCAGCCGCAGTGCCGTCCGGCTCGTCACCAGCATCCGGAGTGCGGGACAGGTTGCCAACACCTCCGCTAGCCACGGCGCGGCCGCCACTACCTGTTCGAAGTTGTCCAGGAGGAGGAGCAACCGCTTCTCAGCCAGGTAGGCCAGCACGCCCTGGCCAACCCCCTGGCCCTGGCTCTCCCGGATGCCCAGGACCTCCGCCACGGCACCGGGTACCAGGGCGGAATCGCGGAGGGCGGCGAGATTGACAAAGGCAACCCCATCGATGAACCGCTCACCGAATTGTATCGCGACCTCCAGGGCGAGGCGCGTCTTGCCGACCCCGCCGGGACCGGTTAGCGTGACCAGCGGCATGGACGCTTGCGCCAACCAGCCACTGAGCGCGTTAACCTCCGCATGGCGTCCGACCAGCGCAGTGGGCGGCGTGGGCAAGGGCGGGTGGGACGGCGGAGGAGGCGCCGCTGGATCGTTTGCGCCCACGCTGTGTGGGGCGCGGTACGCCGCTGCTTCGAAGGACGCCCGCTGCCGGCCCACCAGGGCCAGGGCATCGGCGAGTTGCTGCACAGTGTGCGGGTGAGGACGCTGCCGGTGCCCGCGCTCCAACAGGCCGATGGCCTGGGCGGTCAGCCCGCTGCGTTCCGCCAGTTCCTCTTGCGTGAGGCCTGCCGCCCCCCGGTAGCGCCGCAACAGGGTCCCGAACGTGAGGGGCTCGCTCTGTTCCATCTGGGCCTCCCTGCGCATGCCGGAATGACCCGCCCGGCACCGGTGTACTGTGCTGGCGCCTTGTTGATATGAACGATTGTTTGGAATTGTTTGGAATTGTCGCTGGCGGCGGGCGACCTGCTGCCCCATATTAACAGGCATGGGAGCAGCGGCGCCATTCGGTGATGACGCAGGCGGGAACGAGGTGAGGAGCGACGTGGCAATGGGCGGCATGTCACCGATCACCCATATCCTGGCGGGGGGAGGCTGCAGGCTGCAAGTCGGGACGGACCTGATGACGCTGAAGCTGAGCGGAGTAGACACCCTAGGCGCCTTCGCACTCGCGGAGGTGGCGATACCGCCGCAGGGCGGACCACCGGGACTGCACACCCATCCGTCGGCGGAGACGTGCCTCGTCCTCGACGGCGAGCTGGAGTTTGCCACCGTGGTCGACGGGCAGGTCTGCATGCTGGCCGGCACGGCGGGAACCGTCGTCCACATCCCTGGCTTCGCCCCGCATACCTTCAGGAACGTCGGTACCACCCCTGCCCGCATGCTCATGCTGGTGACGCCCGCAGACTTGGAGCAGTTCTACCTCGAAGCTGGCGTCCCAGTGTCCGACCCCGCCCAGCCACCGCCGCCGGGTGTCCCATCGGACGAGGAGTGGATGATGTCTCTCTACCGCAAGCACCGGATTGTGTTCCTGGATCCGCCGCTGCACCGCTGAGCGAGCACCGGGCGGCTGACCCGCTATGGACAGGTTTCGGTGCTCAGGATGATCTTGCCAACGCCCAGAAGAAAGGTCATGACATGGATGCGATGAACGACCCTGAGACGATCGGTGTGGGCGAAGGCCGCAAGCATCGACCGAAGATCAAAACGCTCGCGGCGCTGGCCGCCGGGGTGGCCCTACTCCTGGCCGGCTGCGGCGGCGGCGCGACAACGACGACCAACTCGGCAGCCGCGTCGGACACCGGGACGACCGCCACGGCGCCGGTGTCGGAGGTGGTGACGACGGCCGCCCGGGCCGAGGGCACATCCGTCGTGACGAGCCCCACGGCGACCGAAGCAACGAGCGCCGCGGCGACGGAGACGGCAACGACCGCGACGACGGCGATCCCCAGCGCCACGACCGTGACCACGAGCGCCCGAGCGACTTCGGCGCGGCAGGCGGCGACCGCGTCAACCACGGCACTGGCTGGCGGAGGGAGCGCGGATCTCGGCGGGGACTACGAGCAGATGGCGCAGAAGGTGGCACAGGCCCAGCTCGCCGCCAAGAGCTGGCGCCAAACGATGGTGATCACTACCAAGGCAGGACAGCACCAGGAAGTAACCTACGAGTTCGTACGACCGGACCGGTTGCACGTGAAGAGTAACCGGGGTGGCGGCGGGAGTAGCGAGCAGATTTACATCGGCGCGGACACCTACACGAACCGGGGCGCCGGCTGGGAAAAGTCAACTGGTGGCGGTACGGGGCAGGCCATATTCGCGGTCGTGGGATTCAACGGATCCGCGAAGCCGGGTACGCCAGAGTATGACGATCAGCAGAAGGCACTCAAGGACGCGGGGGTGACTGCCACGAAGGGCGGGCGCAGCACCCGCAACGGCGTGGCCTGCCAGGAGTGGAACAGTGTCACCACGACACCGCCGGCCACCGGTGCGCTGTGCATCGGTCTGAGCGATAATCTGCCTGTCGAAATCAAGTCTACGTCAGGCGATGGGGCGACGGTCACGATCACCTTCTCCGACTGGAACGCGCCCATCACGATCAACCCGCCAATCTAACGGGGCGGCCCGTACCGGGCCCCTGCGCCAGGGCCGCCTCCCAACAACGCGCGCAGCAGCTCCCGCGATCTGTGATCGGGAGTCGAGCACCGCCTAGAGAAAGGAATCCGTATGCAAGCAGTGCAAGATCCCAAGAGCTTCTTCAGTTCCCTTTTCGACTTCTCCTTCAAGTCCCTCATCACCACCCGGTTGATCACGGTGCTGTATGTGCTGGCCGTTATTCTCGCTGGGCTGTATTCCCTCACACTACTTGCGGCCGGCTTCTCCCGGGGCGCGGCGATCGGCGTGCTCGCCCTCATCGCGGTGCCGCTCTTCTTCCTGCTCACCGTCATCTACACACGGGTGATCCTGGAAGTACTGATCGTCATCTTCCGCATGCACGAGAACATCGCTGCCATTGCGCAGCAGCAGCGAGTGATCCCACTACAGCCGGTCACCGACGGCGTCCCGGTGGAGACGGTCGCTGAGGTGGCAAGGAACTGACCGGCAGCGCGAACCGAAGCCTCGGTAGTTGAAAGGAGCACGTAGATGCGCGCGATGAGCGGCAACACGGATGGGCACAGCCCCAGGCGGTGGGGCAGAGTGATGGCGGGAGGGCTCTTGTCGGCAATCCTGCTCCTGAGCGGCTGCGGTAGCAGCCTGCCGGGTATCTCTCAATTGACGGAGGCGGCCAGCAGCCGCCTGGCGGCCGCCGGGTCGGCGGCGGCGTCCGGCACTGCAGCGGTCGGGGCCGCCGAGACCGGGGCTTCGGCCAGTTCGGCCATCGGGACAACCGACACCGCTGGGTCCGCACGTCCGGTCGTGTCCGCTCGTACCGGCGGATCGACGAGTGCCACCGCCGCGACCACACGCGCCGTCACTACGACCGGTGGCAAGGCGCGGTCGGCAGCCTCGAACACGTCAGGAACGACCGTGGTGGCACCGGGTGGCTTCGGCAACGTCGACGCGTGCAAACTCGTCACGAAAGCCGAGGCTTCCACGTTGCTCGGTGGCCCGGCCCGCGTCAGCGTCGTCGGTGACTCCGTGTCCGACGGCAGTTTCTCCCAATCGTGCATGTATAGCCTGGGCGCCGGCGCCGTCGGGTCGGCCCTCGGCGTCCTTGGCGCGGCAACCCCACAGAGCGGCGGCGAGCGGAGCGCCAACATGATCGTCGAAATCTATCCGGCTTCGGGAGCGAGCTGGTTCAAGCATGATCAGGGTACCGTCCAGACCGGCATCGGCGATCAGTATTTTCTCAAGGGCGTGGGGCGCGCAGGCAACACGCAGTCGGGTGGGATCACGGTGCTGAAAGGCGACGCGGCGGTCGGCATCAGTGTGCTCACCGACCCCAGCAAGGCGCTCTCCGCCGAGCAGTATCGGGAGATGGGCCGCAAAGCGGTGAGCCGCCTGCCGGAGCAGACTTCGGGACCAGCACCGGCGCCACCCAAGTTCGTGCCTGGGACGCCGACTGCCGTCCCTCCGCCGGCGGCGCCGACCGCCGCGATCCCCGCCATGCCGACCCCGAGTCCCGCCGTCAAGGCCGTTACCGCCAGTATTCAGGCGGCATTGAAGGCGGCCCAGGCGGGCGATCTCGCCAAGGCACGCGCCGCCTATGCGCCGGTCGCCCAGCAGTGGGCGGCCATCCCCAACGACGGCAAGCTGGCAACGCCCGAATTGTACGCCGCGGTCACCGCCGGCATCAAGCAAACCGATGACGTGATGGCGAGCACCGACACCGACGCGCCAGCGGCGGCGAGCGCGCTCTCCGACCTGGCGGACGCGGTGGACGCCGCGCTGGCGTCGGCACCCGCGATGGCGCTTGCGGCGGCCATGGCGCCGCAACTCGCGGCGTTCGGGACAGCGGGCGCGGGAATGGCAACGCCGATCGCCGAAAGCGCCGACCAGAATGGCGCTTGCGCCCTGATTACCAAGGCCGAAGCAGACGCCGTGCTTGGCGGCAGTTCCGAGGTCCAGACGTTACCAAGCTTCGACAGCAGCGTGCGATCGTGTCGCTTTGTGCTGTTGTCCACGCCGAAAAGCAACTCCAACACGACGAGTTCCATGACATGCACGACGATGACCGCCGGAGGCACCTCGTGCGTCGGCACGGCATCGGTCGACATGACGAAAATCGGCCTGATTAGCCTGGAACTACATCTGACGGGTGGGAGAAACTGGTACGCCGAGAACGAGCAGCACATGAATGACTATCGGTCCGGCGCCGACATCGGTGATCAGTTCTACGCCACGGGTGCTCTTGCGATCTGGGTGCTGAAAGGCGACCAGGCGTTCAGCATCACCATGCCACCCTTCACCGACTTCACCGGCACGCCGATCGCGGAGATGAAGGGGCTGGCCGCGAAGGCGGCGAGCCGGCTGCACTGAGCGCCGCCGATCACAATGGAAAGGATCGCAGCATGAGAGCCTTGACCATCGTTGCGCTGGCCACGAGCACGGCGCTATTCCTGGCTGGCTGCGGCGCCGCTGCGACCGGTGAGGCGCCAAGCGCCCCAGCCGTCGCCCCAAGCGTGTTATCTTCGGCAACGGGAGCAGGGGCGCCTCCGGCATCGGCGCAGATGACGCCCACCGCCAGGGGTGAAAGTAGCGCGGTGGCGACAACTGCCCGCAAGGCGCCGGTGAGTGGGGTCTCGACCGCTGCAACGGCGGCCGTGGCGGGCGAGGCGGCCACTAGCGCGCCGAAGGCGGCGAGCGGACCGCTCGGTCAAGTGCGGCGCCGGCACACCCAGTGAGTGCCATGACCTGCGCCATGTTCCCGGCAGCGGAACTCCTGGCCGCGGTGCAGAGCGTGGCTCCAAAGACGACACTGGTCGGGTCCACCACCAAGACCAGCGGCGCGTACGAGCCGCTCGAGTGCGACTTCCAGCTCGAGGGCCATCAGACGGATGTCCCGCATCCCGTCGACATCCGGGTCGTCCTGAACGACGGGGTCGATCAATTGCCCAGTAGTGGACAGGGTCAGCAACAGGACCGGCTCAGAAACAAGAAAGTGTTCGACGAGGAGAACGACAAGGCCACCAAGTCCATCCTGGGTGATGCTACCAGTGAGTCGCAGGAGCTCTATGTGCCGTCAGCGGGCCTAGGCGACGGATCGTACTTCAAGGACTACATCGTCCGGGATCCGGACAGCCACGCCGGACGATCGGTGGAGAGCGCCCTGTACCTCATGCGCGGCGGGGCGCCGTTCTCCGCCGAGGTCTGGCTGGAATATAACGCCCATCCGGATAGCGACGAGGCCGATATCGCCCCGGAAAGCGATCCCTTCCAGAACGAGGCGCGCCACACCGCCGCCGGTGCTATCGCCAAGGTCATCCTCACCAAGCTTGACGCGGTCGTGGCATCGCCGCCGCACTGACGCCGAACAGAGCAGAGAATAATTCGGTGAGCGCTCTCAACATAGCCGCCCCGTCATCGCCTCCGCCGCCGCCGCGGTGGAGCATGGGGCGCCGACCGAGAGCATGTGTTCCGCGCTGTAGGCAGTACGGGCGCTGAGCCGAGAATAGGAACAGTACGGATGCGCACAGTACCACTGGTCGTGAGGATGCTGGCGCTTGCCGTCACCTTGGCGGGCTGCAACGTTAACCCGCCAGCAACAGTCCGTACGCCAGGCGTGGCTTCCGCTACAGCCCAACAGCATGCCCCGGCAGCCGGCGCGACCGCCGCACAGACTGGCCAGGCGTCGGCGGGTGCAGCTACGCCGTCCGCAGGACAGGGTGGGGTGACGGCTGAGGCGCTCGACACGGTTATCAAGTTGACTTGGCAGCCCGTGCCGGGCGCTTCGGGCTACCTGGTCTACCGCGACGGCGGCACGACGCCCCTGAACCCGAAGCCGGTCACGAGCCCCACGTTCAAGGACATTGGGCTGACGAATGGACGTCCTTACCGCTACGTCGTCGCGGCGACCGATGGGGCGGGACAGCCGGGTCAACGATTGTCTGAAGTGCATGCGACGCCTGCCCTTTTGCAAGGAGGTCCTTAATGCAGTGGTTAGCACTATCCAGGCGCTCTCTACAGCTTCTGGCCTGTGTCACGCTGCTTGCCCTGGCCCCGCTTCCGCGCGGCGGGCAGCCGGCGGCAGCCCTAGCCGCCGGGCCGCCCGCTGGGCCGACGCCGGCCGTAGCGTTGTCCTCGCCCCAAACGCCGCCCACACTCCAGGATGCCCTCGACATCTTGGTGAGTCAAACCTTCAGCCCCACCGGTTGGCAACTCACGAAGTTGCGCTCGCAGTTGGACCAGGCGTCTCCCCAAGGAAGCGCACTCCAGCAAGCCGGAAATGGCCACTGGCATGTTGAGCTACAGGATGACAAGCAGCAACCGCTGACGCTGGACGGCGTGCTGGCTTTCTCCGTCGAGACCGAGAACGCGGATACCACGGAATCCGCCGTCACGGCGAAGGTTAGCGGCACGCTCCAGGGCTCCGGTGTCGAGGTGGCCCTGGATACGGATGTGTCAGGACGAACGAACCCTGACAGCAGCAGCCGGTCCTTGCATACGGTCCTGAAACTGACACGCTCCGGACAGACGAACACGATCGGGCTCATGCAATCGGACGACACCAAGAACCTGGCCTACGGGTTGAGCGAGACCCGCGACCGAACTGTACTCCAACGCGATGCGATAAAGGATGATTCCACGCGCACGATAACCGTGCGCGACTTCGGCGGCGAGAGCGAAGTCTGGCTGAAGGGGATGGTTGGTCCAGGCCCCGGGCAACCCGCCGTGGTGAGCGCCGATATGCACTTCTTTCAGCGTGCCACGAACCGTGACCTCGTCAACTTCTATGACCGTTTCGATGCGGAAGTGGCCGGAAAAAAATTCACGTTGCCGTCGCCGGGCACAGTGACGACGACGCCGGATGGCCAGATTCACTCCGACCTGGTCATGGTGGATAGCCAGGGAAAGCCGGTCAGCCATGGCGCAGAGAAGGCCCCCGGACTGGCGGCGCCGCTGCCCAACCCGAACGGTGCCCACGCCGGCTTGTTTGAGTTGGCGGGATGGGCGCCCCGGCTGGCAGCGAGCCCCGCTGCTCCGTCAGCCTACACCTGTAGCAATGGCGCCCTCGCCGTCGCCGCCGCCGCCATCGTCATTGGGGCGGTGCTAGCGCTCGTCGCCGTCGCCGCCGTGGCGGCCGCGCCGGTGTCCGTCGTCCTCGTGACCGCGGCGGGCGTCGCTATCGTCCCGACGGCGGCGGTGAGCGCAGGATTCATCACTGGGGTGGGCTTGGCAAGTATTGGCGCGTCGCTGGCCGGCGTCGGCACGGCGGTGGCAGGCTGTAACGCCGATCCCTCCTTTATCGTCGCCGACATTCGTTCCACCGACGAGCAAGCAAACGCCGCTCCGATCCAGATCACCCGCGTCTCCGGTGGGTTGCTCACGGCCGGAGCGGCTCCCAGTCCGCCCGCCGCCACGGTTAGTGGCCGTTCGCCCGGCTCGCTGCCTCGTGACGGCGGTGCCCAGCACAATCCGGATCGTCCCGAGAACTTCGTCAGCGGCGCTGTTCCCTCCAAAGCCACACAGCTTGGCGCCTGGATCTGGGACGCAACTCGCTCCTACGGCGCCGCGCCCAGCCATACGCAGGCACTGGCAGACGGTCCGCAACAGCACTACTTCCTGCACGCTGCCAGACCCCTCGCCCTCACGGCCGACGACAACCTCATTCAGTACATCTACCTTGACCCGCAGCACCCGCCGGTCGAGCTCTACGTGCAGTTCTACACCGGTGACGGCGATGGCGAGCATCGCGCCTACTGGGGGGATGACCGGGTGCAGACCGGCGGCAAGGCCGGCACTGCCTCCCTCTATCCGATGT
>DHIZ01000433.1:10837-15639 GCA_002404055.1 Chloroflexi bacterium UBA4733
CCGATGGGTCCGCTGCCGGCGGCCGGCGGCTGGGTGCGCCTCCGGGTGCTTGCCGACAAGTTGGGCCTGGTTGGTCAGCGAGTCAATGGCATCCTGTACGGCGCCTACGACGGTCAGACCTGGTGGGGCCCTACCACCACCAGCAGCCGCTCGCTCGACCCTGTCGCCGATGGTGCAACGGTCGACAACCCGCCGGTGCCGCCGGCCACGCTCCCTGGCGCGCAGATCGCCTACCGCCTGGCCCAGCCCACTCGCTTGACCGTCGAGATCGCCAACGCGGGAGGGGCAATCGTGCGCACGCTCCTCAAGGAGCAGGATCGCCCCGCCGGCTATCAGGTGGCGCAATGGGACGGCAAGGACGAGCACGGCACGCTGGTCCCCGACCGGCCCTACCAGGCGCGCTTCAGCGTGGCCGGCAAGGTGGTCGCGGAACATCCCGTGACCATCACCCCCTTCGTCGCCACTATCCAGACACCGGCCGATTCCAGTCTGGTGCGCGGCAATGCGGTGCCGGTGATCGGGGAAGCCTATGGGGCCATGTTCAGCAGCTACGTGCTGGAGTACGGTCAGGGAGCGCAGCCGGTTGTGTGGAAGACCATCACGACCTCAGACGCTCCGGTCCTCCTACCGAAGCCCCGCCCGTCGACCGTCAACCCCACCGGCAACCTGGCCGATTGGAACGTCGGGATCAACGAGTTCGCCCCCTGGACCGATGCGGGGCTGAACGGGCTCTACACTTTGCGCTTGCGTGTCCTCGGCAAAGATGGGCGTGAAGCCTCGGACAGCGTGCAGATCATCGTCGGCCGCCTCGCCCATTCCGCTGAAGGCGGCATGATCGTCAGCCCGGACGGCAAAGCCCGTCTGCTCATACCGCCCCTGGCCACGCAGAACTCGTTTGCCTTGATGGCCATCCTGCCCCTCGCGCAGAGCGATCCCTCCGGCACGCGCGGCGCGGCGATGCCTAAGGACAAGAAGCCGGCCGGCGCAGTCTACGAAATCCTGGGCGCCGACGAGACCTTCCGTCGGCCCGCCACTCTGGAACTGCCCTATGATGCAGGAACTCCGCCCGAGAAGCTCGGCGTGCTGCTCGGCGACGGCACGCCCGGCGGCTGGCGCTACCTCGGCGGTACGGCAGACACAAAGCGGCAGATCGTCAGCGTTCCGGTGAGCGAATTCGGCGGTAAACGGGCGTTGGTGGCGCCGTTCATAGCCGACCAGTTCGGTCCGGTGCAGCCTTATCGCCCGGCCGGTGCACCCTTCGCCTTCAGCGCGCCTGATGCCGCGCCGTTGGTCGCTTCCAGCACTCACCCCGTCGCCTTTTACAGCGACCTCCAATCGGCGCCGGGCGAATGGCAGGCGCTGGATGCGTTCGGTACCCAGCTCACACGCGTTACGGGCGCCGACGCCGGCCTTCCCCCGGGCAACGCTGCGTTGAAGGTGACACGCCTGGCCGGCGGCGCTCGGGTGGTCCGAGTACGCTCCACGCCCTACGACGCCACCAAGTTCCCGCTGATCGCCTTCGATTACCGGCTGCCGCCCGGCTACGCGCCCAACGTGCTGCTCCGCAGTAACGGCATCTGGTGGCAGGTGGGAACCGGCAACAGTGGCGACGCATCGTCCCGCTACTATCAGACGGTGCCGGCGCCGGCGCTCGTCGCGGACGACGGCTGGCACCATTATCAGCTCGATGCT
Source organism: Chloroflexi bacterium UBA4733 (assembly GCA_002404055.1). The sequence continues at coordinate 12,530 of DHIZ01000433.1, forward strand.
CTGGCGTACCTGCGCGCCGGCCAGCCGTCTGATGCGACCTTCCGGGTGGACGAGGTTGTCCTGGGCCAGTACCAGTCGGGGCTCTACATGCAGGTGACGCCGCTCGACCGCGGCGCAATCGGTAGTGCCTACTATCTGCGCAACTTCACCGCCTTCGCGCCGACGACGTCGACAGCGCCGGCATTGACCTTCGCCGCGCCCCCCGGCGCGGCCTACAGTGCCTATAGCGTCACCCTGGATACCCACAGCGACACGCTCCCGCCCACCGCATCTCCTGGGAGCGCTACGAGCACCCAGGCGCACCTGCCGGATGGCGCGGCCGATGGTCTGTGGTATGCCCACGTGCGCGGTCAACTGGCCAATGGAGCCTGGAGCGCGCCGGCCCACTACCCGCTGCTGATCGACCGGCAGCCGCCCGCGCTCGCCCGCCCGGATTCCACCGCCGGCGGTGCCGGCTCGCCCAATTTCATCCGCCTTTCGGCGAGTGACGCCGTGAGCGGCCTCGATCTCACATCCCTCCGCATCACGCTCAATGGTCGGCCCTATGGCCTCGGAAACGGGATCGACTATGACCCCGCCACGCGCCTCCTGGCCATCCGGCCCTTCGCGCTGCAGCCCTCACTTCCGCCGGTCGCGGCGGGCGAGCTGGTTGCGGTCTCGGTCCTGGCCCTGGCCGACTATGCCGGCAACAAGGTAGCCGCGCCCTTCTCCTGGAGCTTTACAACCGATCAACTGAAAGTGACCGGCCAGGGCTTCCGCGCCTTGACCACGAACGGCGGCAGCGCGCCGGTCCTCTCGCCCGACGGCAGCCGCCTCGCCTTCGTCTCCAGCCGCTCCGGCAAAGAGAAGATCTGGCTGATGGGCGCCGCCGACTACGCCGAGGCAGCGAAGAGCGCTGCGCCATTGACCGGCGGTACCGCACGCGAGACCTCGCCGGAATGGTCGCCGGACGGCAAGTCTCTGGCCTTCGTGTCCGAGGCCGGCGGCGCCCCTCAGCTCTGGATAAGCGGGGCCGATGGCAGCAACGCCCACGCGGTGACGGCGGGGACCGGCGCGATGACCAGCCCGACCTGGTCACCGGATGGCGCCTCGCTCGTCTTCATCGCCGATGGCAACCTCCGGCAGGTCGCTTCCGACGGCAGCAATGCTCACGCCCTGACCGCGCTGCCCGATCATCCCTTCCAATCAGTGCGCTGGCAGCCCGGCGGCGACCTGCTGGCCGTCCACTTCAAGCTCTACGAGGATCGCATCGAGTTGTACAACATGGCGACCGGCGAGCGGCAACAACTCACGCACGGCGGCAACGAACGCGAGCCGGCCTGGCTGAACGCTGCGACCGTGCTCTATACTGCTCCGGCCGGCAAAGGGCAACCGGACGCCATCTGGCAAAGTAGCCTGGACGGCAGCAACCAGATGATCCTGCCCGGCAGCGGCCAGCCCGGCGTCGACGACGCCGAGGCCGGCGCAGCGGCCTCCGGCGACGCAGTGGCGCTCGTGTCGACGCGAGGCGGCAAGCGGGACATCTGGTTGCAAGCGACCTTGCAGGTGGCCCAGTTTGACGTCGAGCCGGCTAGCGGGGCGGTACCCGGAGAGCCGCAGCACATCATTTACACCTTGCCGGCCGCTGCCGCGGTGACGTTGCAGGTACGCAAGGGCGGCGACATCGTGCGGACACTGCTGGATGCCGCGCCGCAGGCCAGCGGGACGCAGGAGGTCACCTGGGACGGCATGGACGCGGCGAGGAAGGCGCTCGCTCCCGGTGACTACACGCTCGAGCTCCTCGCACAGGTACGCGGCGGCGGCGACCCCCTGGTGCGCTACACCACCGCGCGCCTGCTGGATGCGGCCAACGTCGGCGGCCTGCAGCTGCAGATCCAGCAGTGGGGCGATCAGGCGGCGACGGGCAGCCATCCGCGGGTGCAGGTGTTCGCGGCGGGCACGCTGTCAGGAGTCGTGGCGGAAGCGGCCTTCACCACCGCGCCGCTCTTCAAACTCCCCGCTGGCCGCTACGACGTGGTCGTCTCTTTCGACGGTGGTCGCCACGTCGAGCAAGACGTGGCGGTCGAAGCGGGTCAGACCAGGACGCACCCTATCGATCTGCATCTGGGCGAGCTGGATGTCACAGTTTTGAGCGCCCCTGGTCAGTCGGTAACCGAAAACGCCTCGGTGCAGGTGATCCCGAGCGGCGACCCCACGGGGCAAGCGTTCAGCAGCTACGGTGGCAAGGGGACGTTTATCCTCGCGCCCGGCGCCTATGACTTGCTCACGGAATACCAGGGGCTGCGCCAAACCACGGTCGCGGTGACCGTGTCCGCCGGGCAGGTGACGGCGCGGGCGGTCAATTTGGACAGCGGGACCCTGCATATGAATGTGCTGGCCTCTCCGGGCCAGTCGACCACTCCCGGACTCCTGGACGTCGCCGTCTTCGCTCCGGGGAACCACAAGGACAGCATCGCGGAGGTGGGCTTCACCAGCAGCCCGGTCGAACTGCACTTGCCGGCCGGTCAGTATGACGTCCACGTCACCTACGACGTTGCGGCTGACCGACCGCACATTGGCGGTGAGATTGATATCTGGAACACCGGCCTGGTGATCGAGGCCGGGCAGACGCTGACGCAGGACGACAATCTCGGCCTCGGCGAGGTCAGCATCAGCGTGCTGGAGGCGACGGGCAAGCCGGCCGACGCCGGCAAGCTGAGTTTCGTTATTGTGCACGATGGGGAGAGCGATGAACTACATCCGGTCGCCCGGGCGCTCTTCCTGAATGCGGCCGACCTCCAGTTGCGTCCCGGGAAGTACGGTGTCATCGTCGACTATGGCGACACCGACCTGGCGAAGGCCGGTCCCGTGGGGACGTCGTTCGAGATCAAGGAAGGGCAGCACACGTCTGACACGGTCGACTTCACCTTGGGCCGCCTCCGGGTTGAGGGCTATGACGCGCCGGGACACCTCATCGACGGCAGCCGCCTCTCGTTCCAAGTGTCCCCACCGGGAAAGCCGGACGACTCCTCACCATCGGAACAAGGCGACTCCGTGCTCGGTCTGCCGGTGGCAGCGGGGCCACGGTACGACGTGCTCATTGAGTTAGATGAGGCCTGGTCATAAATCAT
>DHIZ01000433.1:15807-35560 GCA_002404055.1 Chloroflexi bacterium UBA4733
CTGGGGATTTATGACCAGGCCTCAGTTAGATAGGGCCAAGAAGCTCGTCGTCGCTGACCAGTCGGTTAAGGAGGGGGAGACCACGACGCTGAAGGTGGCCGTCGGCGACTTCAAGTAAAAATTGTTGAACAAGAGCGGCAGAGACGGTCACCTCGGGCGCTGCAAACGAGGCCGTTTCGCCCCAGAGAGGGGCGCTGGTCGGGCTGGAGCGATTCGAACGCTCGACCCCTTGAACCCCATTCAAGTGCGCTACCAAACTGCGCCACAGCCCGTTATCCCGCTGGTCAGACGGTCGCTCAGTGTACCATTCGGCGGACTGGTCATGTTGCCGTCTTGACCAACCAGCCGTTCGCTTTGGCGAGAGCGTCAAGGTTCCTCAACGGGAGGCTTGCCCCCGGTCGCTGTACGGATGGTAGTGTGAAGGAACGGTACGTCGTCGCCGGGAAAGGGTGAGGAATGACCATCGCTGCCGGCCTCTGGCCACTCGCCTTCATCGCCGGCCTGATCTCCTTCTTCTCACCTTGCGCCCTGCCATTGTTGCCCGGCTACCTATCCTTCGTGACCGGACTGAGCGCCAGCGACGTTGGCGCCACCGGCCGCCGATTGGCCGCCCTGGGGCCGTGTCTGCTCTTTGTGGCTGGCTTCACACTGGTCTTTACGGCGCTTGGTGCGACAGCCTCCACGCTCGGTGCTGCCCTGGAGGGCGCACGGCCGCTCCTGGAAAAGCTTGCCGGCATCTTTATTATCGTCATGGCGCTGGTGATGGTTGGCACGATCCGTATCCCTGTGCTGAATGGCGAGTACCGCCTCCATCCGACACAGCGCCGGGGCGGCGCCATCGGCAGCCTCGTCCTCGGTGGCGCGTTCGCCATCGGCTGGACGCCCTGCATCGGCCCGGTGCTGGCCGCCGTGCTCGCAGTCGCCGGTAGCCAGGCGAAGGCCGGACAGGGTGCGCTCCTCCTCCTCCTCTACTCGTTGGGCCTCGGGCTGCCCTTTCTGCTGGCCGGCATGTACCTGTCGCACCTCACCGGCACATTGAAGATCATCCGTCGCTTCCTACCGGCGTTCACCTACGTTGGCGCTGGCGTCCTTTGCCTGATGGGCGTGCTTCTCCTGTCCGATCGCTGGCTGCAGGTGATGGCCCCCTTCCTCCGGCTGTACGCCAACCTCAACTGGCCGCCGTTCTGAACCCTACGGCAAACCGAGCTGTTCCCGGATCGCCTGCTCGACAGCAAGCAAATCACGGATGCTCAAGGCGCCCATCCGATCAGTGAGACGTTCCTTCGTTACGGTACGTATCTGGTCAGCCATCGCCTTCTGAGGCGTTCCCGCCACCGACACGAGGGCTTCCCAGCGGTACACTCGCGCCGTGTTCGTCGTTAACGGCACGACCTGGACGCGATTGAGCACTCGGTTAGAAGCATCATTGCTGACGATTACTGCCGGGCGGCGTTTTCGAATCTCGCCACCGCGCGCCGGATCGAAATCGACCCAATACACGTCACCGCGAATCATCAAGGCCCTCATCCGGGGCTGCTTCGATCCATTCCAGTGCTTCGCGTTCCCGTTCGGTGTCGTCCAGCATCGCCCGGTACTCCTCCTCCAGCGCCACGTCATCAACGACATGGGGCCGTACCAGGCGATCGATGAAGCCGCTTATCTGTCCGCGACCGACGGTGTGGAGCAGACCTTGATATACCTCGTCTGTCACAGTGATGGTGAGTTTTCGATGCATTGGCTTCGCCTCCTCGCTACGAACACGTATATACGTATTGTACCGTCTCAACGCCAGGAATGGCGTCCGCTTGTGCTACACTGCTGCGCACATTCGGGCACGGTTTGCCTCGGATAGGGAGGGCAGCATGGCCTCACGACTGGAGTACAATCTCGCGCTGGATAGCGTCCAGGTGACGGAAGCGGCGGCGATAGCGGCCGGCCGCTGGCTCGGGCACGGTGACAACCACCGCGCCGACCTGGCGGCGGTCGAAGCGATGCGCTCAACACTGGATCGTCTCAACCTGGATGCCACTATCGTGATTGGCGAAGGGGAGCGTGACGAAGCGCCGATGCTGTTTATCGGCGAGCGCATCGGCCAGCCTGGCGCGCTGGAAGTTGATATCGCTGTCGATCCGCTGGAAGGAACCAATCTGGTGGCCCGCGGTCAGCCCGGCGCGACGGCAGTGATTGCTGTTTCCGAGCGCGGCGGGCTGCTGCACGCGCCTGACACCTACCTGGAGAAGCTGATCGTCGGCCCGCCAGCAGCCGGCAAAGTCGACCTGAACTTCCCGGTGCGTGCCAACCTCCGCATCGTGGCCGATTCATTGCACCGGCGCATTGAAGACTTGACCGTCGTGGTGCTGGAACGCGAACGCCACCAGAAGCTCGTCGCCGAAATTCGGGAGGCGGGCGCCCGCATCAAGATGATCCCCGATGGCGATCTGGGCGCAGCTATCTCCGTTGCCGTCTCCGGCACAGGCGACCACGTCGTGATGGGTACGGGCGGGGCGCCGGAAGGCGTGCTGGCGGCCGCTGCGCTGCGCTGCTTAGGAGGCGAGATTTTGGCCCGCTTCCGCCCGAGGAACGAGGCAGAGGGACAGCGGGCGCAGGCGATGGGCATTGACCTGGATCGCGTCTATACGACCAACGAGCTAGCCAGCGGCGAACATGTGGTGTTTGCGGCTACCGGCGTCACCAGTGGCGACTTGCTCAAAGGGGTTCAATACTTCGCCGGTGGTGCGCGAACCCACTCGCTCGTCATGAGCGCGCAGGCCGGCACTTTCCGATTCATCGACACGGTCCACATGTTCGACCGGACACTGATGCCGAGCGTCAGGCTGTAGCAGGCGGCATCTGCTGTCGAACCCATGCTCGCACGCGCCGCATCCACCGCGTATCGTCCAGCCCTGCAGCATCGCGTAGCAGCGTCTCCAGTTCGCTTGACCGTACCACAGGTATGTACTCGCTTTGTGCTACCCGTACATAGCTTTCGCCGGATACGCGCAGGATTTCAAACCGTTGACTATCGTATCGCCATATCTCCGGCACGCCGATCTGCAGGTACAGACTGAGTTTATCCAATGACGAATGAGTGATGTCAATTTCAATAACCAGGTCGGGAGGTGGATCGACGCGGAGGTCCAGGCGCTCCTTGCCAACGATCTGCTCGATATTCTGCAGGTAGAAGCAGCAGTCTGGCTCGAAGCCTCGTTGCAAATCCTCACGACTGAACGTTGTTGACCCAAGGCCATAGGTCTCTTCATCAGTCTCTTCGCCTACTACGGATACGAAGAGGTCTAACAGTCGGCTATAACGTTCATGTATCGGCAGTGGGCTCATGATCTCCAGCGTCCCCCGATCGTAGCTGAAGCGCGGCGCGCTGCTACTCTCATGATCTCGCAGGATGTGTTGATACGTATCCCAACTGATATGGTGAAGCACCGTCCGCTCCTCGGCCGGGCTTTGGACGGCAACCATAATCCAACCTTCCCGCGTGACAGCACATTGCCGACTGTAACTGGAAGCATACCGTCTCGGTCGAAGCACCAGAGCTGCGCGGATCAATAATGCAAACGGCGAATCCGGTGGAGGTCGCCCGGCGACTGATGACGTTTGACGAATAGAATGGGGAGTGTCGGCGCCCCGCGTAGGGGCCTGCCCCTACGCAAGCGGTTGCTGCGAAGGCGTGAGCGTTGCGTCCGCCGACGGTAAGTGCGGGTCTATGGCGTGGGGCTGAGTGCGGGACAGCGAGGTCGGCTTCGTGCCGGGTTCTGCCAGGTGGCAGGCCACCATGTGGCCGCCTCCCGTCATGTCGCGCCACTCCGGCACGATGCTGCGACAGATGTCGACAGCGATGGGGCAGCGCGTGTGGAAGACGCAGCCACTCGGCGGGTTGACCGGGCTGGGCACGTCGCCAGTCAGGATAATGCGCTCGCGCCGCCGCTCCAGCTTCGGATCGGGGATCGGCACCGCCGACAGTAACGCCCGCGTGTACGGGTGCTTGGGGTTCTCGTAAAGCTCGGTGCGGTCCGCCAGCTCGGCCATCTTGCCCAGATACATGACGGCCACGCGGTCGCTGATGTGGCGCACCACCGAGAGGTCGTGGGCGATGAAGAGGTACGTGATGCCGAACTGGGCCTGCAAGTCTTCCAGCAAGTTGATGATCTGGGCGCGAATCGAGACATCGAGCGCGGAGATCGGCTCGTCGCAGACGATGAACTCGGGACGCAGGGCGAGCGCTCGGGCGATGCCGATGCGTTGGCGTTGTCCGCCGGAGAACTCGTGCGGGTACCGGTTGGCAAAGTAGGGGTTGAGGCCCACCACGCGCAGCAGTTCCTGCACCTGGTCGCGCACGTCCTGCCGGCTCTGGGCGAGATGGTGAATTTGCAAGGGCTCCGCCACAATGGAGCCGACCGTCATACGCGGGTTGAGCGAGGCATAGGGGTCCTGGAAGATCATCTGCATGTGCCGGCGCATGCGGCGCAGGGCTTCGCCACGCAAGTCGGTCAGGCTGGTATCGCCGAAGACGACGTTACCCGCCGTTGGACGCTGCAACTGCAGGATGGCACGTCCGGTGGTGGACTTGCCGCAGCCGGACTCACCTACCAGCCCCAACGTCTCGCCTTTGAGAATGTCCAGCGATATGCCGTCAACGGCTTTGACTGCGCCAACTTGGCGCTGGATGATGATGCCGGACGTCACCGGAAAGTGCACCTTGAGATCGCGAATCTGCACAAGGGGTTCCCCGTTGCGGATTCCGGCGGCGCCGGCTACGGATTCAGTGGTGACCATTGCTTGTGCTCCCTCGTGATAGACGGCGGCAGGTACCGGCGTGCTTTCCTAGGCGCTTATGGGAACGGCGGCACGGGTGATCTCGCGGATGCAGGCAGCGCGATGGGCCGGCGCTACCTCGCGCAACTCCGGTACGCCTTCCCGGCAACGCTCCAGGGCGAAGCTGCAGCGTGCCGAAAACGAGCAGATGGCCGGTAAGGTGATGAGGTCCGGCGGGAGTCCTTCGATGGGCACCAATCGCTCGCGTCGCTGGGCATCCAAGCGCGGGATCGAGTTCAGCAAGCCCAGCGTATACGGGTGACGCGGGTTGGCGAACAGTTCATCCGTGGTCGCCGTCTCCGCCACCTTGCCGGCATACATCACCACGATGCGATCCGAGACGCCCGCCACCACACCCATATCGTGCGTGATCAGCAGCACGGCAGCGTTGAACTCCCGCCGCAGCGTGCCGATCAGTTCCAGGATTTGCGCCTGAATGGTCACATCGAGCGCCGTGGTTGGCTCGTCGGCAATCAGCAGCTTGGGATTGCAGGAGAGCGCCATGGCGATCATGACGCGTTGGCGCATCCCCCCGGAAAACTGGTGGGGATAGTCGTCGATACGCTTCACTGCCGCCGGGATGCCGACCAGTTGCAGCAACTCCACCGCCCGGTTGCGCGATTGGCGCGGCCCCATTTTCAGGTGCAGTTGCAGTGACTCCGTTATCTGGCGGCCGATGGTCAGCACCGGGTTCAGGGAAGTCATCGGGTCCTGGAAGATCATGGCAATCTCGCGGCCCCGGATGCGCCGCATCTGCTCGTTGCTGACCTTCAACAAGTCCCGGCCATCGAACCAGATCTCACCGGACACAGTTCGCGCCGGCGGGTGCGGGACCAGGCGCATAATGGACATCGCGGTCACGCTCTTGCCGCAGCCGGATTCACCGACGAGGCCCAGGGTCTCGCCCGGCCGAATCTCGAAACTCACACCATCAACAGCCTTGACAGTGCCGTCGCGGGTGTCAAAGTATGTCCGCAAATCCTGCACGGAGAGCAGAGCGTCGGAAGCCACTGCGCCTTCTCCCTTCCGGAGCACGTTTCTGACGGCAGACCGCTCGGGAACGTCCGCCGGTGTAGGATTACACCGGTGTCGCTCCGCCGTCTGCTGGCGCGCGACCGCCACTAGCCCTAATGGTAGAGCATCATCCCAAAGTTTGACAGGTAGGCTGGAATGATGCTACTTTTCAGAACTATAGCGACCAACAATCGAAGATGCAATATCAAGAGTGACGCGAGGCATCTGGGCCGTGGACCGTCCGGCAACCTGGTTCATCGAAATGGACGAAGGTGCTAATTCCAGCCCATCGTGGGGGCAGATAGGCTACCCTGGTCATCAACCGGGTGGAAGCGTGCATACCCGCATAACAGGCTGGCTACCCCGCCGTGCCGTTATTTCACGGCCGGCGGGACGGACGGGCGTAACAGACCTCTCGGTAGGCCGAGGGGTCTTTTTTCGTGTAGAAGGGAATGTCCGAACGTGCAGTACCGTGTCTTTGCCAGCGAATCAGTATGCAGTGGTCACCCCGACAAAGTGTGCGATGCAATCTCCGACGCCGTCCTGGATGCATGCCTGGCGGAGGATCCGCGTAGCCGGGTCGCCTGCGAAGCGTTGGCCACCGTGAACCGGGTAGTCCTGGCCGGAGAGATTACGACCGCAGCAAATGTTGATTTTAGGGAAGTCGTGCGCACCGTCTTACGCGATCTGGGCTATACCTTTCCCGATTACGGGTTTAGTGTCGACGAGGTCGAGATCGACGTTCGCTTGCACACGCAGTCCAGGGAAATCGGCATCGGCGTCGACCAGGAGGGCGCGGGCGACCAGGGCATGATGTTCGGCTACGCCTGCCGCGAAACACAGGACCTGATGCCCTTGCCCATCACGTTGGCGCACAGTCTGGCGCGCGGCATCGACTTTGCCCGGAGCAGCGGTATGCTGCCCTACCTGCGCCCGGATGGCAAGACGCAGGTATCCATCCGCTACGAAGGTCAGCGGCCGGTTGGCGTTGACTCGGTCATCCTGGCTGCGCCACATGATCCGTCTGTCTCTCTGGCCCAGCTGGGCGACGATCTCTATATCGCAGTCGTCAAACCGGTGCTGGCCGAATCCGGCTGGAGCATCCCCGCCGAGTCTGTCCTGGTGAACGGGACCGGCGTCTGGCATCACGGCGGACCAGCGACCGACACGGGATTGACGGGGCGCAAGATTATCGTCGACGGTTACGGCGGCATGGCACGAGTCGGCGGCGGCGCTTTCAGCGGCAAGGATCCGACTAAGGTCGACCGCTCCGGCGCCTACGGTGCGCGTTACGTGGCCAAGAACATTGTTGCCGCCGGGCTGGCCGACCGTTGCGAGGTCGAGGTGGCCTACTGCATTGGGCGTGCGGAGCCAACAACCTTTGCCGTCGAAACGTTCGGCACCGAACACGCCAGCATTGCCGAGATTGACGACTTCGCCTGGAGCGTACTGCCCCTGTCGCCGCGCCAAATCATCGACACGCTCAACCTGCGCCAGGCCATTTATGGCCAGACCTCAGCCTACGGGCATTTCGGCAAGGCAGGATTGCCCTGGGAGCAGGTGCGCATCGCGGCGGCGGTGCCGGTGCGGTAGGGGGTGATGTCCCGCCCTACAGCGTCTCCCCGTCTACGTCGTTGTCGAAGCGGGCGATCACGCGGTCGAGGTAGACGCGCGCGGCGAGCAGGCGTTCGCGCTGGGCGGCTCGCATGTGCGTCCGCACGTCGGGCGGCACTAACTCTCGCAGGATGCCGCCCACCCGAATCCGGGGGCGTTGGCGTGCGCGCAGTTCCGCCTCCATGTCAGCGAGGCGTTGCTCCATCTCCGTGATGCGCTCTTCGTTGGTGACCATTGCTGTGATCTCCTCATCCTGGTTGCCGTTGGCGGAAGTCGTATCAGCCGGCACAGACCCTTCGTGACCGCCGGGCGAATGTAACGGTACGCTTGACGCCCAGAGGTTCGCTCTCTCATCTTACCATTGCCGGGCGAGCCGGCAATTGGCAGCGTTGGGTCCTGTCGGCTATACTCGCCCGGTCCAGAGTACGTCTTGTCCGCCGCCGGCATAGAGGAGCAGGCACCAGCTTGGAGCAGCGATCATATATCAGCGAGATCATCCTGGTGGCAATTGTCGGGGTTTTCGTCGTGTCCTGCCTGGCGGTCGTCAACGCAGTACACCGCGGCCTGCCGCAGGCGGCGGCGCTTGCCGCCGCTGAAACGCCGAATCCGACGGCTACGCCGGCGCCGACGCCAACCCGCCAGATTATACTGACCACGACGAGCAGCTCGGCATCCGCCGCGACTCCGGCCAAGCCGACACCGACGGCCGGGCCGGATCTTGCGCAGTATCAGCCGGTCACAGGCGCCCAGTTGAATAGCCAATCGACGCAACTCACCGGCAAGAAAGTGGTCATCAGTGGGACCGTCTTTTACGTCAACCCACGGGGGGAGAATACCTGGGTGCAGGTTCTGACCCAGGATAATGTTTACGTGAACGTGAATTTTGCCGGCCAATCCGACGTGCAAAAGAGCCAGCAGGTCAAGGTCTACGGTACGGCCGCCGGTAAGACCACCATTCAGGTGAGCGGCGTAGACTATGTGCAGCCTTACCTGAATCCCGGCGAGATTATCCAGAAGGGATAACGACATGACCGTGTTGGAGCAGACAACCAACCGGGCTGGTCGGCGCGATGACCCCGGTCGGTACGATCCGCAGGCGCTGGAGGCTCGCTGGCAGCCGATCTGGGACCAGATGGGGCTCGATCGCGTGCTGGAATCGACGGACCTCCCGAAGTTCTATTGCCTGGACATGTTCCCTTACCCCTCTGGTGACGGGCTGTCCGTTGGGCACGGCCATAACTATATCCCGACGGACGTGGTCAGTCGTTACATGCGCATGCGTGGCTACAACGTCTTGCACCCGATGGGCTGGGACGCTTTCGGCCAACCGGCGGAGAACGAGGCGATCAAGCGCGGCCGCCATCCACGGGAGACAACCGCCCGCAACACTGCCAACTACAAGCGCCAGTTGCGGCTCGTCGGCAACAGCTATGACTGGGAGCGCGAGATCGATTCCAGCACCCCGGAGTATTACCGCTGGACGCAATGGTTCTTCCTCTTGCTGCACCAGCGCGGCCTGGCCTACCGTGCCAATGCGCCGGTGTGGTGGTGCCCGTCCTGCCAGACAACCCTGGCCAACGAGGAGGTCCACAGCGGCCTCTGCTGGCGCTGTGACACGTCGGTGGAACGGCGGGAGATGGAGCAGTGGTACTTCCGCATCACCGCCTACGCCGATCGCCTGCTGGACGACCTGAAAGACATCGACTGGCCCGAGAGCGTCAAGACGATGCAAGAGAACTGGATCGGGCGCAGTGCCGGCGCGCTGGTGCGCTTCCACGCGGAGGACGGCACGGAGCTGCCGGTCTTTACGACTCGTCCAGATACCCTGTTCGGGGCCACGTTCTTCGTCATGGCTCCTGAACACCCGCTGGTAGCGCGGTTGACAACTCCCAATCAACAGGCTGCCGTCGACGAGTACGTCGGTATGGCCAGGCGGACGACCGAAATTGAACGCACGTCCACCACGCGCACCCGCACCGGCGTGCCGATTGGCGCCGTCGCCATCAACCCGGTCAACGACGAACGCATCCCCATCTGGATCGCCGATTACGTGCTGCCCAGTTATGGCACCGGCATGATCATGGCGGTGCCGGCCCACGACGCCCGCGACTTCAGCTTTGCCGGCAATTACGACCTGCCAATCAAAGTCGTCGTCGTGCCTGTGGGCGAAGACGCCAACACTGCCCTTGACGCTACCTACCCCGGAGATGGGCGCCTGGTGAACTCCGGCTCCTACTCCGGCCTACCATCCAGCGACGCCAAGCGGGAGATCACCAAAGACCTGGAACGCCAGGGGTTGGCCGAGTTCCAGATCAACTACAAGTTGCGTGACTGGCTGATCAGTCGCCAACGCTACTGGGGTGCGCCCATACCGATCGTGCATTGTCCAGAGCACGGTCCCGTGCCGGTGCCCGAGAGCGAGTTGCCCGTGCAACTGCCGGAGATCGTCGATTGGCAGCCGACGGGGACTGGCCGCTCGCCACTGGAGACGGCACCTGACTGGGTGCAGACGACCTGCCCGCAGTGCGGCGGTCCGGCCCGGCGGGAGACCGACACCATGGGCGGCTTCGCCTGTTCGTCCTGGTATTTCCTGCGCTTTTGCTCGCCGCGCGACGCGACACAGGCCTTTGACCCGGCAGCAGTCAACTACTGGATGCCGGTGGACCTTTACGTCGGTGGCCTGGAGCACGCGGTCATGCATCTGCTTTACGCGCGCTTCTGGACCAAGGTGATGTACGACGCCGGGCTGGTGACCTTCAGCGAACCGTTCGCCCGCTATCGCCCGCAAGGGGTGGTGCATTCGCCCCTGCCCGATCAGCACGGCAACGTCGGCAAACGCATGTCGAAAAGCCGCGGCAACGTCATCACCCCGGATAGCGTCGTGGACGCGCACGGGGCGGATGCCTTGCGCCTGTACGAGTTGTTCATCGGGCCGTTTGAGCAGAACCTGATCTGGGACGAAAAAGGTATCAATGGCGTTGACCGGTTTCTCAGCAGGGTCTGGGACCTCTGCACGATGGAGTACGACTCCACTACAACAACCGACGACGACGGCCTGCTGCGGCTTCAACACAAGACAATCAAGAAAGTCGGAGACGACCTGGCGGAGATGCGCTTCAACACGGCCGTCAGTTGCTTGATGATTTTGCTGAACGAGCTGGCAGACGCCGTGCGTGGCAGTCGCATCAGCACCGCTGTCTGGCGGAAGGCCACCGAAACGCTGATTCTGCTGCTGGCCCCGATGGCCGTGTTTCAAGCGGAAGAGCTCTGGCATCGTCGCGGCGGCGAAGGCAGTGTACACCGGCAAGCCTGGCCCGAGTATGACGCTACGCTGGCGACGGATGCCCTGGTGAATATCGCCGTGCAGATCAACTCCAAGCTCCGCGACCGCCTGGACGTGTCGGCCGACGCCGCGGAGGAAGAGGTGCGTGACCTTGCGGTTCGCCTCCAGCGCGTGATGGAGGGGTTGCAGGGCAAGCAGGTCGTCAAAGTCTTCTACGCTGCCGGCCGCCTGATCAACTTCATAGTGCGCTGAGGCATCGGCTATGATGCTGCTTGTGTCGGAGGGGAATGTCCGAATGGCGTTCCACGATCAGAGAACCTAAACTGGCACTGCCGGAAGGGTTGGAGATGCGCACCGCCAAGAGAAAAACAACGTGAGTCAGTCGCTACAGGTATTCTCCGGTACTTCAAATTTGGCACTGGCCCAGGAGGTCTGCGCCTTTTTGCAGATCCCGTTGGGTGCAGCATCCATTGATCGCTTCCCCAACGACGAGTTGCGCCTGCGCATCGAGCAGAATGTGCGCGGTGCCGATATTTTCGTCGTGCAGTCCATGAGCGAACCGGTCGACCAGCACATCATGCAGTTGCTGATCATGATCGATGCCCTGCGGCGTGGTTCGGCCGACCGCATCACAGCGGTCGTGCCGTACTTCGCCTACGCCAAGCAGGAGAAGAAGACGGCGCCGCGCGAACCAATCTCGGCAAAGCTGGTGGCCAATCTGCTCACGGTGGCCGGGGCTGATCGCGTTTTGACGATGGACTTGCACGCTGCGGCCATTGAAGGCTTTTTTGACATTCCGGTAGACCACCTGCGCGGCGCCGCGATCCTGGCCGATCACGTGCGCTCCCTGGGCTTACAGAACCTCGTCGTGGTGTCACCGGACGCCGGCGGCGTAGCGCGTGCCAACGACTTCCGCTACCGCATCGGCGCCTCCCTGGCGATCATCGCCAAGCAGCGGCTGCGGCCGGACGCTGTGGAGGTGATCGAGATGGTGGGTGACGTGCGCGGCCGGACTGCCGTCATCGTTGATGACATGATCTCCACGGGGGGCACCCTGCTGGAGGCTGCCCATCTGTTGCGCCAGCGCGGCGCCGCCGCCGTCTATATGGTCGCCACCCACGCCATTTTGGCCGGCAACGCCGCCGAACGCATGCGTTCCGGCGTTCTGGATCGGGCGATCGTGACGAACACGATCGCCGTGCCCGATTCCAAGCGTGGTGAGGCGCTGACGGTGCTCTCGGTTGCCCCCTTATTGGGGGAGACCATCCGCCGGATCCATGAGAACATGTCCGTCAGCGCGCTGTTCACCTAGGAGCAGGTGATGGACGGGGGCGCGGTAGCCCAACTCGTCGTGGTTATCGGGTGCGTCATCCTATCCGCCTTCGCGTCAGCAGCCGAAACCGGCCTGACCGGCGTGCGGCGCAGCCGCATCCTGCAACTGGCCGAGGAGCAGGCGAACAAGCGGGCGCGTCTGGTAGCCGGATTGCTCGGCGCTCCGCAGCGCTTCCTGACGACCATCCTCGTGCTGAACTCCGTGGCAGTGATCGTCGCCTCCAGCCTCGCCACGGAGTTGTCCTTGCGTTACATGCCGGCAAACCCGCCCTGGTTGCGCGATGTCGCTGCGGCGGTCGTGATATCGTCGGTCGTCTTGATCTGCTCCGAGATCACGCCGAAACTGCTGGCCATTCAGAACACCGAGCGGGCGGCACTGCTCCTTGGTCCCATAGTGAATGTGTTCTCCACGCTGCTCACACCGCTTATCGCCGTTTTGACCTGGATCACTGGCGGGTTAGCGCGACTCTTCGGTGGCCAGACGACGCGGCTCGACCATCAATACACCGAGGAAGAGTTGCGCATGCTGGTCGAGGTCGGCGAACAGCAGGGCGTGCTGGAAGAGGAAGAGACTGCCATGATCCATGGCGTCTTTGAGTTCGGAGACACCCTTGTGCGCGAGGTGATGCGGCCACGCATCGACGTGTCAGCGGTGGCGGTCGATGCGCCAATCCAGGAGGTCGTCGACGTCGCTATGAATGCCGGTCACTCCCGCATTCCCATGTTTGAGAACTCGATCGACAACGTGATCGGCGTCCTCTATGTCAAGGACCTCCTGCGATTCCTGCTGCCTGACCAACAACCTATCAACCTGCGCGACCTTGCCCGCCCGCCGTTTTTCGTACCCGAATCCCAGAAGGTGACCCAGGTTTTCCACGACATGCGCGCGACAAAGGTCCACATGGCCATCGTGGTGGATGAGTACGGCGGCACCGCCGGGGTCGTGACCATTGAGGACCTGCTGGAGGAAATTGTTGGTGACATTCAGGACGAATACGACACCGAGGCTCCGACTATCGAGGCTGAGGAGGAAGGCGTCTACCTGGTCGACGGCAGCGTCAGTATGAGCACCATCGACGAGCTCATGGAAATGCATCTCGAATCGGACGCCTACGACACCATCGGGGGGCTGGTATATAGCCAGCTTGGCGCCGAGCCGTCGGAGGGGGAAAAGGCGGTGGTCGGTCCGCTGCAGGCGACCGTCGTGGAAATGGATGGTCGGCGCGTGCGGCGAGTCCGGGTCCAGCGGCGCAGTGAGACGCCGGAGACAGATGGCAGTGGCGGCGCAAAGTGAGAGCCGACGACACCAACGAGCTCATAGTCCGCGCCATCGTCCTGGCATCAGCGGCACGCGAACACGCCTACGCGCCATACTCCCAGTTTCGCGTCGGCGCGGCGGTAGCGACTGCCGATGGCCGCCTCTTCGCCGGCGCGAACGTTGAGAACGCTTCCTTCGGCCTGACCGCCTGCGCCGAGCGCGTCGCGCTCTGGACCGGCACTGTCGCCGGTGCGAGCGACTTCATCCTGGTTGTCGTCGTGACCGATACCAGGCAACCAGTGACGCCGTGCGGCGCCTGCCGCCAGGTGCTCTCCGAGTTGGCGCCCGAGGCGCTTGTGGTCATGACCACGTTGGGCGGCCTGCGTCAGGATGCAACCGTCAAGGAGTTGTTGCCGGGAGCCTTCGGCAGGAGGGACCTGACTTCCTAGCGCCACTCCCGGCCCGGGACAGCGGTCAGCGCCAGGGGCACTCTCAATTTCCGCGCAGCAAGCCCACTCCCTCTGCGAACCCTTTCAGCCGGAACGCCGGTCCGAACTCGCGTTGCAGGCGTGTGCCCAGGAGCGCTGTCACCCGCGGTCGCGGCGCGCGACCTGCTTGCGTGATCGCGGCGAGGGTGGACGGCTGCACCAGGCGTTCGTCCAACCCGAAGGTTCGAGCGACGATCAGCGCAGCGTCATAGGGCGACAGGATCGTCGCGCCGGCCAGGTGATAGATGCCGGATCCAGTGCTGCTGGCGACCGCGGCGAGCCCCTCGGCGATGTCGCCCAACCACGTTGGCGTGATGAACTGGTCAACGACGCCGCCAAACGTCTGTCCTGCACTCAGTCGTGAGCGCACCAGGCGCACAATGTCGCGTTTGCGCGGATGCTCGCGGCCGTAAGGCAGCGACAGGCGAACGATGGCTGCCGCCGGGTTGGCGTCCAGAACTGCTCGTTCACCGTCGAGTTTTGACTGCCCATACCAGTTGGCGGCGACGCTCGGCACGTCGTCTTCACGGTACGGCCCATCCTCACCATCGAAGACGTAATCCGTGGACACGTGGACGAAGCGCAGCCCTATCTCAGCGCATGCCCTTGCAAGACGCCGCGGCACAGACACGTTTGCCTGGTAGACGCTGCCATAGCGGTCGCCTCGCTCCTCCTCGCAAGCATCGACATTGGCAGCGGCTCCAATATTGATAAGCGCGGCAGCGCCCCAGCGATAGGCAGCGGTCACGGCATCCTCGATGGTGTCGTCGCGTAACTGCACAGCATGCGTGGCAATGTCGCCAGACGCCTGCGTGCGATGGTACAGGTCGAGCAAGGTGAAGCGGTCGACCAGTTCCCTGGTCACGGAACTACCCACAAAGCCACTGAGTCCGGTGAACGCGAGACGAGGAGTTGGAAGCGGGGCGCCAGTCACCCGGTCTTACTCCGTTCCGGTTCCTTTCGCGGTTCCATTGGTACTCGCTGTTCGGCGTCGCTAGGGCAAAAGGCTGATGGTACCTTCGCCTTCGACGACGCCAAAATGGCGACGATCCAGCGTCAGCACCCGACCGCCATGGCGCTCGGCGCAGGCAATGACTGAGGCGTCGGCAAAGCCGAGGGGGAGATCACTGTATCGGTGGATGAGGCGTCGAACCCGAGGGAGGTCATCGAGCGAAAAGTGAAGGGTGTAAACATGGGTTTCAAGTTCACGGAGAAACGTGTCAAATACGCTGGGCAGTATCGCTCGTTCCAGCAAGTATGCAACTTCCGACAGAATGCTCACCGGGATCAGGTATGGTCCAGGGACCGATACGAGCGCATCGACGGTTCGGCGGTGGTCTGGATCGTCTGCGTTGACGACTGCTACAATGCCAGACGTGTCAATGGTGATCAATCAATCTTCCAGTTGGCGAGCAGCCAGTCTTCGCTGTTCTCCCCGGTGACTTCGTCGCTATGACCAGCCCCTATCGACAGGAAGCGCGATAGCCGATAATGCCTCAGGTAAGCCTCAACGGCGTCAACGACGAGATCGGTTTGCGCGCGTCCTGTTTCGCGGGAGACCTGATCAAGCTCCGCTTGGAGCTCCGCCGAGAGGGCGTGTGTTGTTGTGTCCATGCACCTAACTCTACCACGCGGAAAGTGCTGCGCGGGACAGCGCCGTTATGACGCCAGCGCTTGCAATTCCGGCAAAATGCTGCCCAACTGCTCGACCACGACATCGACCTCCTGCCGGGTGCTGGTAGTCCCAAGCGTCAGCCTCAGTGCCCCGCGAATGTACGCGGGAGGGACCTGGAGAGCCTGGAGCACGTGGGACGGTTCGGTGGACCCTGCACTGCAGGCGGAGCCGGCGGAGGCGCAGATGCCGCGCGCATCGAGCTCGATAAGCACGGATTCGCCTTCCACGTCGCGGAAGCAGAAGCTGGCGTGGCCGGGAAGTCGTCGAACAGGGTGGCCGGTCAGGATTGCGCCAGGAATTGCTGTGAGCACGCCTGCGATGAGACGGTCGCGCAACGACTCCAGGTGCGTGGTGTTTTCGTCGCGCTCAGTGACTGCCAGGCGGAGCGCCGTGGCCAGCCCCACCGCCAACGCCACGCTCTCGGTACCGGCGCGCAGGCCCTGCTCCTGGCTGCCGCCATGCACCAATGGATCCAATGGCGTGCCCCGCCGAACGAAAAGCGCGCCGACGCCCTTGGGGCCGCCAAACTTGTGGGCGGAAATCGTCAGGAGGTCGACCATCAGGTCATCCACGTTGAGGGGCAGCACGCCTGCCGCTTGCACAGCGTCGCTGTGAAAGACGACGCCACGGCCTTGCAGCAGCGTGCCGATTTCTGCCACCGGTTCGATTGTGCCTATCTCGTTGTTGGCGAGCATCACGCTGATCAGGGCGGTGTCGGCGGTGAGGGCGGATGCGACCGCCTGCGGGTCTACCAGCCCGTGCCTATCGACAGGAGTGTAGGTCACGCGGTAGCCGTGGCGTTCCTCCAGGTATTGGCACGTATGCAGGACGGCGTGGTGCTCGATGGCGGTGGTGATAATGTGGCGACCTTGCCCTGCAGCCAGCGCTACACCCTTGATGGCCAGATTATCCGACTCACTACCACCCCCCGTGAACACGATCTCGGCGGGGTGAGCACCGAGGCAATCCGCCACGTTCTCGCGCGCTGACTCCAGCGCCAGTCGCGCCTGCCGGGCGGGCTCGTAGTTGCTGGACGGGTTGGCCCAGCCTGCACGAAGATGGGGCAGCATCGCCTCGAACACCTCCGGTCGCAAGGGGGTGGTAGCAGCATGGTCGAGGTAGATCAGACCGTCGAGCTCGTCCATCAGTGTCGCCCGACGGCAACCTTTGGCGGCGGGGCCGGGCTCGCTGCGCTCGCGGGCTCAGCGGTCAGGGGTCGGGGGTCGGGGAACGGAACGCGGCCGTTCTCCGTGCCCACCCCGTCCCTGGCCCCTGGTCCCCGACCCCCGACCGCCACCCCCCGGAATGTCAGGTGGCAGCGCCACTCTTCGGACAGAGCAGGGTAATCGGTGCGCGCGTGGGCGCCGCGACTCTCCTGGCGCGCCAGCGCCGCGGCGACAAGTAGGCGACCAACCAGGAGCAGATTGGCCAGCTCCCACTGGTCCCGGGCGACGGGCGACAGAGGCCATCGTGCCCAATCTGCCAACTGCTGCTTGGCCGCGGTCAACGCAGTGGCATCCCGCACGATGCCAGCGTTCGTCCAGAGCAGCTTTTGCAGGTCCGTGACGTTCGGCGCGGCGGCCAGTGCATTCGCGGTACCCGGAGGCGTCCCCGCAGACGATGCGCTGTGGGTTGCCGGATGATCCAGAACCAATGCCCGTGCAGGCAGGACTGCTGGCTGGGGCCGTCGCTCAGCGAGCGGTACCAGGGTGCGCTCCACCACGCGCTGGGCAAAGACGACGAGTTCCAACATGGAGTTACTGGCGAGACGGTTGGCGCCGTGTACGCCGCTGCGCGCGCACTCACCGGCGGCAAACAGATTCCGTACGGTAGTCTCGCCCCAGGTATCGGTGACGACGCCGCCCATGTAGTAGTGTGCCGCCGGAGCTATAGGGATCATCTGGTGCATGATGTCCACACCGTGGGTGGCGCAGAAGGCGCTGATCGTCGGGAAATGGGAGCGTACTTTCGCTTCCGGGAGCTGGGTCAAGTCGAGGTACACCGGCCCGGCTGTCCGTTCCATCTCGCTGACGATGGCACGCGCCACGATATCTCGCGAGGCCAGTTCGGCGCGTGGGTCATAGCTGCGCATGAAGGCGTTACCGTCGGCGGTGCGCAAGATGGCCCCGGCGCCGCGTACCGCTTCGGAAATGAGGAAACTGGGCGCACCAGGCAAGCTGAGCGCGGTCGGGTGGAATTGGTAGAACTCCAGATCGGCGACATCAGCTCCAGCCCGGTAGGCCAGGGCCACACCATCCCCGGTCGCCACAGCAGGGTTCGTCGTATGGGAATAGAGTTGCCCTGCGCCGCCGGTGGCCAGCAGGACAAAGCGGGCGGTGACGTCGGTCTGCTGGCCGCCTGCGGCATTAAGAAGGCGCACGCCGGTGACTGTACCGCGTTCTGTGAGGACGGCTGTCACCATCGTACGGTCGCGGACCTCGATCCCTTCCTGCTGGGCAACGCGATCCAGCGTCAGCTCCATCTGCCGTCCGGTGGCGTCTCCCCCGGCGTGGACGATTCGCGGCATACCGTGCGCGCCCTCCCGACCGAGCGCCAGATCGCCATTCTCGCAGTCGAACGGCAGTCCCATCCGCATGAGGTCACGCACGCGGGCGGGGCCTTCGGTGACGAGAATACGCACGGCGTCCTCGTGGCACAGGCCGGCCCCGGCGGCTAGCGTGTCGGCGAGGTGCTGCTCGGGCGAGTCGCCCGGCCCTATTGCTGCCGCAATGCCACCCTGAGCGTAGTTGGTATTGCACTCCGTCCGCGCGTCCTTTGTGACGACGAGGACGCTGCCATACTGCTTCGCCAGCAAGCCAGCGAAAAGCCCCGCCCCGCCGCTGCCGACGATGACATAGTCGTAGTGTGATCGGTTGGTTCCCATGGCTCAGGCCACGGCCAGCATGCGCTTGAGCGCGGTGCGGGCCTCTTCGGCGATCACGGCAGGTACCTGGATGCGATTGACCACGCGCCCTTCAACGAGGCTATCCAGTACCCATGCAATGAAGGCAGGGTGAATGCGATACATGGTGGAACACGGGCAAACAATAGGGTCCAGGCAGAAGATGTGTTGCTCAGGATGCTCTTTGGCCAGCCGTTTGACCAGATTTATCTCGGTCCCAACTGCCCAACTCGTACCTGGCGCCGACCGCTCAATGGTCTTCACAATGAATTCGGTTGAGCCGATAAAGTCCGCCTGCTGCACGACATCAAGAGTACACTCCGGGTGAACCAGCACCTTGACGGAAGCGTCATCCCGCCTGGCCGCTTCGATCTGCTCTACCGCAAAGCGGGCATGGACGGAGCAATGCCCCTTCCAGAGGATGATCCGGGCTTCTCGCAGTTCCGCCGCACCGTGGCCACCCAGCGGCTGGCGGGGGTCCCAGACCTGCATCTCCTGGAGCGGGATGCCCATTTTCACGCCGGTGTTGCGACCCAGGTGCTGGTCTGGGAAAAAGAGCACGCGTTCGCCGCGCGCGAAAGCCCAGCGCAGCACCCTGTCGGCGTTGGATGACGTGCAAACGATGCCACCGTGGCGTCCGCAGAAAGCCTTGAGGTTGGCAGCCGAGTTCATGTAGGTGACGGGAATTGTCGTGCCGCCGCAGACGCGGCTGACGTCGGCCCAGCAGGCTTCGACATCGTCGATCGTGGCCATATCCGCCATGGAACAGCCCGCCGACAGATTGGGAAGAATCACCTGCTGCTGCGGCCCGCTCAGGATATCGGCGCTCTCGGCCATAAAGTGGACGCCGCAGAACAGGATGTATTCCGCTTCGTTGCGCGCCGCGGCCAGTTGGCTCAGCTTGAACGAGTCGCCCCGAAAGTCGGCATACTTGATGACTTCGTCACGCTGGTAGTGGTGGCCGAGGACGACGAGTCGCGTACCCAATTGGCGCTTGGCGTCCCAGACCTTAGTATCCAGTTCGGCCTGGCTAAGCCGGGTATAGGCAGCGGACAGGCGTTCCTGACCGGGCCGTTGGGGTGCCTGCCATTGCGCCACGCCACTGCGGTAGAGGGTTTTTTCGGACGACGCCAGGTCATTGCAGGTACTGAGCATAGAGCGCTCTCCTCACATCGCGAAGATCGGCAGCGGAGGCGTCATCGCCTCGGGGATGTCGCTGCAGTCCCGCACTCGTCGCGCATTAAGTGCAACTTAATGTATCTTGCACAGTAACGCACTAAGGGGACTATACCGTGCGACACTGGTGTTGTCAACGGACAAGAAAACTTGCAGCATTGGCCCGGCGACTGAAGTCGCGGGC
>DHIZ01000351.1:0-16616 GCA_002404055.1 Chloroflexi bacterium UBA4733
GTGCGCGTCAGCGGTGAGGTCGGCAGCGTCACCGGGGTGGTGAAAGACACCGCCGGCAAGCCGGTGGCGCAGGCGTTCGTGACGATTGAGGGCGGCAAGGTCCACACCGGGCTGCTGACCGATGCCAACGGGGCCTTCAAAGCCAGTGATATCGCCGCCTTCCGGTCGGTAGAGGTTAAAGCGTACAAGGCGGGCTACCTCTATGTGCAGAGTAATGCGCCAGTGACCAAGGGCGGCAGCGCCAGCGTGGTCATCACGATGCCGCCGGAGAGCAACCCGCCGGCTTCGCCCAAAGTGAGCAACACAACGGTCTCGGCAGGACCACTGGCCGGAACGGCGTCGGCCCACTTCACGATGACCGCTACCCAGAAAGACAACCGGCTCGCTCCGGATCAGATCTGGGCCCTCAGTCCCGAAGCCGGCGTGGCCTATGTCCTGCGCGGCGGCGCCAACACCGCCTTCGCCTTCGACCAGACCTTGCCCGGCCTGAAGGCCGGAAAGTATACGTGGTACTTTTTTGCCACGACGCACGAGTGTGATATGAGCAACGTCGTGCAGCAGCAGATGACGGTGCAGTGAGGCCGAGCAGACCCCGCCTCGCGCTTATCGGCGGGGCAGTAGGCGTGCTGATCGCTGTGGGACTCCTGGGCATGCTCCGCCAGCGCGACAGCGCCTCGGCCGCCGCCGCGGCGGCGTTGCTGATAGCCGCGCCGTTGCCCGCTACCGTAGGCGTGGCGCCCACGACAGCGGAGGTCGTGAGCGCCTGGCAGCAGGCAGGGCCCCTGAACGTCCCACTGGCAGGCGGCGTGGCAACGAGCATTCAAGTCAGCGCCGTTTACTCGGCGCAGGCAGTCTACTTTCGCCTCCATTGGCCTGAGGCCTTGAACAATGTGCCGGCGCCGACAGTGCAACAGCAACAGGCGACGGTGACGTGGAAGCGGAATGAAGCTATCGGCGGCTGCGCCGTGGTTTGCCATGTCAGCTTCTCAGCGGGCCGCTGGATCGACAATATGCAGGTGGTGGCGCCGGACGTGACGGCGGCGCCCTTCACGGTGATCCTGGATCAATGGCAAGACGGCTGGTGGACGCTCGGCTATTCGCGGCCGCTGGTCACTCCCGACGTCGAAGACATTCAGTTCAGTGACCTGCGACGCGCCTACCCGTTCGGCCTCGATATCGCCGAGGGAGCCGGCTCCAGCCATACGCACGGAGAAGCGTTGACGTTGCGCTTCGCGGCGGGGTAAGAGCGGCCGTCTCAGGCCCGCCGCGCCATACTTCGCCGCTCCAGTTCCTCGCGTATCGCACTGAGGAGTTGCGCATCGTCCGGTTGCAGGCCGTGTTGCGCGGCGTGCTCCTGGATCAGTTGCTGCAGCGCCGGTGACGGCGTGGCTCCGTCGGCGCCAAAAGCGCCCTCCAGGTCACTCTTGTTCTGTTGGTCGACAAATGTATCCACGATCATCCGCGCCGCCTGCGCTACAGTCTCGCCAGCCATCCTGTCCTCCGTCCTGCACTATTGCGTGCCGTTCAGCGCGAGAGATGTCGCAAGTTGCACGCCAGTATGGCTGCAGCCTAATCCAGGTTGATGCGGGGCCGCCTACACTGGGCGGAAGACCTCCAGGCAGGAGATCAAGCGGCGGACGCCAACGGCGCCCGCAATCCCTTCCGTCAGTCAAGTGGCCAGGGCCTCTAACGTGGGGCTTTCCACCTCCAGGATGAGGTCGTAGGGACCGGTGCAGGCGTGAACGGCGACAATCTTGGAGTCGGCCAGTTCCATCTGGTCGAGCTCCTCTTTTAGATCGCGGACGCGGGCCGGTTCCGCCTCCACCAGCACAAACGCTTTGATGCCTGACGCCATAGGAGAAGTCCTTTCTGTGCGGGAGCGCTTCGCTCCCCTAGCGGGGTCCCCAACGGGGACCAGATCTTAGCCTCAAGTGAAGGTGCAGCGCGGCTTGCTGGCGCGGTCGGGATCGGCCAGCAGCTCGTAGACGCGATCCAGCGACGTCTTTAGCGGCAGAGGCGACCTGGCGATGAGCATGTCGCGATCAGTCGAGAGCGGGTGCCAGTAGACGCCGTCCACGTTGACGGTGAGTTCCGGCACGAGGTCGTCGATACCGAGGTCAATGCCCTCCTTGGAGAAGCCGCGCTTGGCCAGCGGCCGGATGAAATGGTCGTCGGGACCGATGCCAAGGTTGTCCAAGAATGAGCGCAAGGCTGCCATGTGAGCGGTATTGGCGGGCGTCTCCGTGGTGCCGATGCGCACGCGATAGCCGCGACCCAGCAGCCGTTGCAGCCCGGCGATGGTGCGGACCCACGTGCCCCGGCCGCGGTACACGTCGTGCGTTTCCGGGTTGGGACCATCGAGGCTGACCTGGATGATCAGGCGCTCGTTGCGAACGGCGTCCAGCTTGTCGAGCTGTTTGTCGTGCAACAGGGTGGCGTTGGTGAGGACGGTAGTCGGCAACCGCGACGAACTGTAAGCGAGCGTTTCGTAGATGTCGGGCAAGAGGAACGGTTCGCCACCGGTCAGGAAGAGGTGGCTGAAGTCGAGGGCGGCTGCTTCGTCGACCAGTTGCCGAATCAGCGGCGCGGCCAGCGCGCGACGCGGTACGTTGGGGCCGGAGCGCGCCACGCAGTACTTGCAGGTGAGGTTGCAGTCGTAGTTGGTATAGAGCCACAGCTTCCAGGAGGTAGTCGGGGCGGGGGGAGTCACCGTCGCCGCGCGTTCGAGGGTGGCGATACTCACAGTGTACTTCTCCAATCACCCAGCGTGTGGGGCCACCAGGCGGGCAGGCGGCCAAGCGCCGACCCTGGTATCGTCACCGAAGTGTAACCCGTATTTCTAACGCGCTGCTTACCGACAGGAGTGTACGGGTGTGCGGCAATCCATCGGCGTTGCTTTCAAGCCATTCCCGCAGCGCCGCCAGTCCCGCCAGATCATCGACGTCGAAAGTGGGCGGCAGCAGCGCCGTGCTAAGACCGAGGTGGTCGGCCAGCGCCAACGTCTCTGCCAGCACGCTGGGGGTGCTCATGGTGATACCGCTGAAGACATCGTGCGCTGCCCGCATGCCGACGAGGTAATAGCCGCCGTCGTCGCAGGGTCCGAGCACCAAGTCGTGCTGGTCAAGCAAGGCAAAGCCCTTGGCAATCCACTCCAGCGGTACATGAGGGGAGTCGGTGCTCATAATGATGACCCGCTCATACGACCGGCCCAGCACCCGGAAGCCGTTGAGCAATCGCTCGTTCAGCGTCGTTCCCTCCTGAGGGGAGGTCGCCTGGCCGTTTGCCAGCCAGGCGGCGAAGAAATCTTCGACCGGGGTATACAGCCAGCACACGCGCCAGGGTCCGGCGGCGAGGCGTTCCGCCAGGTCGCGCAGGAAGGCGCAGTAGAGCGCGTAGACGGGTGCATTGCCCAGCGTCACCGCCAGGCGCGTCTTGACGGCGCCGAGGCGAGGGTAGCGGGCGACGAGCGCCAGCACGTTGCCGTCAGGCGCCACGGCTATAGCGCCAGATCGTACCAAGCATGGCCGTGCCAGCGTTGACGCTGCCGCGCAACGTACCGCCGACTTTGGAGACGCCGATGCGGGCGTGGTAGGTGATCGGCACTTCGACGATGCGGTAGTGGCGACGGGCAGCTTTGACCACCATCTCGACGGGCCAGCCGTAGGTCGGGTGCTGCATATCGAGCGCCAGCAGGTGGGTACGGCGGATGGCCCGGAAGGAGCCGATGTCGCTCAAGCGGACGCCATAGAGCAGCCGGATCAGCAGTGTGGCGACGCGGTTGCCGGCGCGCTGATGGGCCGGCAAGGCGCCCCGTTCCAAGTGGCCCTGGAGGCGGGAGCCGAGTACCAGATCGGCACGGCCATCCAGCAGCGGCGCCAGGATTCGTGGCAGGTCGCGCGGATCATCGGAGCGGTCGCCATCGAGATAGACCAGGATGTCGTGGCCCTCGCCGGCCAGCAGGCCGGCCCGGCAGGCGTTGCCGTAGCCCGGCTGTTCCTCGCGCACAACAGTGGCGCCCAGGCCGTGCGCCACGTCGCCGGTGCCGTCGCTAGAGGCGTTATCGACAACGATCACGGTGTCGACCACCGCTGGCGGCACGGCGCGCAGCACTTCGCCGATGGCCAGGGCCTCGTTATGCGCCGGGATGATCAAGGCGATGCGCGGCAAGGCTCAACCTTCTTCAGACATCGCGTGTTGCAACAACCGCCAGCTCGCGGTGGGACCAGCGGTTGCCAGTATAGCGCAAACGGGTAGTGATGCGGCAGGCCGGGACAATCTACCTTAAACGAAAGCGTCGGGGAGCAGGTAACTATCCTGCAACAGGCGGTTCATTGCCTGACTGAGCGGCAAGTAACCCATCTCCGCCTGCCGGCTCGCACCATTACCATTGCGCGCTAATACTGCCATTCTATAATGGGGTGGAACGGGGACAAAGGCTCCCATCTCGATGGCCCTCAACAGGCAGCCAGGGGGAAGTGCAGTGGATCCTGAACGGTACCTACAGCAGCGCGAAATCATACGCCAAACGGCAACGCGGCATGGCGCCACCCGTATCCGCTTGTTCGGTTCCGTTGCGCGCGGCGATGCCGGACCGAACAGCGATATCGACGTACTCGTAGACCTGGCGACCGGGCGTGGTCTGCTCGACATAATCGCGATCAAGCAAGACCTGGAGGACCAACTCGGCTGTGGCGTTGACGTGCTGACCGAACATAGCCTCAGCCCGTACCTGCGTGACGCGGTACTGCGTGAAGCCGTGAGTCTGTGACACGAGACACGGTGTACCTGCGTCACATTCTTGATCCGATCTTGGGGATGTTAGCCATGGCCATGTAAAAGTACGCACTAGTGGCAAGGACTGGTGATGGCAAAAGTGCAGCTAATCGAGCTACTCGATGGACAGGCACCATGCGATGCATTACATTATCCTCACCAGCCATCCAGCAGCGGCTCGAGTTGGGTGCGCACGTGCAACACGTTTGTACATGACTCCCAGTCGACCTGCTCGATACGGTCATAGCGCAATTCGAACGGATGCGATGGGGGCACTCGATCAATTACCTCGCGCGCCTTCTGTTCATCTTTCAAGGCCAGGGCCACCCATACGTCCTCCAGCGTGTCAGGCAATTGACCGAACATGTCTCGAATCGCTTCGAGCCGGCTGGAAAGCATCTGATGAACTTTATCTTCGATCGATCCTCGGTAACGCATGTTGTAGATGTATACCTCGTCGCGCCGTTGCCCAATGCGCTGGATGCGCCCTTTGCGCTGCTCCAACCGGGTTGGGTTCCATGGTAGGTCAAGGTTGATCAGTGTACTGACAGCTTGGAGGTTCAACCCCTCGGAAGCGGCGTCGGTTCCAACGAGCAATCGAATGGTACCCTGGGCCAGGCCATCCCGCAGCGACTCCCGAGCCATCGGCGTGAAGACACCAGCGCGGAACAGACCGGAGCCGGCAACATTGGCATAGAGTCCAATGGCTTCCTCCGGCAGACGCGCCGACAGACAGGCGGCCACCCAACGCGCTGAGTCGTAGTACTGAGAAAAAATGATGCACCCGCGGTTCAGCCAGCGCTCTGTGCCGTTCACCCCTTCCAGGAGAATGCGCTCGACTGCCCGGTACTTCGGGTCTTCGTCCGTCGCGGCATCAAGAAGCGCCAGCACGCGCCGCAAAAGCGCATCCTCGATGGGAGTGAGCGGGTAGAGCGAGCCTCGCGGGGTTTCCTCAGCGTCGTCCTCCTCCGTGGTGTCCTCCTCATGGCCCAGCATCTTGAGGGTCGTGGAGCGGCCCGCCGTGACGGTGCTGCCAAGGCGACGCAACAGGACCGTCTTCAGGAATCCCGACTGTAATCCTGGCCGCTTGCCCACCTCTTCACAGAACTTTTCTGCCGCTTCGTACGCATCGCCCAGGAAGCCCCCGAGCACCACCGCGTCCTGTTTACTCTCGCCGAACAGCCGAACTCCCACCGGTTGCAGGTAGGGCTCATGCGTCTGCGGGTCAATCGTGCTCTCGAGAAAGGCGCGGGTGCGCCGCACAATGTGGCGGATATACGGGTTGTGATTGGCGAAGAAGCCGCGCGCCATACGGGCCAGCCGCTGCCGGTCGGGCGCCGACAACGTACCCAGCGCCTCCGAGGCTATCCACGCCGTGCCTGGTTGTATCGGCAGCCGCGTGCGGAGCAGATCGTAGTCCTGTCCTTCCCCGGGAGGGGGATACGGATCGCGCATCCACTCCCAGGCCCCCGCCAGGTCTCGAGGAGGTTCCTCGTCGCCGAGGACGTAGTCGAGACCCTCCCGACTACGGATTTCCCAGGCGCTGTAGGCGCTGCCCAGCACTGTGCCGGACCCAACGTTCAGCGCGTCGAGCAGGTCCCACGCCTCGATCGGGTCCAGTTGCACCGGGGTCGCGGTTGCCAGCAGGAGACTCTTTGTCTTCGGTGCGATACCACGCAAAAAACGGAGGAGGTTGTTCGGCTCTGCTTTCTCCTTCCGATGCGTCGGGCCGAGGTTTCGCCGCCGTGCTCGGTGCGCCTCGTCCAGGATGACGCACTCGTAGTCGAGCCCCTTGAGGATGTCAGCCGCCGGGCCGCCCTGGGTGATCAGACCGGCGGACACCAGCCCCACCCGCCGAGGGCTTTGGCGCAAACCATCGAGGCTTGCCGCTGGATAGAACGCCCCCTGCTCATCCTGCCAGCCGCGCCCGGTCCAGAACGCCGAAGGCAAACTGAGCAGCGTCCAGAGCTCGTTCTGCCACTGCCCGAGCAACGTCTTGGGAACGACAACAAGCACCCGCCCTCCCCCCCATAACGCCATCAACTTGGCGGCCAGCGCGAGCTGCACCGTCTTCCCCAGGCCCACCTGGTCGGCCAGGACGAATCGTGCACCGCCGCGCCGATGGGCCGTGAAGGCAAGATTGACAAAGTGCTTCTGGTGCGCCCACAGGCCATTTTCGCGCCGGTAAATTGGTAACTCTACCGCCGCGGCGGCCGGCTCGGGTTGTAACTCCTCCCGCCACTCTGAGATGCCGGGGAAGTATGACCGGCGCGCCAGCCGGCCAATATCCTCCACGACCGCGTCGGCGAGGTCGACGGCCGAGGGATCGGACCAGAGCGTGTCGAATTCCTCCTGCACCCACTGGACGCCCTCGGCGCTATCGTCGCTCCAGAGCAGTTCGTAGTTCAGCGTCCAGGCCGTCTTCGACTCATTCGTGCTGCCGATAAACGACAGTGGCGCGCCGTTCGCGCGGGTGAGCACCCCCGCCTTGCCGTGGACGAAGCCGAACCGAGCATCGGGCAGCACGCGAACGTGCAACCGCCCACTCGTCAGGAAGCCGTGAAGCCGCACGAGGCGCGCCTGCATCGTGGGACTGATGTCCTCGGGGAGATCGCGGCACCATTCGCGGTACATGGCGTTCTTGGCGGCTCGCGCCGTGACGACATCCAATGGATGCAGGTCGGAGTTGCAGATGACACGGGCACATGCGCCGCCGGCCATCAGTTCCAGCGCGTCGCCCGCGACTTCCAGCATCGAGGAGCGGAAGTAGCCCGCGATGCGGTCATACCGTGTGGCGCCGGGCAAGAGGTCGCTGAGAAAGCGGCCAAGCGACTGGCGGCGCGAGGAGTAACGGGTGATCATCGGGGAGATCGTTGTACCGAAACGGTTGGCAACACACAAGCGCTCACGCGGTGGAGTTTTCGAGACGGCCCAGGAGCAGTTGTGCTGCCTTCACGTCCCCGGCCCAGTGCGGCAAGCCGGACGCCGCATGCTGCAGATAGCGTAGCAAGCCGATCATCGTCGCGCGGCTGTTCCAGTAGTCGGGCCACTCCTGGCGCAGATAGGTGACTGCCGCCAGTGGCCCTTGCTCGGGATCTTTCGCTACGGTGTAGATGGCATAGAGCATGTAACGCAGTAGCGAGCCGGCGAAGCCGCTCTCAAGCGGCGTACGCACGTCCCGTGCCGCAAATTCCGTCGGCGTCTTGAGCCGCGTCTTATTGGCAACGCTGCTCGCCAGCATCTGCCGGTACTCCGTCGCACCATAGCCGCGTGCCAGTTCCGTATAGACGCCTTCACGGCTGTCGCCACGCGCCTCCACAGATATCCCTTTGAGATAAAGTCGCTCTTCCGGACTGAGCTTTCGCCACACTGGAGCGTCAAGTCCAGCAGGGATCAGTTCGTCGGAGGCAATGCGTACAGCGCGCTCGATCAGCGCGGTCACGGGCGATATCTCGCCCTTCACAGGCGTCCGGTGCAACTCGCGATCTACGTCAATACCGCCTATAGTGCTATACGATGTGAGGACGCGCATCGCAGCGGCATACGCTGCGAGCTGGTAATCGGCATCGCCAAAGTTGGGATCTTCCTTTGGGTCAAGGGCCAGCATGCTTCGCACCTGTTTGCGCACCTCTACCTGGATTTCTGGATAAATGTCACTCAGATCACCGTACTCGTTGCCGACTCGCTTTCGGAGCACCAGGATCACCGTACCCTGGACATAGTTACCTTGCTTCACGCCACTGGCTCCGGTCTCCGTGGCGATAGTCCAGGCGGCGGAGACGCGCAAGCCGGCGGCCCAGAGGACCAGCGCTACATCAGCCCAGACGGCCGCATCCTGATGCGTAAACATCACGACCTGGAAGCCATCATCCCGCATGTAGTCGGCGGTGCGTTTGTAGCATTCAGCCAGCGTACTTCGGAAGTGCGCGCCCTCCCCTTTGACGCTCAACGCACGTTTACTGTCGCTGTACCAGCCGGGAAAGCGCTTCAGCAATAGCTTGTCATACCAGGCGAGGAAATATTCGGAGAGTTCATCGTAGAGGATCACATCGCCGTAACCGGGGTCTGTAATCCAGACATCTGCGGTCCAATCTGCCACGCGAGCGTCAGTGAGCGCGATGGTAGACCGACGCTTGATGGGTACAGAGGGGAAGGTGATCTGGTACGCCGAAGAAAGCGTTGCCATGGGCCTGCAGCTGTAGTTAAAGAGGGTATTGAGTGCCTGGTTGTAGAATGCCTGCATACCGCCGCCGATGCCACCTCCTTGACCAGTCTTCCATCGGGAAAGCCGACTATTATTGTCGATAAGCCTGCCTACGAGCAGGAGTAATGCGCTGGCTTCCTCCGGTGGCTGCATTGCAGTCTGCTCCATAAAGAGTCCGTTCAGGAGCAACTGGCGAGGATTAAAGAGGTGGTGCCAATGGGTCCACCCACGCTCCCGCAAGAGGCGGTCCGTTTCTTGCCCTGACTCTATCCTTCGGCTCGGAATGATGCCACGTCGCTGCCAGTCGGTAAATCGCTCGCGTAGCAAGTCGAGCACCTGCTGCTCCCGTGCCAGATCGGCACTGGTAGGAGCCCGGTAGTGGCGCTTCCCCGTCGTAGGATCCGCCCAGCGAATGCAGTACAGCCGCTCGCCGAAGACGTCGCCGGCGCGCGGGACGAGGTCGTCATTGTCCCACGCCCGGAGACCAGTGGATCCCTTTAGCCGTTCAAGGCTGGTAGCCTGGCGACGTTCAGGCGTCAGCCAGTTACCGTCAGTATCAACTGGACATACTACGCCGCCGCGCGCCGTACCTTCGTCACCGGCGGCTTCGAATTCCGTCGCACTTACGCCCTCCATGATCTCGATCTCAAAACGTCGGTGCTCATGGTCTGGAACTAACCGTGCTACTACTCCTGACTTTGGCGCGACCTGCCACGATGGAGCCAGAGGTACCCTCCAACCAGTGGCGGGGTCGGGTACCTCAGCGCAGTACAGATAAGCGTCGGCCACCCAGCCGTGTTCGTTCCGCTCGACGCCCCACGCATCGACCTGTGCCTGTACTTGATCAAAGACTCGTTCCTGGGCGGCCCTCACGCACTGAGCGACTTCCTCGCTGCCGCCCACGATGTTCAGCGCCCCCCACGTCAGCAGCGCCGCCACCGGGCTCAGGTCGGAGCCGTAGGCCTCGCACCCAATGCGGGCCGCCTCAAACGGGATGCTGCCCCCGCCACAGAAGACATCTCCCACCCGTGGTATGCCTCCAAACCGGCGCTGGCCTAGCTCCGAAACCAGGTCCGGCAGGTTTGCCGCCTTCGTTCCGAGATGCGCATTAATCCGCTGCCACGCTGCCGGGCTCGGCCCGGCCACTTCCTCCGGCCGCTTAGAGAACTCAAGCCGCTTGTCGTAGCTCATCCGCAGAAAGGCGCGGCGTGTCAAGCTCTGCCTGTCTGTCTTACTTGTCTCGCGCTTCCACGCGGGTTTACCTTTGTCCGTCGCAAAATGCTCCGCCCGTTCACGCGGTGTACACTGCTCGTACACGGTCGAGGCGGGCAAGGCACCGTCTAGCCGTTCCAGCATGCCGTCGTCATCCATTGTCATGAGCCCTAGGAACGTTTCGCGGTCCCGGTCGGGGTTGTCTGTCGCTGGAAGCAGCAGGCCTAAGATGATCGCGCGAACCAGTACTAACGGCTTGCGACCCCACCACTTTCCGAGCGCGGTGAGCGTTTGCCCGGCGACGGCCTTGCGCTCGTTGTAGCTCTCCTTGGAGAGCTTGCTGACGGGGAACTGCACCTCGATGAACGACGGGCCGACCGCCGTTGCCATCTCCGCCTGCCCTACGGCTGCCGTGACTGTCTCGGTCATGTCCGCTCCTCAACGATTAACACCGGCCATGGCGTTGCGTGATCCGCCGGAACAGGTAGTGCGCTAGAACAACTGCATCTGTTTCATCCCAGGGTCGATCGCCGCCTTTTTTGCCCGTCGCTGGACCGGTCGCTTGTCGCCAGCGATCTGTGGAGTGGTCAGCAACACTGAAGGAGGAGCGGACGACGTCGGGTTCTCGGCAAAGGCGATCTTGATCGCTTTGCGCCAGCCGCGATCTCGCCCGTGTTCTGGGTGACCGCTGGTGGCGTTGATCGTCGTGTACAGCCACCACCGTTCTTCGGGCGCCAGACCTACCCAGTTGGCGAGCATGGCCGGTAGTAATGTCGGGTCGGCATCCTCCACCGCCCACGCGAGCAGGGTCAGTTCCTTGCCGAGATGGGGCGCTAGCGGCGGAGTGGCGCTAAAGCTCGCGGTGGGCAGCCCTGCCAGGCGTAGCCGCGCATTAAAGACGTCAGTGACGACCGGCGCGATGCGTGCCCAGCGATAAGCGTCGAGAATTGCCTTTGCGTTTGGCTCAGGCGCATCCGCGTCGCTCTCGTTACCGTCGTCCCAGACGAAGCGCTCGATAATGGTCACGTCACCGACGTCATTCCGGCCGTCAACCAGAAAGTGGTGGGGTGACTGTGCCGGGTCGAAGCCAAAGCCGTATGTCGTCTGCGCTTTGCGCTTCGCCATTACGTTTGCATGACCTCGGGCTGCTCCAGCGTCTCCTTCAAGTCACCCGCCAGGTCGAGGAGGTGTTGTCCCTGTGCCAGCTTGAGCGTGCGCACTTCAAGTGTCACGTTGGCCGCTCCCAGCAGTTCCCTCAACCGCGTCGTCAGGTCGCGCACGATTTCCCCGGCGAGAAAGGTGTCCTCATCAAGCTGCAGTTCCGCAAAGTGCCCCTCTTTCGCAACGACGATCTGCACCGATCCGAGGGTAGCATCGTGATTGATGGCCTGATCAAGGAAGGTAAACACCTCACTGGTGGAGTCGAAATTATGGCTCTTGCGCCACGTGACCGGCTTCGCTGGGTCAACCCGCCAGACGGGGCCGCCACCGGGTGCTGCCTTCGGCACCGCGATGCGGAGCGCCTCTGACACAATGCCCGCCTCTGCGGCTTGCGCCAGAATCACGCTGCAGGTGCCAGGGACCTGGAACGGTTGACTATACACCTGACCGGCATTCTGCGGGCTCGAGCCGTCCGTGGTGTAGCGAATGGCGCCCGACGGGATGGCCCGCAGTTCGCACATGCGGCCAGCCGGCCCGTCGTACAGCCGCTGCTTCACGGCGATCGTGTTCGTCCACGCCGTGCTGTCACCCTCAAGGTTGCCCTCGGCCGCGTTGACCGCCGTAAACGTGAGCTTGAGGTCGCTGGTGGTGACGTCGTAGCTTTCCAGCTTCTCCCGCACACCGCCGTTTGGCCCGCTCTTCTGCATGTAGATGGTGTCACCGTGCAATGGCCTGATCCGCAACGTCACCTCACCGGTGTTGTCGTCGCGGCTCAGTAGCTGGACCTGCGCTGCCGGGCGCGGCGGCGGGAATGGTCCGCGTTGCACGAAGCCATTGCCAATGTCGCGCCATAGATCCCGGCCCAACAGGTCTGCCTTGACGTCTTCGAGCGCCCTCGGATGGTGCCAGACCCAGGAGGGATCGGTGGCGGCGCGCGATTTCACCTCGTTCCACGGCACTTCCTTGGCGTTGCCCCACAGTTTGGCGACGATCCGATCCACGAACGCCGTGTGCTTGGGACCTGCCTCCGGCTCGTACTTGTAGGCATCAGTGAGCGCGCCAACAATCGCCGTCTCGCCATCAAAGTTATTCCCCGCATACTGTGGTTCTACCGCAAGGTCGGTCAATCCGGTCCTGCTGGGGTAGAGGAGCTGTCGAAACGTCTCCCGGCAGGCGAGGTAGAAACTGGACTGCTCGCGCGTCTGGAGCGTCTTCGCATCGAGTAACTGCGGGTCGGTCTCGCGTGTCCCCGCCTGCTGCAGTTCGTTGATGATCAACTGCACCGCCCGCAGGTAGGCCGACCGTTCAAGTACTCGTTCGTACGTCGATGTGTCGCCCGTGAGAAACAGCACGCGGTTCTTATACTGGAGGTGCTGGTAGAACTGCTCGATCTCCTGCCGCGCCAGGGGCGATGGGCGGAAGATCACCAGGGTCGTGGTCTCCTGGTTGGGCTGCACCTGGTCGAGCGCTGGCAGTGCCTGCACCTGCCCGTAGCACGCCTTGAGCTTCGGGGCGTACATCTCCTGCAACCGCGCCCGCAGTTCCGTCTCGCGCTGGTCGGACAGCATTCCCTGGGCGTAGCTTTCGAGCTTGGCATTGAGGTTCTCATTGCTCTTAAAGAGCAAGGCCCCGGCGTTGGTCGCGTGGAGGTACCACGCCTGCTGTTGGAGCTTATCCAACGCTTCCCGCACACCGGTCACAGTACGCCCAGGCGCCGCCAGGTACGCCGCGATGTCGGAGCGCGTCAGACCCAGCGTCGGGTTGACTGCCTGCGATAGTGATGAGAGAAAGATCAACGTCGCCGCGTCAACGGCGTCGGTGGAGGCTCCGCCGTCGATTCTTTGCGCAACGGCCTGACCATTCTCGCTGGCAACATCGTGGGCGACCGCCGCCTCCAGCGTGTTATTGATCTGGCGGATCTCGCTCATAATGTCCGCGTCGAGGAGATTGATGTTCTCAGGCCCAATCAGGGTGCGTTGATCCACTCGGTTGCTTGTCCACAGCTCCGCTACCACTGTGCGCATGATGCGGATCAACGCGCGTGTCTGCTGGAACCGGGGGTTCTCCTTAAACCGCGCGAAGAGGTCCTGAACACCCGGATGGAACGGGTAGGAGTTCTTGACACTGGCGCGCTCCTGCGCCTCGGTGACCGTTGTGATCCCCATCGCGTGCGCTTCGGCAATGGCGTTGCCATACGCCGCGGCAACCTGGTCGATATCATCCGCCGTCGGAACGCTCTCGAACAGTCGGGTGCGGAGGATATGGTAGAGCTCGTCCGAGTTGAGCCGCACGGGGTCGATCCGCACAGCAACTCGGTTCGCTTCACCCTCCAGGTTTTGCAACGCAGCGCTCACCGCGGCGTTGCCTGCTCCGTAGGCAGAGGCGCGGAGATCCGTCACCACCACGCAGGCGTTGGGCAGCTTGCCGCTGGCAATCGCCACGAAGAGATTTGCCAGCGCCGTGGTCGTGAGGACATCGAGCGTGGTCGCCCCGACGTTTTTCGCGCGCATGGCTTCGAAGTACGGTGGGAGTTCATCGAGTAACAGCAGCACCGGTTCGCCGTGGAGCAGCTTCACCCAGTCACCGTCGCTCGGCGCCATCAGCGGCTGGTAGTACTCCTTGAAGACATCTTGCCGGTTCAGTCCCTTGGCGATCTCGCCCCATAAGCCAAACGGAGTGTTGGTGTTCCGGCCAGAGAATACCACAACACGCACGGCGCCCAAGGGCCCTGGGGTGTAAAAAGTGTTCATCACCGGCCCGCGAAGGTTCGGTTGCTTGGCCAGGAGACCCAGCGCGATGAGGTTATGGGTCTTGCCCCCGCCCATCGCCTGGCTCAACAGAAAGGCCCCCGAGCTACTCTGCGACTTCCCTTCCAGCCGCTTAAATGCCTCGGTCAGCAGCAGGCGCATACCCTCGGTGACGTAGTTTTCTTTGAAAAATCGCTGGGCATCGATCTGAGGCAAGTCATCAATGTTATAGACGGTATCGCTAATCGACGGATCGAACACCGACTGTCGCGGCGTGCCTGCCTGAGCCAGCGTCTTGAACATCTCGTCCTTTCATACAGGCGTGCGGCCCGGATCAGTCGTGTTCCCCGCTCGAAACTGATTTCACTGTAGGCGGTTTCGGCCAGCTTACCATAGACTGATTGGCCCCTTATGGCTGCCTAAGGCATGCACGAGCAGGCAGCGTATAGTGGCGAATACGGTCATGCTCTGCGCCATTCAACCCGCGCCGTGAAACCGAGAGGGCTGTCTAAATCCTGACAGTGGCTATTGCTCGCCGTTGATCGGTGAACTTGGTGCGCTATGACCGGACGCCCGTCTGGCCGGCGTCTTACACACTGTTGCTGTGACCTGGCGCCGGAGAGGCGAACAACAAAAATTTGGACCTGACTCAATACTCAAATGCATGCGCGTGGATAGCTGAAGGAGTCGAACGCAACGCCCGCGACGGTAGGCTGTTCCCACCGGCGCATCCGGGCTGCCGGCGCATCCTGTGGCTAATTGTGGGCGCCAACTACAATCCGAGCGACCGGGCGGACGGCACAGATGAGAACCGCGACTGTATGCCGGCCTGTAAGTCCAGCCCGAGGCATGGCGGGGAAGCGATATCATGTTGATGCTCGCAATTCAAAGGTTCGGTGCGAGGCCGGCCGGGGCGCCGGTGGCTGAAGCTTTGGACCTGGCGGGAACGTCACCAGAGGTGGCGGCAGCGGTGCGGCTCATCGGGACAGTGCATGGCGATGGCGAGTTGCCCCGGCTTCCAGTCCGAATGGTTGCCGATGCTCCGTTCAGCGCGGCATACGCACGCTCGGAGGACGGCGAGCCGCAGGCGATCCTGGTCAATAGCAAGAGCGCCGGTCAGCGGTGGGCCATGACCCATGAGGTTGGGCACTTCCTCGACCAGCAGACGCTTGGCATACGGGGAAGGTACGCGTCGCACAGCAGCGAGGACCTGGAGGAATGGCGCGCCGCCGTGGACACGAGCGAGGCGGTGCGGCGCCTACAGCAGATTCTCACGCAAGGCGGTATCACCGTCCTCGACGGTGGCCTGGAGCGACGGGTACCGGTGGATGCCCGCTTCTTACAGACGCAGATCAGCTATCCAGAGATCTGGGCACGCAGTTACGCGCAGTACGTCGCAGTCCGCGCCAGTGATCCGTCACTGCTGGGTCATCTGGCCAGGTTGCTCGGAGCGGACGATCCGGCTGGCGCGCCACCGTATACTTTGCAGTGGGACGCGAGCGACTTCGAGCCCATTCTTGGGGCAATTGATCGTCTCTTTGCTGCGAAGGGTTGGCGGACGTGAAAACAGACTCGATCAGGGAACAGGCCATTTGCGAAAAGATGCGACTGTTGCGGGTGGATCGGGAGACGGCGCGCTTCATTTGCGCTGTGGAGGCCGGGGAGATTCCGGGTGATGTCGTATTTATGCGAGACGGCGCGATTGTGCGCGACGTCTCGGCGATTCCCCTGCGCGGCGACAAGCAGGAAACAGCGAAAGAACCGTTGGGCGTGCAATAGCCGTCTCAGCCCATCCCCCCCTTACCCCAGCAGGCGCTCGTCGTACATCTGCTCGGGACTCACCAACCTCACATCTTCCAGCCGGGCAATCTCGATCAGGGAAGGATCGAAGCCCGAGCGCGAAAACATGACGTAGCGCGTGTCGTCGTCGGGGCCAGCGCGGTGCGCCACGCGACGGAGCTCGTTCAGATCGCCTGGCTTCGTGAACTCGTTGCGCCACTCGCAGGAAGCGACGAGCGTGATGCGCCTGCCGTTCATCCCAACGGCGTCGAGCTCGCTGTGTCGGTTGGCGCCGCGCCCTTCCCACCACCAGCCGAGGCGATCAAAACCCGTCTCGTCCAGGAGGCCGCGGCGGAAGGCACGCCAGAGGAACTGCTGGCAGGCGCGTTCCCAGGGTCCGTGCGGTCTCGACACAAAGGCGTCAAGGTCAGGGAGGATGCGCTGCTGCATCACCCAGTCGTCAGCTCCCTGCTCCAGCGCGGCCTCGGTCGGTTGGACGTAGCGGAACCAGAACGCCAAGAACAGATCGGTGAGCAGGTACGACGAAGCGCGATTCATCACGCGGCAAACTCGTCCAGGGTCCCTAGCTAAAACCCAGCCCGCGCTGTTTCAGGCTCACAAACCTGCCGTGGCCGACGACGATGTGATCGAGGACAGCGATATCGAGCAGTTTGCCGGCCTCCACGAGCTGGCGTGTCACGCCGACATCCTCCGGCGAGGGGGTTGGGTCGCCGGAGGGG
>DHIZ01000351.1:16751-18351 GCA_002404055.1 Chloroflexi bacterium UBA4733
GCCACGATCAGTTGTAAACAGTCGCGGCGCACCGCCTCCCGAAAGACTTCGGCGATGCGCACGTTGGCGCTATTGACCGATCCCTCGTACACCGTGTTGATCGCGACCACCCTATTCTTGGTGTTAAGCAGCAGCGTCTTGAGATGCTCTCGCGTCAGGAACTGCATGTCCGGCTGCAACAGGCGGAAGGCGTCGTCAGGCGAGCGAATCTCCGGCTGCTGCTCCGGGCCGAGCGCCATCAAGCGCCGGCCCAGTTCCAGGGCGGCCTTGATCTCGATGCCCTTCACCCTGCCGATGCCCGACACCTTGCCCAGTTCCTCCAGGGAGGCGCGGTCCACCCCGGCCAGGCCGCCCGCCTGCACCAGCAGGCGCTGCGCGACAGCGAGCACGGACTCGCCCGGCCGCCCCACGCGCAGAATAATCGCCAGCAACTCCGGGGTGGCGAGACTACCCGCGCCGAACGCCTCCAGCTTCTCCCGCGGCTGCTCGGAGGCCGGCCAGTACTTGACGGCAAGATAGGCGGGAGTGTCGTCAACGGCATCACTCGCCAGGGCGACATCACGCACGACGCGGCGCGGCGGCACCGGGTGTCCCTCCCTCAACTGGGGCCGCTCCGGCGCCCCACGTCGGCTAACTCAGGCGACGGCAGCAGTCACCGGCGTGGTGCAATACGGGCAGGTTGACCAATCCAGGTCGATCACGCGCTCGCACTCGCTGCACTGGCGTTTCAGGCGCATGCGACAGCGCGGGCACATCTGAAATTCCGGCAGGATGATGTGCTGGCAACTCGGGCAAAGCACGTCTTGCTTGATGTCTTGCAGCAACGTCTCTTCTTCCAGCGAGCGCTCGTACTGCTCGGCCAGCGTCTCGTGCGGCCGCAAAATCAGGTACAGCACCAGGCCGGGCAGGTTGAACAGGGCGACGAAGAGCGTGGCGACGGTCTGCACGAAAATGTCGGTCGAGCGCGCCTGGATATCCCGAAAGGTCCAGATGACGAGCGTCAGCCAGAGCGTTGCCACGTAGGCAAGGACGAGACCGACGAAGATCTCCACGAGGCGCGGGGCAACGGTCAGCATCCTGGCTCCTGCTGGAACAACCTATCGACCGGGAGTATACCACCCGGCCCGGCAGGAGCAGCCTCCGGGGAGCTGCCGTTGGGCCTACGCTCGGCCCTTGGGACGCCGAACCGCTATACTGGAGGCAGCGTTCGTCAATGCCGCCGCACGTACATCTGTGACAGAGAGGGATGGTCTTGCCCCACGTCTCTCCGGCTGCCCATGCCATTTTCGATCTCATGCGTCAGCACGATGTCCTGGCGCTCAGCGTACTGGTGTTCCTGGAGGAGATGGGCATTCCCTTGCCGCTTCCCGGCAACTTCCTGCTGATGTACCTCGGTATGCAGAGCCACAGTCGGCTCAACATGGTGCAGATCGTCACCGCGATGACGCTCGCCAGCATGCTGGGCTCGGTCGTGCTCTATTGCATCGCCGAACGCGTCGGCCGGCCGGCGCTGCTGCGCTGGGGGCGCTACTTCGGGCTGGAGCACAAACGCGTGGCGCGCATCGAGGCCTGGCTGGCGCGCTACGGCAGTGTGACGATT
>DHIZ01000197.1 GCA_002404055.1 Chloroflexi bacterium UBA4733
GGATTATCTGAAAGCCCTCTTAGCTGCGCAGAAGGCGGCTACCGAACGGCGGACAGTCGCCTCCCGCCGTCAGGAGCAGGCCGTGGAGGATCTTCTTCTGCTCCAGCCCTTGCAGCTTCGGAAAGTTTCACCGCGCCCCATTGGATCACCGCGCGACTTTCTCGCGCCCGGGGAGTTTTGTCGGCAATCGAGCGTCGGTGGCACACGGGCCGATCTCACCATTGGTCTGTCCGACCGGCTGCTGGTGATTGAATGCAAGGTCAGCAATAGTGAGGTCAACAGCTACAAACGGCTCAATCACGAGGTTGGCAACAAGGCAGCAAATTGGACCCGTGCCTTCGGACAGGGCGTCATTCCCGCCGCTGTGCTGGATGGCGTCTTCAAGCTTGAAAACCTGGAGCGGGCACAGGCGGCCGGTATCTCGATCTTCTGGGAACGAAATTTGCAATCGCTAACGGAGTTCGTGATGCTCGCCAGGTAACGACGAGACCACCTCCGCCTGGAGCGCCGGTCCACCATTCAGACGGATGGCGACGTTACTTGACCGGCACGCCCGCGCTCCGGCCGTGTGACCGGGCTGTCGTTGCTATCCTTAATTTCCTTACGCGACTTATGCATTGGGAAGGTCGCCGGTTGCGCCTGATGCTACACTCGCCATCACGACGGGCCCGCTGGGCGGCGGGCACACTCGGCGAGGAGGTTTATTATGATCACCGGGATCGGCCATACGGCGTTTCGGGTGCGCGATCTGGAGAAGTCACTGCACTTCTATTGTGATCTGCTGGGGATGAAGCAGGCGTTCGATATTGACCGGGACGGCAAACCCTGGATTAAGTACATCCACCTGGGCGGTGAGCAGTTTCTGGAACTGTTCCCGGAACCGGACACCGCCGAGGACTTCTCCGGCAACAAGGGGAGTTACCGGCACATGCAACTCGAGGTTGACAACCTGGAACAGACCATCAACGAGATGGAAGCGCGCGGCCTGCCTCGCACGGGCAACCCGCCACGCCAGGGGCGCGACGGCAACTGGCAGTACTGGTTGACCGACCCGGACGGCAACCGCCTGGAGTTGATGCAGATCATGCCGGACAGCCTGCACCGGAACTTCCTGGCTGGGAGCGCCAAAGCGGCGGCCCGCTAGCAGGCGGCCGACGAATGGCCGGCTGGGCATCCAGAAAATGTAGATCAGGGTAGAACAGGAGCAGATGCAGTGAGCCTGGAAGGCAAAGTGGTGCTCGTCACCGGCGCAGGGCGCGGCCTGGGCCGCGCCTATGCACTACGGCTGGCGCGAGCCGGCGCCGACGTGGTCATCAATGATATCCGGCTGGATTCCGCCAAAGAATGGGACGAAGAGCTGACAGCGGCGACCGTCATGGATGAGGTCCGCAACCTCGGTCGGCGCTCAATTGGTATCGAAGCCGACGTTGCCAAGAAGGATCAGGTGGAGGCAATGGTCGACCAGATTGTGGCCGAACTGGGGAGCCTGGACATCCTGGTCAACAATGCTGGCGGAGCGCTCACGCCCTTCGATCGCAGCCGATCAGCCAATATGCCGGAGGAGGATCTCCGCTTCATTCTCGACGTGAACCTGGTCGGCACTATCTTCTGCTGCCAGGCTGCGATCCGTCCGATGAAGCAGCAGCATTCCGGCAAAATCATCAATGTGTCGTCGCAGGCCGGCTTGCGCGGCGGCGGCAACGGCACCCTGACGCACTACAGCGTGGCGAAGGCCGGCATCGCCCAGTACACCCGTGTCCTGGCCGGTGAGGTCGGGCCCGACAACATCAACGTCAACTGTGTCGCGCCGGGGCTGATTCTCACCTCCCGTGCCATCGGTCAACTGAACCGCAACGATCCAGTGCGGCGTGCGGCGGCGGAGAAGACGATTCCCCTCAGGCGCATGGGCTGGCCGGACGATGTCGCCAAGGTCGTGGAGTTTCTGGCCTGCGATCTTTCGGATTATGTTACCGGGCAGGTGATTCCAGTCTGCGGAGGGATGGTGCTCTCGCCCTCCTGAGCGGCCGGTAGCGTCCCGCCAGTACGTGCGAATGGCCGGCCCGCCCTACGCTCAAGCGTAGGGCTACGATCGACAAGCCTGCTCAAGCAGGCTGCCAGACACGCTCCACAAGCAGGAAGTTGCTCCTCAGCCGGCCGAGGCGGCAACCAAGGAGTGCCACACCGGCCTTGCATCGCCTACAATGAAGCAGCGAGGAGGTACGACGATGGCCAGCACGATTGAGACCTTGCCGAGGCCCCAGCTTGCTCGGCAGCCGTGGCCGCCGGACGACACCGAGGAGAGCGTGGTGGGTACCGACTTCCACCAGATGACGATCATGAACGTGCGCTTTGGCATCAACGAGGTGGCGCACACGCTCACATTGGCCGGACAGCCTGTACCCTGGCAGGCGCTCAGTCAGACCACGGTCAGCGGCTTCACCCATCCCGACGGCTCCCCGTACTCGACGATGCCCGACATGTTCGTCTACCGCCGCCCGATGGACCAGGATCGCGGCTCGATGGCGGTCGGCGTGGACGGCCCGCCGGTGCTGGTCGTGGAGATGCTGAGCGAACGGACGTACAAGTGGGATCTCGACATGGAAAATGGCAAGGGCTATAGCTACGCCGCATCCGGGGTGCGCGAGTACCTCATGCTTGATCCGACCAGTCGCTATTTACCTGAGCGGCTGCGCGCCTGGCGCCTCACTGACGGGAGCTACCAACCCTGGCAACCGGACAAACAGGGGCGCTGGCACAGCCAGGAGTTGGCGCTGGCGTTTGCCCTGGAAGGGCCGTTCGCC
Organism: Chloroflexi bacterium UBA4733; assembly: GCA_002404055.1. The sequence continues at coordinate 2,802 of DHIZ01000197.1, forward strand.
GCCGTGTACGCTCGTGGCGAGCGGCGCATGTTGCGTGAGGGTGAGGTCGAGGCAGAGCGAGCGCGAGCGCGAGAGGCCCTTGAACGGGCAAATGCCGAACAAGAACGGATCCGCGCGGAACTGGCGCAGCGCGATGAGCAACTCGCTCGCCAGGCGGAGGAACTGGAGCGACTGCGGCGACTCCTGGAGGACCAGGAGCGGGCAAAATAGGCGCACAGCGGAGTGGCAAGCAAACATCCTCGCCTGCAAAGCGATATCGAAGCGCTACGCCGCCGGCATCGCACGAAGGACCTCCGCCTGAGCGAAATCGCTCGTCGCTCCGGGCTGCACGCGCAGACGATCACGCGCTGGATCGGGGGCGACCACCTGCCCACGCTGGCGAGCGGCGAAAAGTTCGGTCGGTTGCTCACGGCGTTAGGCGCAACACCAGAGGAAGTCGACGCTTTCCAGCGGACCTATGGCCTGCAGCAGCAGCAGACGGACTCCCGCCGCGAACTGGGGTCGGATGACGAAGTGGTCTTCGTGATCGAGTCGCCCACCAGCGGTCGCTGGCTCGTGGCGGAGTGGTTGGATCAGAGCCATTTTCGCTACCTGTTGGAGGATGGCAGTTCCAGTCGCTTCGACCCCGCCTTCGGGCCGGATGGCAGCATCCTGCTCACCAGCATGGCCTATGACGATCCCACCTATCACCTGGGCATCTGGAAGCGTATCGGCACTCGGCTGGCGCTGGAGCGCACGGTTGACATGCAGCACGCGACACACGGCCAGTTCTCGCCGGACGGCGCTGCCATCTGCTGCCACGCCGGCACGGACACCATGCGCATCACCCGTGCCATCTTTCGCTACGATTTGTCAACCGGCACGACCAAACAACTCACGACCGACGTGCATATCGACAACTGGCCGACCTGGCACCCGGACGACTCATACATCGTGTTCCAACGCGAGGACGAACTGTGGGCCGTGGACCGGGAAGGCAAGCAGACCTGGTGCCTGATCGGTCGCGCCCGCACTAACGGCTTCGCCCTCTGGTCGCCCCACGGTCAGCCTACGGCTGCCGGCGCCCCCGACGGCCGCTCCCTCGTCTACTGCCAGGCCCGCGGCGGCGGCCAGGACGACATCTGTTGCCAGGACCTGCGGACTGATGAGATTGCCGTTTTAGTCCGCAAACCCGGCGTCCACTACCGTGATCCCTGTGTGCTTTGAAGACGTAGATTGCAGGG
>DHIZ01000113.1 GCA_002404055.1 Chloroflexi bacterium UBA4733
TTCCTGAAAGCTCGCCGCCAAGTCGGCCAGTAGGTCCGGCTCCCGAGTCAAGCGCGCAACACCCTCGACACCAGCTTGCTCGTCGATCAGGCGATGGGCTGCCGTCTTGAGACCACTGAAGCTGAAATCGTAACTGCCGCGCATGGCCGCGCGCGGCAGCGCGAAAGCCGTGGGGTTACCGGGCCGTGTCGCGCCAAGGTTTCCCTGCGCTGCCTGCTGAATGGCTGGACCACCGGGGTAGGGGAGGCCGAGGATGCGGGCAACCTTGTCGAAGGCTTCCCCGGCGGCGTCGTCGCGCGTCTGCCCGACCAGTTCGTAGACGCCGTGGCTGCGCATCAGGACGAGCTCGGTGTGGCCGCCGGAGACGATCAGGCATAAGGCCGGTAACGGGGGTTCAGCAGGGGGGCGCCCCGGAGCACCCGGCAACCCGGCAAGCCAGTTGGCGTAGATGTGCGCTTCCATGTGGTTGACACCCAGCAGTGGCAGGTCGCGCGCGAAAGCTATCGCTTTGGCGGCGTTCAGCCCCACCAGCAGCGCACCGGCAAGGCCCGGCCCGGCGGTTACGGCGCAGGCGTCGATCGCCTCCAATTTCGCTCCAGAGGCGGCGAAGGCTTCGTCGAGCACCGGCAGGATGGCGGCCATATGCTGGCGAGCGGCAATCTCCGGCACGACGCCACCGTACTGCTGATGCAGATCGACCTGCGACGAGACGATGTTCGCCAGCACGCGCTGGCCGCCCCGCACCAACGCGACAGAGGTCTCATCACAACTGGTCTCGATGCCCAGTACCAGCGTGTCCGTCGGAACCGCAGTCGCACTTCGCTTCATCGCGTCGTCCCCCGGCGCTCCTCGGCGGCAGGTCGGCGAATATACAGCGGCTGCAGGCTGGCCGGATCGTCCCGATCTCCCGCCGCCAGCCGTGCTTGCGCCAACTGGCCAAGGGCGGCCGGCCGGGTTGCGGGCAGGCGGGGGTCACCGTAGTCAACGAGCTTTGCAAAGCGCATATCGATCAGGGCCCGCTGTTCCGGCGTGGTGTCCCCCGCCAGCACGACACTCCGGGTCAATGACCCGAGCACGGCCGCTGGATCGCCGATTTGTGGCGCGGTCAGGCAACGACGCCCATCACGTCCTGCCTGGTAGGTCGCCCAGTACCATTCGCCACGGCCGGCGTCCAGCACGGCGAGGACGCGAGCCGCGGCCGGCGCCGCGGCAGCGATCGCGTCTAGCGAGCCGATGCCCAGGCAGGGAATGCCAAGAGCCCAGGCCAGGCTCTTGGCGGTGGCAATGCCGACGCGCAAGCCGCTGAACGCGCCGGGACCAACGGCGACTGCGACTGCCTCTACGTCGCCGGGGCGGTGACCGCTCCCTCCCAGCAGATGCTGGATGACCGGTAACAACCGGGTTGTGTGGTTGGCGGTGGCGCGCCATGTCTCTTCGGCGAGCACCTGCTCACCGGCTAATAAGGCAACCCCGGCAACGCGCGCCGATGTGTCGATGGAAAGGAGGAGGGGCATCGTCACATGCCAAACGCGCTACGGCGAAAGTCAGCCAGAACCCGCTCGTACCGCTCGCCATGCGGTTCAAAGAGCATGCCGCGCTTGGTCTCGCTCACGATCTTGAAGGCCACTCCCATGAACTCTGCCGGCAGGCCGGTCGCCCGATCGGGCCACTCCACGACGGCCACGCCGGAACCATAGAAGTACTCCTCGAAGCCGAGTTCCGCCGGCTCTGCCGGCCGTTCCAGGCGATAGTAGTCCATATGGTAGAGTGGCAGCCTTCCCGCGTACTGACGGGCCAGGATGAAGGTCGGACTGTTCACGACGGTGGCGACTCCCAGGCCCTGGGCAAGGCCCTGCGTGAAACTGGTCTTGCCGGCTCCCAGTGTCCCACGGAGCAGCAAGACGTCGCCCGGCTCGAGCAGACCTGCTAACTTCGCGCCCAGGCGCTGCGTCTGCGTGAGACTATGACTGACGATGTCGATGGTCTTCACGACGACCTCAGGAAGTGGGCAAATTCCGTAATTGGTCCCTGGTAGTTCACGAGCTCGACGCGTGGACCGGATAAGCCGGCTGAGCGGAAGGCGCCAATTGCCGTCAGTGGTACGCCGAACTGCAAAGCCCAGCCCGCCTGGATGTCTGGAAAGCGTTGGGAGTCTATCGCCAGCACGAGTTCGTAGTCTTCGCCGCCAAACAAGGCGAGTTCTGCCCACCGGTCAGGAAAAGCCTGCTGCAGCGCCGATGCTACCGGCAAACGGGCGGCGTCAATCCAGGCTTCGACGCCGCTGGCGGCGCAGAGGAGGTCAGTTTCGCACAGCAGGCTATCGCTGCTGTCGGTTGCGCAGCGCACACCCTGACCAAGTAGCCAGAGCGCTTCCGCCACGCGGGGCTGCGGCCGGCGGTGCGCGTTGAGCAATAGCGGATCAGGGTCCGGGTCAGCGCGCAACAGCAACTCCAGGCCGCCGGCAGAACTGCCTGGGTAGCCGCTGATGGCCAGCAGATCGCCCGGCTGAGCGCCGCTCCGCCGCAGCACCTGCGGTACCCCCGCTACTTCCGGGGCCTCGCCGATCACCGTGATCCCGACCTGCCGTTGTGCGGACCGCACAGTGTCACCGCCAATGATCTGCACGCCGTAGCGCAACGCTACATCCGCCATCCCATCGTACAGCGCGTCGATGTCGGAAACGTCCTCCCCCCCTGTCAGTCCGAGCGTGACAAGGGCGACGCGCGGCAGTGCCGCCATTGCCGCCAGGTCACTGATGTTCGCTGCCAGCGCCTTCCAGCCGAGGTCCAACCAGGGCGTTGTCTGGTGGGTAAAGTGTACGCCCTCGACCATGCTGTCGGTCGTCAGCACGCTCACGCAGCCGGGCGTCGGTCGCCACAGGGCGGCGTCATCGCCGATGCCGAACACGACCGCTGGGGCGGCGCTTCGCCGCGTTGGCAACCGGCTGGCGATGCGCTGGATCAGGGCGAACTCGCCAAGGTCACGCACAAGCACCGACACCCCCTGCATTGCCCACGACTACCACTGTCTCTGCGCAGTATATAGTGTCCGGCAAAGGCAAGACGACCGGACCTCTCTCTCATTTCCCACGCCGTCACGACGCCGGCATTGCCCGAAGCGGGTTGCCGACGTAGAGTGATCCGGCGACCCTCGCGACAACTGGTGGGCGGCAAGAATACAGAAAGAGGACAGAACAGTGCGGGTAACTACACACGCAGCACAGATCGTCGCTGCCATCGTCAACGTGCGCACTCGGCAGTTAGAGCTTCGCCTGCAGACAAACCGCCGCGGCGGTGTGCTCGCCGGTGAGCGTCTCTATAAATCGGGTGAACTCGAGGCGTTGCTGGCTGATCTTCGCGCCGAACTGCGGGCGAGTGAAGAACATGCCACGGGCCTGGCTGTTGCCCCGGCCGATGCCGCAGATGACTGAGCAACCGGCCCGCCCAACGCGCCGGCCGCGGGCCTCGACAATAGCCGCGCTACTGGGCATCTTCGCCCTGCTTGTGTACTGGCCCACGCTGGCGCCGACGGTCACGCTACGCAACGGCGGCGGCGACAGCGGCGAACTGGTTCGCGCCGCCTGGACGTTGGGCATACCGCACCCAACGGGCTATCCGCTCTGGGTGATCCTGGCCCATGTCGCCACCTGGCTGCCGGCGGGTGAGCCGGCGCACCGCGTCGCCCTCCTGTCGGCACTGTCGGCTGCCGGCGCGGTCGCCCTGGTCATGCTGGCCGCACGTGAACTGCTGGATGCTGGCGCTGTCGCTGAGAGCGGACTGCCGGCCCTGCTCGGGCCGGCGGCAGGGGGCGGGGTGCTGGCCTTTTCCATGCTCTTCTGGCAACAGGCGACCATCCCGGAAACATATGCGCTCGACTCGTTGCTGGTGGCGCTCGGCCTCTGGCTGCTCTTGCGCTGGCTGCACGGCAAAGGGTCGCTCTGGTGGGTCACTGCAACGGCGGCGCTGGCGCTCGCCAACCACCTGGTGAGCCTGAGCCTGTTGGCGGCGCTGCTCGTGGCTCTGTTGGTCCGGCGGCCCCGGCCGAAACGGGCCGAGCTGTGGCGCGCCGGCGTCCCTTTCTTGCTCACGCCCGCCTTCTATCTTTTCTTGCTGGTTCGCGCGGGGATGCACCCCATCGCCAACTGGGGAGATCCCCAAACCCTGAACGCGTTGCTGACGCACGTGACAGCCGCCGAGTATCAACACTTCCTGACCAGCCGCTCACCAGCCGACTTCTTGCTGGAGTTGGCCCGCTGGCCGGGCCGGCTGCGTACACAATTCACCATCGCCGGAGCAATACTGGCCATCTGGTCGCTGCTGCTGATTCTGGTGCGAGTGCCCCGCGCCGGCGCAGTCCTCAGTACTGCCCTGCTAGTAGATCTGGTCATTGTTGCCCATGACGCGGCTCCTGCGGCCCCTGCGTACCTCCACGTGTCGTACCTGGTGCTTGCCATCGCCCTGGGGGCCGGCGTGGTGATGCTGCCGGCGACATTCACGAGCGTTGGGCGCTCCCGGCAACTGGCCCTTTGGGTTGCCAGCGGCGGTACCGCTGCCCTTGCCCTGTTTCTGGCCTTTCACACGCAACCGGCGGTCAACTTGCACGATGACTACAGCCTGGAACAGCAGGCGCGGGCAGACCTTTCGGCGGTGCCGAAGGGTGGCGTGCTGCTCACGAAGGACGACAACCCCTTGTTCGCCCTCTGGTACCTGCAAGACGTGCTCGGCGTGCGTCGCGATGTGGTCGTCTGGTCGCTCAACCTCGTCCTTGATTCGTGGTACGGACCGGAGATGCACCGGCGCTACCCAACGGTGATCCCAGCCGCCCTTCCCACCGATGAGACTGCCGCGGCCGATCAGGTGATCGTCACCAACCTCCGCTCCCGCGCTGTCGACAGCATCCTGGACGACCCGCTGCTGACGAGCCGGTACCAACTGCAGCCGAATGGGCCAATATTCCGGGTTATGGGACCGCAGTGAGGAAGGGCTGAGCGGTGAAGGGGGGGCATCATGTCCCCCCGTTTGGTTGCCTCGCAGCCCTGCCGATGGCGCCCGCGGTACCATTGGTAGGCGATGGAGGGAACAAGCACAATCGTGGCGGTTGCAACGCGTCCTGTTGCGGTGGCGCCGTCGCCCAGCGTGTCTACGCCTCCGGACCGGCAACGGGCCACACTCATCGGCGGAGCACTCCTGCTCCTGGTCGCCGCCGCCACTCGCTTTGTCGCCATCGACAGCCAGAGCCTCTGGTACGACGAGGGCGTCAGCGCCGGGATGGTGGGCCAGGGTCCGGCCTCGATCATCAGGCAGGCGGCGGCCGATTTTCACCCCCCCCTCTATTACCTGTTGCTGGCGGCCTGGGCGCGCCTGTTCGGCGACAGCGTCGTGGCGCTGCGCGGCCTTTCCGCTGTAGCCGGCATCCTGCTCGTGTTCTTGACCTGGCGGCTGGCGACGCGATTGTTCGGCGCCGTGCCGGGGTGGTTCGCCGCAGTCTGGGCCATCGTTGCTCCCCTGGGTATCGCCTTTTCTCAGGAGTTGCGCATGTACATGCCGGTTGCCGCATGTGTCGCGCTGGCGGGCTACTACGCGCTGTGCTGGCTGGATGTTGGGGTGAGTGCGCCCTCAGAGCAGAGCTTGCCAACCCGTGGCAGCCTCCGGCCATATCGCTACCTGGCGGGCTATGCCCTGGCTGCCACGGTTGCCCTGTACTTGCAATATGTCGCGGCCTTGGGCCTGGCGGCGATCGGCCTGTACGGTCTGCTGCGGGCGGGCGGCCGCAGCCTGCCGCTCTGGTTAGCGGCCAACGCCGTTAGCCTGTTGCTCTTTGCGCCCTGGTTGCCCGTGTTTCACCACCAGTTGGCGGTCGGCCGCACCGCCACGACGACGCACACGTCCGCCGGGCAGGTCGTCGCCGCGGCCACGGGCAGTCTGCTCGTCGGCGCTGACGGACTGCCGATATGGAACCGCGCCGCCGTGACGGCCGTCGCAGCGGTCGTGCTCCTCGGAGGCCGCAAGTCGCTCACTGGTGGCTGGAGGAATACCTTACCGGTGCTGCTCGTCGTCGTGCCGGTGGTTGGCGTCACCGCTTATGCTGCCTGGAAGGCGGTGTACGAAGTACGCTATGTCCTGGTAGCACTGCCCGGCGTGGCGATGCTCGGTGGCCTGGGCATCCTCGAATGTGCCAGGTTGGGGAGCGTCGGCGTCGGTCGATTACTGCCGCACCGCCGCACGACGATCCTGCCGGCGCTGATCGTGGCCGGCGCCGTCGTTGCGGCCACTGGCGCCGCCGACCTCCGCTATTACGTCGCACCGCTTCATCCGCACGATGACTACCGTGGGCTCGCCGCAGCGATCACGCGCCAGGGCCAATCGGGCGACGCTGTCCTGCTCTACCCTCCTGGCCAGAACAACGTGTTTGGGTACTACTATCGCGGCCCCGACCCGGTCGTCGGTCTGCCGGTGCAGCGGCCGCCCGATGCCGCCGACGTGACGACGCAGTTGGCGTCGCTGTTCCGCTCGCACCCCAGGGTCTGGGTAGTGGAATATGGCGCGTCCGAGGCCGATCCTGCCGGTATTGTGAGTGCCTGGCTGGGGCAGCACGCCTTCCTGGCCGAACACCAGTGGTTCGGCAGTCCGCAACTGTTGCTGTACGTCGCCCAGACAGGGCTGGGCGTCACCGTCCCGTCCGCTACCCACTTCTCGAACAGCGCGGAGTTGCAGTCGTTCAGTGTGGCTCCGAGCAAGGTCGCGCCCGGCGGCACCGTGGAGATCACGCTGAACTGGCGAGCTCAGACGGCAATCGCTGCATCTTACACGGTCTTTACCCACCTGCTGGACCCCGCGAACCACGTTGTCGCTCAGCACGATGGCCTGCCGGCTGGCGGCACGCGGCCTACCAGCGGCTGGAAGCCCGGCGACGTGGTGCGCGATATGCACGCCATCGTGCTGCCGGCCAACCTGACGCCCGGCGCGTACACCATCGAAGTCGGCATGTACCTGCCCAATGGCGGCGCGCGAGCGCAGATCATTGATGCTCGCGGTGCAGTCTCCGGCGACCGCGTCGTGCTCGGTTCCGTCGTCGTTGCAAAGCCCGTCAGCCGGTGAGGCCGTTGCTCATCCTGCCCGCCAAAGATGAAGGCGCAAATTTGCCGCCGTTGCTGGAGGCCATCGACCGCGTCCGTTCCCACAATTGTTCCGACCTCGCCGTGCTGGTCGTCGATGACGGCAGCAGCGATGACACCGCTGCCGTCGTGACGTCGCTGGCGGCGCGCTATCCGTACCTCGCGCTGATCCAACACCCACAGAACCTCGGCCTCGGCGCGGCTGTCCGCACCGGGCTCCAGCACGCGCAAACCCACGGCTACGACGCGGCCGCCCTGATGGACGCCGACCTCTCCCAGGATCCCAGCGACTTACCCCGTCTGTTTGCCGGAGTGACGGCCGGCGCCGACCTGGTCATCGGATCGCGTTACGTTCCGGGCGGTGGCATGGAAGGTGTGCCTGCCTGGCGGAGGGCTATCAGCATCGCCGGCAACGCACTGGGGCGTCGCGTCCTCAGTGTGCCGATTCGCGATATGACCTCCGGCTACCGCGTGTTTCGTGTGGCGACCCTGGAAACCTTCGCTTTGGAGGAAAGCGGCTACGGCATCCAGTTGGAAGCCGTCGTCAAAGCGCGTCTGGCCGGGCTCCGCCTGACCGAAGTGCCGATCATGCTCCGCGTTCGTCGCCACGGCAGTTCTAAACTGCTGTACAACACTGCCTTCTGGCGACGGTACGTAGACCTCTTCTTTCGCGCCTGGGGATGGACAAGAGCCGGCAGGGGTTGAGTTGGACAGCAAAGGCTAGGCCCAGTCCGGCCAGTTCAGCGTGAGACCATATACGCCCAACGCCAGCACTCGGCGCAGTGTCTCCTTATCGGCGATGCCCCAGGTTCGCACGTCCATCCCGGCACGCCGCACTGCCGCCATGGCTTCCGGCGTCAGATTACTGTTGTGAATCGATATCTGGGCGATGCCGATTGAACGGCAGAGCGTGAGGGTATCATCGGCCAGTTCTCGTGTCAGGAAAGCCAGGCTCGCCTCGGGGCTGGCGGTGCGTAGCCGCTGCAGGCTGTCGAACTGGAAGGACGTGAACTGCACGCGGTCGTGCAGCCGGCGGGAGGTGATCATGGCAGCCAGAGCCGGTTCGACGCCTGCGGCTTTGATCTCCAGCCAGAAGTGGGTGCGGTCGGCGTAGCGATCCAGGAAGGCCGCGAGCGTCGGCACGCGCTGGCCGGCGAAGCTGGAGGAAAAGTGGCTGCCGGCGTCGAGTTGCTGGAGACCTGCCAGCGTCATGCCGGCAACTTCGCCACTGCCGTTGGTGGTGCGGTCGACTGTGGCGTCGTGCAGCAGCACCAGGACGCCGTCGCTGGTCGCCCTGATGTCCGTCTCGATGCCGTCGATGGGCATTTCTAGCGCCCGGTCGAAGGCAGCAAAGGTGTTTTCAGGCGCGTAGCCGGAGGCGCCGCGGTGGGCGTAGATCAGGGTCACGATCATCATTCCTTTCAGCAAGCCGGCGTGATTTCGCGCGCGCCATCCTGGAGATTATCATTATGCGGACATTCATGCCGCCAGCAAGAAGGAATGAGGGTGTTGTGCGTTTAGTCGGGAAGATCGCGCTTGTGACAGGCGCCGCCCGCGGCATCGGCCGCGGTATCGCCGAGAAGTTGGGGGCCGAGGGCGCTGATCTCGCAATAGTCGATTTGCATGCAGACGCCATGCTTGATACAGCGCGGGTGGTGGCGGCTTCTGGGCGGCGCGTCCTGACGCTGGGGGCTGATGTTGGGGACCGTGTACAGGCCGACAGTGTCGTGGCAAGGGCCATTGTGTACTTCGGACAGCTCGACATCCTGGTGAACTGCGCCGGCATCAACCGCGACGCTATCCTGCACCGGATGACCGACGAGCAATGGGACGACGTGATCCGCGTTGACCTTTCCGCTGTCTTCTACCTCACGCGCGCCGCCGCACTCCACATGCGCCAGCGCGGGAGCGGACGCATCATCAACATCTCGTCGGCCTCCTGGCAGGGCAACGTCGGACAGGCCAACTACGCGGCGGCCAAGGCCGGGGTGATCGGGCTGACGAAGACCGCCGCGCGGGAGCTGGCGCCGAAAGGGGTGACGGCTAATGCCATCTGCCCCGGCTTTATCGAGACGGAGATGACGCGCGCCGTATCACCGGAGGCCTGGGAGCGCATCGCCAGTCGCATTCCTATGGGTCGGGTCGGCAAACCAGAGGATGTCGGCAACGTGGTGGCCTTCCTGGCGTCGGACGAGGCCAGCTACGTCACCGGCGAGGTTATCAACGTGGGCGGCGGCCTGGTCCTGTGAGACGGTCGCCGCAGGTACTCTCGGCCTCGGACGCCGCGGGGCTGATTATCGACGGCCAAACAGTGGCCAGCACCGGCTTCAGCATGACCGGTGTTGCGGAGGCGCTCTATCGCGCGATTGAGGCGCGCTTCCTCCGCGACGGGCACCCCCGCGACCTGACGCTCGTCCACTCTGCCGGGCAGTCGGACCGCGTCAACGGCATGCAGCGTTGGGCGAAGCCGGGACTGTTGGCACGCATTATCGGCTCGCATTGGGGCATGGCGCCGAAAATGGCGGAGTTGATCGCTGCTAATGGCCTGGCCTGTCACTGCCTGCCCCAGGGACAGTTGACGCACCTCTACCGCGCCATCGCCGGCGGCCAGCCAGGGCTGGTGTCCACGATCGGCTTGCACACGTTCGTCGATCCCCGCCGTCAGGGCGGGCGTGTTAACGCGCGGGCGATGGCTGAGCAGTCGCTGGTGGAGTTGATCACACTCGGCGGCCAGGAAGCGCTTTGGTACAAGTCGTTCCCGATCCACGTCGCCATCGTGCGCGGCACGACCGCCGACACCGCCGGCAATGTCATGGCCGAGGAAGAACCCTTGCGGCTAGAACTGCTGACGCTGGCACAGGCTGCCAAGAACTCAGGGGGCATCGTCATTTGCCAGGTGAAGCGCCTGGTCGAGCCGGGCGCGTTGCCGCCCTTGCACGTCGCCCTGCCGGGGATGCTGGTGGATGTGCTCGTCGTCGCTGAGCAGCCGGACGAGACGCACCGCCAGACGTCGTCCTGGGCTTTCCACTCGCCCTTGATTGCCGCAGGTGGGGGGCGGGAAGTTCCTGTTTTGACAGCAAGCAGCAGTCACGACCTGGCCCTGGACGTACGCATGCTCATCGGGCGGCGGGCGGCGTTGGAGCTCTTCCCAGGGGCACTGGTCAATCTCGGCACCGGCATCCCCGGCGACGCCGTGGGTCCGGTGGCCGCCGAGGCCGGCGTTGCAGCGCAGATCACCCTCAGCATCGAGTCGGGCACTGCCGGAGGCGTCCCGGCGGGCGGTGGGGACTTTGGCGTGGCGCAGTACCCGGACGCCATCATCGGCCACGCTGAGCAGTTCGACTATTACAACGGTGGCGCCGTCGACCTTTGCTATATGGGTGCGGGCGAAATTGACAACGCCGGCAATGTCAATGTCAGCAAGCTCGGTGGGCGAATGACGGGCTGTGGCGGCTTCATCGACATTACCCAACCGGCGCGCAAGGTCGTCTTCTGCGCCACGTTTTCTTCCGGTGGTCTACGTGTTGCCAGCGGCGATGGCGCCTTGCGCATCCTGCAGGAAGGGCGCTACCCCAAGTTCGTGCGCGAGGTGGCGCAGACCACCTTCTCCGCCGAGGAAGCCTTGCGCCGTCGACAGCCGGTTCTCTTCGTCACCGAGCGAGCGGTATTTGAACTGACGGAAGCTGGGCTGCGCCTGGTCGAAGTCGCGCCCGGCATCGACGTGCAGCGCGACGTGCTGGACAAATTGCCATTCACGCCGTTGGTGGCCGACCCTTTGCCGACGATGGATGCGGCGATCTTCCGGGCAGGGCCGCTGCGACCGCTACAGTCGCGGTTCGAGTGACTCTGAAGGAGGTGGTTCTGCCTCTAGTTCGGACAGTAACGTCTCAGTAACTCAAGTCGCGCAGCCGCAGCCCAGGAAGTCGGCATCGCGGGTCCAGATGCCCGCCTCCAATATGAGCGCGGCGGCGACCGTGGGCCAGTCGTCTGGATCACGAGGGATTCGCTTCAGTGCCTTACCTTCCAGGGCTTTATACCGTTCTGCCGGCACGACAGCGATGCGGTTATGGATGAGACGTAGGGCGCGATTGAGCAACTCGTCGCCAGCCGCCTGAGAAACGCGACCGTTCCGAACCAGCAATGAGACTCTCCGGCGCAACTCGTGACGCGCTTCACCTCATGCTCGTTCAGCGATTGACAACTCGAGCCGGACGTTTCCGACCAACTCTTGACCACGGAATCGAAGTAATTCTGCCACCAGAATGTTGGCGTCAACGACCAGCGGCATCGTACCCGTTCACGGGGGGCAAGGGAACAGAGAAGGGATAGGCTGGCCGGCGTGCTGTGCGGAGCAGACGGCGGTGAGGTAGTCGAGGAGTGGACGCTGCTGTTGCTGGCAGCACCCGTAAGCGGGTACCCGAGCGACGGAGA
>DHIZ01000096.1 GCA_002404055.1 Chloroflexi bacterium UBA4733
GCCCGCCCGTTTACGGGCGGGTGATTTGGCGGGCGCGATGGGTGGAGCGGTACCCTAGCGGGCAAAGGGGAGCAACATCGCCACGCTCATTACTTCGGGACGGTCTGGATCGTCATCAAACGCGCCTGCATCCCAGGCTTTCAAGAATTGCTCCCCGCTCATGTGAAGATAGCGGCGCACAGCACGATCGACAATGGCTCGACCTTCCTCGGGCGTAACCTCCTGAACATGCACGTCCGATTCCTGTTCAAGCACAGCCATGCCACCACCTCCAATTCTTCGTCATCCATTATCCGGTGACGGCACAGCAGACGCAATAGCGCTAGTAGCTGTCGGAATTAGCTAGAGCATCGATCTCGGCCAGTTCGTCGAAGACGTCCTGTACGCGCAGGGACAGGCCGGGGAGCACGTCACCGCCTTCCAGGAACTCACCTGCATCGACATAGGTGAGGTGGTCGCCCGTGTAGACGGCGGTCATACCTTTCATCGGGTCGATGTACCATAGGAGCCGGACACCGGAGCGCAACCAGTCATGAATCTTCTCTTGGACATCCACTGCTCGGTCGGTTGGGGACAGAATTTCGATGACGAAGTCCGGCGTTGTGGTGGTTGCCCCGACACGACGGTCCTTGGGTATCCGGCGGCGAGAAAAGAAGGCGATGTCGGCGCCGCGCACATGGGAGGCACTTCCCAGGATGCGCACCAGCGCATCGTTGGTGGTCACCATGCCGAGGCGGTGCTGAAGGACAAAGTTGCCGAGGATACGTGCCAGGACGCCGGCAAAGAAGCCGTGGTCGATGTTCGTCACGTCCCACTCCACCACCTGTCCATCAACGATCTCGCGCAGCTTGCCATCGTCGGGAAAGTGGTCCAGATCTTCAATCGTGCAAGGTCTGCTCAGTGCCGCCACGACCATGACGTCCGCTCCCCTCTCCGCCTGATGCATATGGCTGTAGTGTACCCATCCCCTCGCGTGGCTTCGGTTCTCGTGCTCGCCAGCGCTGCGTGTCTCTGCCAAACGCCTATAGCTCAGAGAGGCTGGACGTATCCGGTTCCAGTTCATACATCTCACTGAGCCGCAGGTCGTGGCCGAGGAGAATGTGAAACCGGAAGGGAAAGTCATCGACACTCGTTTCAGAGTCACGACTCCCGCCATATTCTAGGGTCACCTCTACCACACCTTTGCCTCTGATATCTGTGCCTTCAGTGGTAACGCTGATCGCGCTGATCTCCAGATTGCTCACGTTCTCAATGCGCACGTTGCTCGCCGCAGCTAACAGCGCCTGCGGAACGTGGTCTCGCATATAGTCGGCAAGTATCCGGTTTAATCCTGGTACGGAGACGCTCGTCTCGTGGGGCGGCGTCACGACAACCAGACGGAACTCCGTGAACCCTTCGTCGAAGGCCCGTTTGCGAAGTTCCTGAATTTGTCGACTGCTGCCAGTCATTTGCGAGAGCGCCTTGACTTCAAAAACAACGCGCTCCGGACCTCTGCTCGCCACGAGGTCGTATTGGACATCTCCCGATTGGTACTCCCTCTGGACCGCGTACCCTTTTTGCTGGAGGTCCGACGCCAATTGGTCGATTCGTGCGGCTTCCAAGTAGCGACCAATGTCGGTTGTAATGCTCATTACCTATTTTCCGATCTGACCGAACGATAGCACCTGACTTGCAGCTTGGCCGACTTCAACATACGTGATATGCGGCGTCTGTCCGTGGAAGGCAGCAGCGGCGGCCGCTCTAACTCGCTCTTGAAACAACGCCCTGCCTCCCGACCCCTGGGAGATCGGCCGAAATGGGAGCACGAGAGCAAAGGTAGACCGCGCCGTCTCAGCCATCATTCGCCTTTACCGCCCCGTCCGCGAACTGCATCTGGTGCAACCGGGCATAGGCGCCACCCAGGCGCAAGAGTTCCTCGTGGGAGCCTTGCTCGATGATGCGGCCGTGCTCCATTACCAGGACGCGGTCGGCTTTGCGGATAGTGGCCAGGCGGTGGGCGATGACGAAGGTGGTGCGGCCGCGCATGACGCGCTCCAGGGCGTGTTGGATCAATGCTTCTGTTTCGCGGTCCACGTCGGAGGTCGCTTCGTCCAGGATCAGGATCGGCCGGTCGGCCAGGATGGCGCGGGCGATAGCCAGGCGTTGGCGTTCACCGCGGGAGAGTTTGGAGCCGCCCTGGCCAATGTCGCTCTCGTAGCCGTCGGGCATGGCCATAATGAACTCGTGCGCGTTGGCAGCCCGGGCCGCCGCGATCACCTCGTCGTCCGATGCTTCGGGCCGGCTGAAGGCGATGTTTTGGCGGACGCTGGAGGCGAAGAGGTACGTCTCCTGCAGGACGACGGCAATCTGCGAGCGCAAGGAGTCCAGGCGCACGTTGCGGATGTCGTGGCCGTCGATCTCTACACTGCCATCCGTGACCAGGTAGAAGCGCGGGATCAGGTTGACGAGACTGGTCTTGCCCGCGCCGGTGGTGCCGACCAGGGCGATAATCTCGCCGGGCCGGACGTGCAGGTCGATGTCCTTCAGCACCGGCTGGCCCACGTCGTAGCCGAACCAGACGTGCCGAAAGTCGACGCGGCCGGTCACGTGCTCCAGCACGAAAGCGTCCGGTGGGTCCAGGTCTTCGGGGGTTTCGTCCAGGAACTGGAAGACGCGGTCGGCGGAGGCCAGCGCCTGCTGCAGGGTGTTGTTGACGCTGGTGAGGGAGTTGATCGGCTGGTAGAAGAGCGTGACGTAGCTCATGAAGGCCACCAGTTCACCCAGGCTGAGATTCTGGCCCATGATCTGGGAGCCGCCGTACCAGAGGATCAGGCAGGTACCGAAGCCGCCGATGAGTTGGGTGGTGGGTCCGTAGCCGGCCTGGATGCGGGCCGTGCGCGTGCTGGCGTCGTAGTTGTCCTGGATGCGCTCGGCAAACTGGGTGATGCTGCGTTGCTCGCGGGCGAAAGCCTTGCTGACCCGGATGCCGGCCACATTCTCTTGCAACGACGCTGTCACCGCGCCGATCTTGGCCTGCACGTCGCGGTAGAGTGGGCGCAGTGCGCCGGAGACCATGATGCTGGTGGCGACCGTGGCCGGCACCGTGGTCAGGATCAGCAGCGTCATCTGCCAGTCCAAGAGCAGCAGCACGACCAGATACACGACGAGGTTGAGGACGCTGACGGCGGCGTTGACGGCGCCGCCCAGCAGCGCCTGCTGCAAGGAGCCGACATCGTTGGTGACGCGAGACATAATCTGGCCGGTCTCCATGCTCTCGTGGAAACGCATGGGCAGGCGCTGAACGTGGCCGAAGAGCTCTTTGCTCAGGTTGTAGACGAGTTGCTGGCCCACCCAGGTGATGATGTACTGGTTGACGACGATCATCACCGCGCGCACGGCGTAGACGAGCGCCAGCAGCAGCCCCACCTCCAGCGCTTGCGCGGCGCTGTTGCTGGGAATGACCGTGTCGATGATGGTGCGCGTCAGCATGGCCGGAAGCAAGGTCAGTAGCGAGAGGCCGATGCTGGCGACGATAGAGAGGAGGATGAGCAGGTGATAGGGAGCCAGGTAGCCGGCCAGCCGGCGCAGGGTGCCGTTCACGTCGACGGGACGATCGGCAACCGCCGTCTCCCGCAGGTCGCGCATCTTCATCGGGCGCCTGCCAGGGCGGCTGCTTCGGCCGCCTCCTTCTGGTCCAATTCGGCGAAGAGGGCAGTGATCGCGGCGTCGGCAACGCCGTTCTGGTCGCTCTGCAAGTCGTGCAGCCGCCGGTATTCCGGACTGCTCTGCATCAGTTGCTCGTGCGTGCCGATGGCGAGCGCTCGACCACCGTGCAGCAGGAGAATCTGCTGGGCCTTATGCACGGTCGACAGCCGATGGGCGATCAGAATGGTGGTGCGACCGGCCAGCAGCTCGCTCAGTCCCTTCTGAATCGTCGCGTCAGTGCGCGTGTCGACACTGGAAGTGGCCTCGTCCAGGATCAGGATGCTGGGGTCGGCGCAGATGGCACGGGCGATGGCCAGGCGTTGGCGCTGACCGCCGGAGAGGCGCACGCCCTTCTCGCCGATGATGGTGTCATAGCCGTCCGAGAGGTCTTCGCAGATGAAGCGGTGCGCGTCGGCCACCTGCGCCGCCGCGATCACCTCAGCATCGCCGGCATCGGGCCGTCCATAGCGGATGTTGTCGCGGACGCTCAGGTTGAACAGGAAGGTCTCCTGCAGCACCATGGCGATGCTCGTGCGCAGGTCGCGCAGGCGGTACTCGCGCACGTCGTGGCCGTCGACCAGGATGCGTCCGCGCGAGGGATCGTAAAAGCGGGGGATCAGGCTGACCAGCGTGGACTTGCCGGCGCCGCTGGGGCCGATGATGGCCAGCGTCTGCCCGGCGGGGATGTGCAGATTCAGGTCGTGCAGCACCCGGCGGCCGGTGGGGTACCTGAAGGAGACGTGCTCGAAGGTCACAGCGCCGCGCAGCGGTGGAAAGGCGGTAGGTGTTTCGGGATCATGGACGCTGATGGGGGCATCGAGCACCTCGAACACGCGCTCGGCGGCGACCGTCGCCATCTGCACCGTCTGGTTGATGCTCGCCACCCGCTGGAAGGGCTGGAACAGCAGGTTGACGTAGCGTTGAAAGGCGACCAGCGTGCCGATGGTCATCACGTGGGCCATCACCTGTTCGGCGCCGACGGCCAGGACGAGCACGGAAGCCAGGGAGGTACAGAGGCCTTGCAGTTGGCCCAGGATCAAGGAGCGGCGTTGCGCCCACAGCCGCTCCTGGCGGATCTGCCAGTTGGCGCCGTTGAAGCGCTGCGCTTCCGCTGCCAGCCGGTTGAACGCCTTGACCAGCTTTATCGCCACCAGACTCTCCTGCAGCACGACGCTCAACTCGCCGATCTTACGTTGGATCGACCGCCAGTAGCGGCGGATGCGGGCGATCTGCACCTGAATCACCAGCAGGGGCGGTACCGCCAGGAGCACCAGCAGCGTCAACTTGACGTCGATGCGGAAGAGGATCACCAGCGCGACCAGCGGCGTAAAGGTGCTGCCGATGATGTTGAGCAGTGCGCTGTTGATAAACAGTTGGATCAGGCTGACGTCGCTGGTGGCCCGCGACATGAGTTGGCCCGTCTCATACTTGTCGAAGAAGTTCATGGATTGGGCCTGAACCGCCCGGAAGACCTCGTTGCGCAAGTCCTGGATGACGTGCTGGCCCAGAATCTGGACCATGTAGCTCTGCAAGGCGCTCAACGCAGCGTTGGCGCCGATGATCAGCAAATAGAGCAGCACCAGGCCCACCAGCAGGCGTGCCTGCATATTCGGGATGGCGCCGTCGATGATCAGTTTGGTGAGCCAGGCCGGCGTCAGGCTGGTGACGGCCAGCGCCAGGATGGTGGCGAGGATGCCGCCGGTGAGTTGCATGTAGGGGCGGACATAGCCGAGGATGCGCAGAAGGTATTTCACCGAGCCATTGCAAACGCTACCATACCCCTATGATAGCAAGCATGGAGGACAACATGGGCGATATCGACTGGCATTTTACTCGCGTGAGCGCCGAACCGCTCCTTGATTTGCGCGCCGTGCCCTGGTCGTTTGCCGAAACGCCCTCTCGACCTACGGTCATCTTCCCGACCGTCGTCGATACACAAGCCTTCGGCGGCGCGCTGCCACAGCCGCTCGACCGCTACTACCTGTTCTACGCGCCGCACCACAGCCGCGCTATGGGGCTGGCCACGGCCGCGCGCCCGGAGGGACCCTGGACTCCCTACGCCGGCAACCCCTTCCTCCGGTTAGACGACGTAACCGGCCTGCGCGGCCACATCTCCTCACCGGAGATCGTCTACCGGCCCGACCGGCCGGCGGCGCCATTCTGGCTCTACTTCCACGGCCTGGCCTTGCCCAGGGGTGGTGGCCAGCAAACCTGCCTGGCCACATCCACCGACCTGCTGCACTGGACGCTGATCTCGCCCGAGCCGATCCTGACCGCCACCGAGGAGCAAACGGGCGACGAGAACACAGCAGCCTACGTGCGCATCTTCCGTTACCAGGAATGGTGGTACGGCCTCTACAAGGCCGAGAAGGCGCACGGCCTGGCGCGCTCGCCCGACGGCGTCGCCTGGGAGCACTGGCCGCACAACCCGCTGATCCGCCCGGAAGCGGCCGAAGAAGAGTACGACCGTATCCGCCACACGGCGGTCCTGCTGGCTGGCGACACGCTGCACATCCTCTACTCCACGCTGACGCGACCCGACCTCTCCCGCGAGGAGATCAAGCTGGCCTCCCTGCCCCTGCATGGCCGCGACTGGCTGGAGTGGGGGCCGCTGGAGCGCCGAGGCATCGTCTTCGCACCGGAGTTGCCCTGGGAAGCCGACGACGTGCGCGACCCGTTCCTGCTGGTGCAGGACGAGGCGCTGTATCTGTACTACGTCGGCGGCCACGAGCGGGGTATCGGGTTGGCGAAGGCGACGTCCCCAAGATAACGCGCTCGCACGGCGGCTGGGCGCCAAGAGCCGAAGGCGCCTATTTGCGTTTTGCCGGACGATCTGTTATAAACCGTTGCGAACCTGAAAGGATTGCTGGTGTGAGAAACCATGGGAGGGGAACACAGATGGCGCGAACAGCGGTAGTGCGCAGTGCCTCGCTGGCTCCCAGCGAGGCACTGCTGGCTGATGAATTGGCAGACGCGGTCGCCGACGGCAGTTTTTCCCAGTTGACTCAATTGCTCCTGCGAGCAGTAGGCGGCCCACTGAAACAGCAAATTGAGGAACTGCGTGCCAGCGGACTTGACCCTCATGAACGGCTTTTTGGCTCCCGGCCAACGCCGGCGGATACCGATGCGATGATTCAGGACTTTTACGCGCCATCCACCTGGCCCCAGCGTGTGGGGCGAACGTAGGCGTGGCCTGGTATCCGAGGCGAGCTCGCTTCTACACAGCCGTCAGCGAAGCGGACGAGATACAGCAAGGCGACATATTCTGGGGAGTTCCTACCTTGATCGCCCGCCATCCTGAGATCAATGACCGTTTTCAGGAGCCAATGGCGTCCCAGCCGACTGCAGAGGGTCTGGACGTGCCTACCAGGTCCCAGGTGTTACACGGTATCGCCGTCCGTGCCGATCCCGTCATCGTCATGCCGCATACTTGCGATTTCTTTGGGCCAGAGAAAGGCCGGAGGAACCGCGCCCGACTCGTCGCCCGAATCGAACGGCTCACCGACGCCGACATCGCCGAACCGAGGCTGGTCCGATCCGGCGACGGCTATTACCACACCTTCTTCTTACCTTCTTGGCAGGATGCGGCACGCGATATCGACGACATGATCGTCAACTTTCGGTTCATGACCGCTGTCGATGCCGCTTACCTCAGTCGTCGGCGGCGCGTCGCCCGGCTTCACCAGGCCACGGCTCTTGCCCTACGGCGACGGATCGCCCACTTTTTCACCGACTACGCGCCCGCGCCGGCAGAACTGAGCCTTGCCGACACGTTGGGCGGCCTCATCCGAGATGACCGAACCAGTGTCGATGTCAACGTCTATAGAGCGCCGCCAAAAGAGTAAGAGCCTATCCGGAAGGTATTC